>DASQPH010000136.1:0-13881 GCA_035644055.1 Chthoniobacterales bacterium
GATCGCGGTGTACACGATTCGTTCCGCGAGCGATTTCTTGCCGCGCTTCATCACGGTGGTGATGAGCCGGGCCACCGCCGGACTCCCATAACGGGAATCGACGCGCTCCTCTTTTTTGTAAACTCTCCTCCGTCGCGACATTCGTGATCGTGTTGTTCAAATTTACTTTTTCTCTTCCTTGGCCGCTGCGGGCGCAGCTTTCGCCGCGCCGCCTCCACCCGCCGCGCCACCCTTCGGGCGCTTCGCTCCGTACTTGGAGCGACCGCGCCTGCGTCCATCGACGCCGAGCGCGTCGAGCGTGCCACGCACAATGTGGTAGCGCACGCCCGGCAAATCTTTCACCCTGCCTCCGCGCACGAGCACGATCGAGTGCTCCTGCAGGTTGTGCCCTTCACCCGGAATGTAGGCAATCACTTCCTGGCCATTCGTCAACCGCACTTTCGCCACTTTCCGCAGGGCGGAATTGGGCTTCTTCGGCGTGCGGGTCATGACCTGCGTGCAAACGCCGCGGCGCTGGGGACAATTTTTCAGGGCCGGTGATTTGGATTTCACCGAGACCTTCTTTCGTCCCTTGCGAATAAGCTGATTGATTGTTGGCATTTCGTTAAATTAAAAGCCGCCCGATCTTCAAATCCGGGCGACAAAAAAACCGCACAGGCCGGCGCGTCCGTCTTCCCACGCACATCCTACGCACCTGATGCGGAGAGCGGGCAATATAGGAACGAATCCTGACCCCGCAACAATATTTTCAGCGGATTTTCGGTGGGAACCGAAAGCCAAACTTTTCGCTTGCAGGGCGCAAAACTTTCTCTAATTTCTGTCTAGACAGAAAAGACCGAACAAATGAAAGACCTGCCGCCAGTCGCCCAAAAATTCATCCTCCATTGGGGCGAAATGGGGACCCGCTGGGGGATCAATCGCACCGTCGCCCAGGTTCACGCTCTTCTCTTCCTCTCCGAGAAGCCGCTGCCCGCGGACGAGATCGTCAAAACGCTCGGCGTAGCCCGTTCTAATATCAGCACCAGCCTGCATGAGCTCCAGAACTGGGGCATCGTCCGAGTCGTTCACGTCATCGGCGATCGCCGCGATCATTTCGAATCGATGAAGGACGTCTTCGCCATGTTTCGGATCATCGCCCGTGAGAGGAAAAGGCGGGAGATCGAGCCGACTTTGCGGGTCTTGCGCGACTGCATCGCGGAATCGAACAAACCGAAGGCCGCGTCGTCCCATACGCGCGAACGCCTGAACGATCTCGTGAATTTCTTCGAGATCGCTACCAACGCTTACGAGCAGATGGAGAAACTTCCCACGCCCGCCGTCCTAAAGCTGGCGAAGCTCGGAGACAAGGCTTTCAAACTTCTGGGGATCAGAGCTGCGGCCTAAAAAAATTTATCCAATGATTTCTGAGCTGACAGAAATAACAGAACCAGCGGAATCGGTTCCCTTCCGCGGCTGGATCTCCTTCGACGAGGACTGCAGATTCTGTCGCGATCTCGCCCTCCGTTTTGAACACCTCTTCGGCAAACGCGGATTTTATTTCGAACCGCTCCAGCGCGAGTGGATCCAGGAGCGACTCAACCTAACTGGAGAACAGGCGCTCGAAGAAATGCGAGTGCTCACCGCAGACCGCCAGCTATTCGGCGGCGCCGACGCCGTGATTTTCCTGGCTCGTCAACTTTGGTGGGCTGCACCGTTTGCATCAATCGCCCGAGTTCCAGCCATTCATGCTTTGCTGGATCGCGGATATCGTTGGATTGCCGCTCACCGCACCTGCGCGATCAACCGGACTGCAACGCCCTCGCTGCCCGCGCGGACGCGCTGGCTCGCTTTGGCTGTCCTTCCGCTGCTCGCGCTCGCCACAAAGCCAATCCTGCCTGGGTGGGGCTTCATGTGGACAATGGCCTTCGCGATTTTCTTCGGATGCAAATGGCTCACCCTCGGGATCGCGGCGAATCGAAACGGACCGGTCTGCCCGTTTCGCAGTGTCGCTTATCTCTTCGCGTGGCCCGGAATGGACTTTTCTCGGTTTCTCTCACCGGATCTCGCTCCTGCGCTGCGCCGTTCGACAATGTTCAAGACTGCTGCCTTGGCAATTTCTCGAATTCTGCTCGGCGCAGTCCTTCTTTTTACGATCGCTCGACGCGCACAGGATCCGATTCTCGTCGGCTGGATCGGAATGGTCGGCATGATTCTGATTCTTCACTTTGGCTTGTTCGCGCTCCTGAGCGTCGGTTGGCGCGCGTTGCGGGTCGATGCTCGGCCGATCATGGACGCGCCGTTGCGCTCCACTTCCGTCGCGGAGTTCTGGGGCCGCCGTTGGAATGGCGCGTTCAACGATCTCGCGCTCGGTCTGGTTTTCCGACCAATGGCGCGTCGAGCAGGAGTCGTCGTGGCTACGCTTTCGGCGTTCGCCCTCTCCGGACTGATCCACGAGCTGGTGATTTCGCTGCCCGCCGGCGCGGGTTTTGGATTGCCGACCGGTTATTTTCTTCTCCAGGGACTGGCTGTGCTGGTGCAGCGAAAAACGGCAATTTTGCGCGGTTGGCTTTTCACGATGCTCGTCGTCGCCGGACCAGCGTTTTGGCTTTTCCATCCACCGTTCGTCAGGCGCGTGATCATTCCGTTTATGCACGCGATCGGAGCGCTATGAAAACGTGGCTGATCATCGGCGGTGGTTTGCACTTCGTAATTCTGATCGCGAGCGCGCTGACTCCGCGAATGCTGGACTGGCGGGCGAATCTTGCATCGCTTCATCCCTTTCTGCGCCGGCTGTTCTGGGTCTACGGGTGCTTCATTGTCCTCGTCATCATTTCGTTTGGAACGCTAACGCTTCTTCGATCTGATGAACTCGCCGCAGCCGGTCCACTTGCCCGCTCGGTCTGCGCGATGATTGCGCTTTTCTGGCTGGTGCGATTGGTCGTGCAGTTTTTCGTTTTCGACGCCGGACCGTTTCTTACCACGATATTTCGGCGCGTTGGCTATCACGGGCTGACGTTTCTCTTCAGCGCGCTGGTCTTTATTTACGGCTGCGCAGCCCTCAATCTGCACCCGCTATGAAACGCATCATTCTCGCGGGCGGCAGTGGTTTCGTCGGGAGCGCACTCGTTCCGGCGCTGCGAGCGAAGGGTTACGAGCCGCTCGTCCTCGGCCGCGGCGCGACGGACCTCCAATGGGACGGAAAGCATGTCGGCGAGTGGGCGCGCGCGCTGGAGGGAGCAGAAGCAGTCGTCAATCTCACCGGCAAGAACATCAACTGCCGGCATACTAAAGAAAATCGTCGCGAAATAATCAGCTCGCGGGTCGATTCCGTGCGCGCGTTGGGCGAAGCGATTGCGCGTTGCGCGGCGCCGCCAAAAGTATTCGTGCAGGCAAGCGGCGTTGGCTACTACGGGGATACCGGCGATCGCGTCGCCGATGAAGACTCTGCGGCGGGCAACGATTTCCCGGCGGAAGTTTGCCGGTTATGGGAAGGCGCGTTCGATGCGCTGGATTTGCCGGCTACGCGCAAGATCGTTTTGCGGCTTGGCGTCGTCCTGGGCCGAGACGGCGGCGCACTTCCGATGCTGGAAAAGCTTACTCGCTGGTTCCTCGGCGGCGCGGTCGGCAACGGACAGCAGTTCATCAGTTGGATCCAGGTCGTGGATATCGTGAGGATGTTCGTATCGACCATCGAACAGCCGGAATTATCCGGCGTCTTCAACGCCACCTCGCCCCGGCCGATAATCAATAACGAATTCATGCGTGAGCTTCGCCGCGCGTTGCATCGTCCGTGGAGCCCGCCGGTTCCGTCCCCCTTCGCGCGAGCCGGCGCGTGGCTCATCGGAACCAATGGTCAGCTCGCGCTCACGAGCACGCGGTGCGTGCCCAGACGATTCGTCAAACACGGATTCGATTTCCAGTTTCCCAACCTGCGTGAGGCGTTCGCCTCTCTTTACCCAAAATGAAGCTACTCAACCTCGTACTCTTCCTGCGCCTCGCCGCGCTCGCCCAGCTTGGGGTCGTGGTGCTCAATCTCTTCCTGGTCCGAATCATGAACTGGCGGCGCGATCTCAACGCGATGCCGTTGCTCATTCGGGAAGTGTTCCAGATCCATGTCTATTTCATCTCGATCACGCTCGCGATTTTCGGCGTTCTGACCTGGCGTTTCGCCGGCGAAATCGCGACCGCTGCCCAGCCGATGTGCGTCTGGCTTGCGATCGGGATCGGATCTTTCTGGGCGATCCGCTCGTTGATGCAATGGACGCATTACAGCGCGGTCCATTGGCGCGGCGACCGCGGGCGGGCGCTGATCCATTGGACGCTTTTTCTCGGCTACGGCGCTTTCGCTGCGGTTTACTTCACGGCCGCATTGACATGAAACGCGCGGTCACCATCTGCCGGCTCTCATTAGGCGCAGTCTGGCTGTACGAAGGCCTCGTTCCAAAACTGATTTTTGTTCGGCCGGATGAAGTCGAGCTCGTTCGGCGATCCGGCATTTATTTCGGGACGCCGGAATTCTTTCTTCAATTACTGGGAGCGGCCCAGATCGCGTTCGCCGTTTGGTTGCTGATCGGCATCGCCCAACGTCTGTCAGTGGCGATCGCGACGCTCGGCATGTGGGTCCTCATCATTCTGGTCGCAATGGCGAACCCGTCGATGCTCACCGATCCCTACGGCGCGCTGATCAAAGATCTTTGTCTGACGGCGTGCGCTTATACCGTCTGGTCCCTCTCGCCATTAACCACGCGACAAGCGCGTTGATCGACCATGGAGAGCGTCGCCGCCAATCGTACTACGTCGAATGACGAAGCGCGGCGGCGGATGCTCGCAATCCGCGGCGAGCCGATGTTTTACGCGCGCTGGGATCGCGCAGTCTTCATCCATTACGAGGCCGATCCAGCTGCACTCCAACTCGATGTGCCTTTCGAACTCGACCTGCGGCAGGGCCGCGCTTTCGTCAGCATTGTCGCGTTCACGTTGTCGCGAATGCGGCCAAGAATTGGCGGTCGTCTCGGCGAATGGCTTTTCAAGCCGATCGCCACCCACGAATTTCTCAACGTCCGCACTTATGTCCGCCATCGCGGCGAACCCGGCATCTATTTTCTCGCCGAATGGCTCTCGAATCCGCTTAGCGTCCATCTCGGACCGCGGACTTTTGGTTTGCCGTACAAGTTCGGACGACTGATCTACGATCACGCGCGCGTTCGCGGCGATATCCGCGGAACGGTCGAGGCACGCGAAGGACGGCTAACCTATCAGGGGAACGTGACGGACAGCTCTTTTGCTCCGAGCGAACCCGGATCCCTGCCTGAATTCATGCTCGAGCGTTACACGGCCTTCACTCAGCAGCGAAAGCGCGCCCGCTTCTTTCGCGTCTGGCACTCGCCGTGGAAGCAAGCACCGGCTGAAATCGAAGTCACTGCCGACACGCTCATGGCCAGTACCGGCCCGTGGTGGAAAACGGCGGAACCGGTCAGCGCGAATTATTCCCCGGGCGCCGAAGTCTGGATGGGCCGGCCGCACCGCATCAATTGAACCGCTTCAAGCTTTCGGCCAGGGAAACGAACGCAAAAAGACGTCGATTTCCGTTTCCGATCGTTCGGCGTGGGCCATCGGATAGGTGATGCGGAATTTCAGAAACCGATCGCCCACCGCGAAAATCAACAGTTGCGATTTCGCGGGCCCCCCTTCCGCCAGAGGTCCTTTTTGAGCAGTGAAGATCGCGCGTCTCCCCCGGTGCCCCGAGACCGAAAATGCCGAATCGGAGATAAGCCGGGCGCTCGGTGAATTGATCTTCACCTGATCTTTACAATCGGAATACTCGCGCTCCAGGGTGTGTCCGCTCGTCCGATAATAATACGCACTCGCGAGCACCAACGATCCAGCCCAGTAGTGCGCGAGCGGATCGCCGGCATTGTCCGATTCGACCCGTCCACGTCGAGCGAAGAGGCCGATACGGCTGGGAAATATGGCGCGAGTATCGGTTACTCGTTGCCGGGTTTCTTTGGCGATCGCGTTGGCTGGGGGTAAGAGGATCAAGAGCGCAAGCAGGATGCTCAGTGCCCTCATATTAGGAACGCCAGCCACGTTACGACTACTTCGACGAGAGATAACGCTTGAGCTCTCCACGTTGCTCCATCTCCGCCATCTTCTCGATGGCCGGTATCTTCAGTTTCGGGTTCTTTCGCTGCAGCTGCCGGTAGGTTTGGATCATTTGCAGATCGCCGGCATACGGTTCGTCCTTTTTCACTCCGCGCAAAAGCTGGGAATCGAGATTCCCTGCCGCAAACGCCGCCAGCAAAAGACTTGTATCTTTTGCGAGACCCCCGGAGCGCCAAATACCGGAAATGCCTTTCTATTCAAGTCCACTACCACGTCAGGACTCTTTTCGACGAAGAGGACGATAATGGCAGCGGCGCCACGGCCATCCTCGGAAAGCGGATCATCCCTGAAAAAGCCGATCGCTTTGAGTGCCACTTCCTTGGTGATGACCGGATCGGCCGAGGCGGCGGTGGAAACGGTCAGGGCAATAGATGCGAATAGGGGGATTGCCAGCCATTTCATAGCGCGGATTTCAGACGTATAGGCCTTCGCGCCCGCGCCTGGCAATCGGATTCTCCCTACCGCGTTGGGCAAGTCAGCCGGAGGGAACCTATCAACGCGTGGTCGCGGTCGCGGCTTCGCCCAGCTCGGCCCAGCGCGCGTAAAGGCGCGCGACTTCATCGCGCGCGGCGCGGAGCTTTTTTTCCAGCGTGGTCAGCTCGGCGGCGTGGGTGACGTAGAAATCCGGTTGCGCAAAGACCGCTTCGATTCGCGCCACTTCATTTTCGGCAGCGAGGATCGCCGACTCCATTCCTGCGAGCTCGCGCTCCTCTTTGTATTTCAGTTTACGCGGCTTCGGACTTTTCAATTGGAGGGCAGGCGCATCGCCTGCCGTCGCGTGATCGGCAAGCGGTGCGCTTGCCCTACAACTTTCGCTCTTCTCCAAATAGTAATCGTAATTGCCGACGTTGTAGCTCACAACCCGCTGGCCTTCGAAAGCAAGGATCGCGGTGCAAACGCGATTAAGAAAATAACGGTCGTGGCTGACCACGATGACGCTGCCGCCGAAAGCGACTAGTGCCTCCTCCAGCAACCTCAGCGTTCCGAGATCGAGATCGTTCGTCGGTTCATCGAGGATCAACACGTTCCCGCCGCGCTTGAGAATTTTCGCGAGCAACACGCGGCTGCGCTCGCCGCCACTGAGCTGGTAAACCTTCGTGTTGATGCGCTCCTCCGTGAACAGGAACCGCCGGAGATATCCGCGCAACGTGATGTTTTCCTCGCCAAGCCGCACGTATTCGCTCCCCTCGCCCACTTCTTCCCAGACAGTCTTGGCGTCATCGAGAAGGAGCCGGTTTTGATCGACGTAATTGATCTCGGTCCGCGATCCGATCTCCACGGCGCCACTCGTCGGCTCCAGCGCCTGCATCATGACTTTGAGCAGCGTCGATTTTCCCAGCCCATTTCGCCCGACAATCCCGAGCCGCTCTCCGGCCGCGAGATTCAGGGAAAGATTCTCAAATAAAGTGCGGCCTCCGAGTTCCATCCCGACGTCGCGCAACTCGATCACGCGATTCGCCAGCTTTGGCGCCGGCGGAATGATAAGATCGACGTCCAGCTCCGCTTCAGGCGCCTCCTGCCCCGCCATCTCGAAGTAGCGCTCCACCCGGTCCACCGATTTCGTTCGCCGCGCGCGCGGCGCTTTGCGCACCCAGGCCAGCTCGCGCTTCAGGAATTTCTGGCGCTTGTGCTCCTGCATCTCCGCCACCGCCTGGCGCTCGGCGCGCGCGATCAGGTAATCGGTGTAGTTGCCTTCGTAGCTGTAGAATTTTCCGCGGGACAATTCGAGCACGCGCGTTGCGATGCGATCGAGAAAATAACGGTCGTGGGTCACGAAAAGGCAGGTGCCCTGGTAGCGCGCGAGAAAATCCTCAAGCCATTCGATCGAGCCGGTATCGAGATGGTTCGTCGGCTCGTCGAGAATCAGGAAATCGGGGCGCGCCAGCAACGCCCGGCACAGCGCGACCCGGCGTTTTTCGCCGCCGGAAAGAGTCGCGACGATGCGTTCCGGATCCGGCGCGTGCAGGTTCGTGATCAAACTTTTGATCCGATGTTCGAGGTTCCACCCATCGAAGTGCGAAATGTGATCGAGCAGGATGCCGCTGCGCGCGCCTTCCGCCGGCGAAGTTTCGTATTCCGCGATCAAATCCAGAATGCGTTGCGCGCCCGAGAGAATGTTGGCATGCACCGTCGCTTGCTCGTCGAGTTCGAACATCTGCGGCATGTAACCGACCACAATCTCGCGGCGTTGAGTGAACTCGCCCGCGTCTGGTTTCATGACCCCGGCCGCGATCTGGAGAAATGTCGATTTTCCAGAGCCGTTGCGACCGACCAACCCCACCCGCTCGCCTTCCAAAATCGTCACGGTCGCTCGGTCCAACACGATTTGGTTGCCGAAACGGACAATCAGTTCGCTCGCGCTCGCAACAGAACTCAGGGTCGGCTCGGACATTCTCCCAGATACCACATTGTCCGCTTGCGATCAGCCAGCAGCGTCGCAAGCTCGTGCGCGATGTTCGAACTGACCGGCAAAGACGCTTCCTCCAGGGCCCGGCGCGGCCGCCTAACGACCGGTCGCGGCGACATCGAGACGCCGGCGTTCATGCCCGTGGGCACGCAGGGAAGCGTGAAAGCGGTCAGTCCGCGGGAGCTGCGTGAGCTCGAAGCGCAGATCATCCTCGGGAACACGTATCATCTGTTCGTTAGGCCGGGACTCGAGGTCATTCGAGCGGTCGGCGGGTTGCATCGCTTCATGAATTGGGATGGGCCGATCCTGACCGATAGCGGCGGGTATCAGATTTTCTCGTTGGCCAGGCTGCGCAAGATCACGGACGAAGGCGTCCAATTTCAAAATCACATCGATGGATCGCCGGCCTTCATTTCGCCCGGGATCGCCATGGAAATCCAGGCCACGCTCGGGAGCGATGTCGCGATGGTGCTGGATGAGTGCCCGCCGTGGCCGTGCGAACACGAGTACGCGGCGCGGAGTTTGGAGATGACGCATCGCTGGGCGAAGAGGTGCAAAACTGTAGCCGCCGCCCTGCGGGCGGCGAGAGAACAGGCGACGAATAACCCTCGCGCCGCGCACAGCGCGGCGGCTACAGAAAGGCAACTGGTCTTCGGCATCGTGCAAGGCGCGACCTTTGAAGAGCTGCGGCGAACGAGCGCGCAAACATTGGCGGCGATGGATTTCGATGGCTACGCGATCGGGGGAGTGAGCGTGGGCGAGCCGGAGCCGGAAATGATGAGCGCGGTCGATTGGAGCGAGCCGCATTTGCCGAAAGACAAACCGCGTTACGCGATGGGGCTGGGTACGCCGCCGCAATTGATCGAGTTGATCGCGCGCGGAATGGACATGTTCGATTGCGTGTTGCCGACGAGGCTAGCCCGGAATGGGACGGCGTTTACCGAAGCGGGCACGTTAAATGTCAAGAATGCCGAGTTCACGTCTCAAACAGGTCCGCTGGAAGAAGGATGCACTTGCGAGGCGTGCCGCGGTTATTCACGCGCTTACCTTCGGCATTTGATCAAGGCGGAAGAAATTCTCGGTCTGCGGCTGCTCAGCATCCACAACCTTCATTTCTATCTCAATCTGATGAAACGGGCGCGAGCCGCGATCGAAGACGGAAGCTTTGCGAAATTCCGCACAGACTTCGTCGCCGGCTATCAAACGCGCGCCACTGATTCCGCTACCGCTTCAAAATCTTGACGGCTTTAAGCCGTCAAGATTTTCGCTCGGTCGACGATGAAGGCACGGTGACGTCCACACGAACTGAACTAGGGATCGCGGAGCCGGGCCGAGATTAATTCCCGGCGGCTTCGTCGCCGGCTATCAGATGCGCGGCGCCTCCTAATTCCCCGCCGCGCCGTCGTCCCGCGAAAAGCTGCTTAGCTTGGCTTCGCGGCGGCTGAGCGCGATCTTAATGTCGAGATCGCGCTGAATGGCGCGGGCCCAGGCTTCGGACGATTCACTATTATAATGAATGCCGTCCCCGCCGGTTTTGCCCATGACGTAATGGGTCACGTTCCGCGAATCAATGATGTCGAAGTTTTTGCGGGAAGCGGACCGGCGCAGGATTTGATGAACGCGACCCTGGGTTTTGCGCAGGCGCGCTGAATCCGGGGGCGCGATCCAGACGATTTTTTCGACCGTGCCGCGGCGCGCTTCTTCGACGAAGCGATTCAAATACTCGTTCATTTGCTCGTCGCTCAAATTGCGATCCATCCAATTGGTGCCGAGCTGAACGACGAGAATGGTCGGCTTATGTTTGCGCACCAAGTCCGCCAGCTTTGGGGTTCGCGTCGGACGCGGTGCGCGACCATTCACCCAATCGGTGAAGATATCGGAATCGCTCGTCCGCTGGCGGTAACCGCACTTGGTGACGAAGTCCGGTTCGCCGGCGAGCCAGTGTTCCGGCGACGAACCGCACGACGCGTAGGCTGCGACGCGATGTTTCAAGGCCAGGTGCATCTGGATCACTTCGCCGAATTTTCCGACGGAAAGCGAATCGCCGATCATGAGGATGCTCGGCGGCGGCCCGTCCGGCGCCGGCTTGGAGGATTTTTTCGTTTTGCCGTCAGCCACGAGGATAAAACTGCCGATGCCGAGAATGAAGGCGAGCGGCAATAGGATCGGCTGAAGTAGTTTCGACCAGTCTCTCTTAACGGGCATGGTCGGGATGTCTCATTTCGTCCTGCACCCGGATGTAGGGCTGGAGATTGATCAAGCCGGAATCATCCTTCGATTTCACTGTTTTCCAAACGGTGTTTTCGAGCTCGTGCAATTGCAGCCGGTAGGTCCGTCCGATTTTCCACCGGCCGAGCCGTTGTTCCTCGAGTTTGATGTAGGCGGGATGCATCACCAGGATTTGTTTTTCCGGATATTCGCCGGCGATGACGTTCTTAACTTCATACAGATAGCCGACGAGAAATTCCTGATAGGGCAGGAACTCTTCCACCGGAACGGGCTGCGTCTTTGCGATTAATTTCGCGCGGACTTGAAGGATCTGCGCCTTTGGTTTTTCCGCGGGCGCACTCGGTTCGGGCACCGGCGCCTGCGCAATCGCTGTCTGGGCGAGCGGCGTCAGCGACGCGATTTGTTGCGAGGAAAGATCGCGCTCGACGATCTCGTAAACTTTGTCCGCCCACGTGTCCATGTCGGCGCCGATGAAGTGTTCCTTGTCCGGCTCCATATGGTGATACGGGTAGGAAACCAGCGTCCGGCTATCGATGATTTCGGCGACGTGGCCGATGTCGTTGCGCGTTTGTTGGAGAAGGAAATCCTGAATTTCTTTCGAGACGCGACCCGAAGTCGGCGACGCAACCCAGTAAATCTTGCGCAGGTTCGATGGCGTGTGCACCGCCTTGTTAATGAAAGGAACGAGAAAATTCCGGAGCTCGGACGCATGCCGATTTGGATTCACGCTTTTGTGATCGGGGAACAAATCGAAGAGGTTCGTGCCGGTCTGCATGATGAGAATATCCGGCTGAAGCGCAGCGAGCAGGTCTTCGAGCTTCGGCACTGGATGCGAGGTCGGGGTGTGCCCGCGGGTCTGTCCGTAAACGTCCTGTAACTCTTTCACATGACCGGAACCTGGATTCGATTCGATGCTGACGAATCCGCAATGCGTCTGAATGTGGGTATAGGGTCGATCCTTCAACCAGCTCAACGGGTTCGTGCCGCAGGCGAGATAAGTGAACGTGGCTTTGACCTGCGAGCTTTGCCGGAATCGTTCGTCGAGTCGTTTACCGAATCCGCACAGCGCGAGCGAATCTCCGAGGATCAGAACGCTGACGCCGTCGGATTGATGCGCGACCGGCTGGGATTCCACGGCCACCAGCTGCGCGACCGACAGGAGCAAGCCTAGGCAGGCCGTGATTACTTGCTTGACGCGATGTAGCACGGCAACGGTTTCCAGCTATTTGCCCGTGGCGTCAAGATCAAGCATCAAGGAGCGGCGGTTTACAAACCGCCGACGAATTTATGGGCGGTTTGGAAAGCGCCCTTCCTTGTTTACTTCGCAACTGGCACCTTGGCCCAACCTTCTGTCGCCTCCGTAAATTCTCGCGCGGCGAAACACCAGACCACCATTTTCTTTTTCGCCAGATAAGCGGGGTCCTTCACGGTACGCCGATACAAATTGATGCGGACCGGCGTCGCGCCCGAGCCACTCGTGCCGATGAGATCGGGCGCGAAGCCCAGCTGCAACGCCAGTTGATCCACGAGTCCCGCGCGCACGGGCAGGAAATCCCGGTCGTGATAAATGAGCGTGTGGCTGTCTCCGAGTAACAAGAGCGGGCTGCTCGGATCTTCCTGAACCGCTGCTCCGGTTCCTGTCTCGCTCACGCTTTGAACCGCAATCTTTTCCGGGGGCAACTTATGCCCGTCGCGCCCGAGCAGAGTGCCAAGATCGCCTTCGCGTTCGGCCTCTTTCCATTCCGCGACACATTTCCTGGCGGTTACCGGTTTCGGAATTTTCCCGCGCACTCTTTCCGCGATCGCTTCCCCGGCGAGAGCGCAACCGATCCCCGACCAATGGCTGTCGGTCTTGCAGAAAACCGGGCCGCGATTGTCATCGCGTTTTTCGATAAACAACTTGCTGAGATCGAGAACGTCCACGCCAGCGGCGCGCAATTCATCATAGAACTGATGCAATACCGGCGCGGGATCTTTTGCCCGCACATCGAAACCGGCAACCATTTTCTCCGGATAAACGGAAGCTTTCGGCGGAACCGGAACCACCAGCAACTCGATCCCGCGCGCCTTCAGTTGCTGCTGGAAATCGAGGATCGCTGGAATCGGGTCCGCAAGATCGGGTTTGTGCGCCCGACTCACTTTCGCGGCGTCATTGCCCCAGAATCGGCTGAGCGAAAGCAGTCGCAGCTCCCCTCCGAAGAAGAGCCAGCCGTCGCTGCCCGCGACTGCCGCAGCCCTGTTCTGCTCCAATTTTTGAACTGTCTTCGCCAGCTCAGCGGCGACGTCCTGGGCCGCGAGCCGGCCCGCGCTCGCAGCGAGAAGAAACAACGCGACGAAAAATCTCATTGGAGTTGAAAGCCGGTAGCGCTAATACGCATTCTTTCAACTGCGCTCGCTGTTTTTAATTCGCAGCGAGGTTTCGGGATGGATCGACCGCTCCGCCGCTCGATGCTTGTTAATCGCGGCTCTTGCCGCCATTTTTGCCATCGCGCGACGGAGCGCGCGATCCACCTGCCGTGGTTTTTAGCTCTCACATTTTCGTTTATTATTTTCTGCCGATCGCGCTCTTCGGCTATTACGCGCTTTGGCGCGCGCGCCAGCGCTGGCGGAACGCGTGGCTGATTCTCACCGGCTACATTTTTTACGGTTGGGCCGAGCCGCGCTTCATGCCGCTCATGTTCGCGACGACATTCATCGACTGGCTCGTCAGTCTGATCATCGCGCACAACACCTGGCAGTTCTGGCGCGTCTGGCACAAGCCGGTGAAACAACTGCCGCATCGCGGCCCGCGTTCGCGAACTCAACGACGCGCGATTCTGATCTCCGTTCTGCTGAATCTCGCCACCCTCGGCTTCTTCAAGTATTTTAACTTCGGGATCGAGAGTTACAACAACCTCGTCCAGGCGCTCGGCCTTGGGCATGCGCAGTTCGATACTTTCTTCCGCGTTGTCCTGCCGCTCGGAATCAGCTTCTACACGTTCCAGGCGCTCAGCTACACGATCGACGTTTATCGCGGAGAGGCCGAGGCGATGTCGAACTTCATCGATTTCTCCTGCTTCGTCTCGATGTTCCCGCACCTCGTCGCGGGCCCGATCCTAAAGTTC
>DASQPH010000137.1:0-15973 GCA_035644055.1 Chthoniobacterales bacterium
CACTGCCTTCGGTGAAGCGATGGCAGAGAAGGGCCAGTTGGCGTCGAAGAGTTCAATTACCGCTGCCCCGCTGAATGAAATCTTCGCGATGCAGGGCGAAACGAAGGACGGAATGGTGAAGTTCACGATCGGGAAGAAATCGAAGATGGACGGGATGGAGATCGGCAAAGAAATCGGCGTCAATACCTGGGCGGCTTTCGCTGGCACGGACGACAACGCGGTCGTCGATGGCGATTTCGCCGTTACCGAAGATGAGTTGCAACCGGCGCTGAAAACGTTGCGCCAAGGCGGCATCAACATCGTCGCGATTCATTCGCACATGACCCACGAAAATCCGCGCATACTGTTTCTCCATTACTGGGGAAGAGGTTCCGCGAAAGAGCTCGCGAATGCGATTAAAGGCGCCCTTCTCGTGACCGGTTTGTCGGGTGTGACGACAACAGCGTCGCGCTGATGGTACTTCTTGTCGCGGTGCCTCGCCGCGGCTGCCAAGCAGCGGAAATGCGGCGTTACAAAGTGACGTAACAACGGTTTCATCAATCTAGCGTTCCGGGTGGATTGTGATCGATAGGACGAAGATCCCGCACTCCCAGCGTGAGCCGAGCAATTTGCTTTTGCTTTCTTTAGGGTCCGGTCAACCGTGATTCATGGCCGGGTGGTTCTGGTACGCGCTCGTCGCTGCGATTCTTTATGGCGCTCATCAAATTTTTACAAAGCTGGCGTCGGACCGGATCAGCGATGGACTGGGAGGGTTCGTCGTGGAAGCGTCGGCCGCACTGACGATTCTACTCTACCTTGGCTATCTCCGTTTCCTCGGTCGCTGGAATCAGACAGCCTCGATGCCAGGCATCAATTACTCGATCCTCACGGGACTATGTGTGGGCGCAGGGACGATCGCGTTCTTTTGCTATTTCAAAACGGTGGGCCCCTATCTGCCGTCCCAGCCATTCTCGCGGTTGGCGCGGCCATGATGGCCCTGGCTGGCATCTTGTTTTTCAAGGAACCGGCCTCGGCGCTTCGGTTGCTCGGTGTCGCGCTTTCGATCGCCGGCTTACTTTTACTCCGCCGTTAGCGGTTGTTTTTTTCGCGTCTTGAGTCGCCGCAAGTTTGCCGGGCGCGGCGACGCCCCGCACAGAAGTGAAGTTGCTCACGGCCACGGCTGAACGAACTTTCGGCTTGTCGAGCTGTGTCGTTTTCAGATAAAGAAAGGTTGTTAGCGGTGAGGGCCTTGATTCACTCGATTAAGGCGTTTGATCCTTCGGGTGTGGACGGCCTCCCAACGCACAAACCTCCGAGTCAAACCCCAAAACGAAACCCAGACAATATCTCCCACCCAGACTTCGGGTCTTGCGGTGTCGCTGCCAGTGCGCCACGGCAGGGTGGAGCTGCTGCCAGAATTAGAAAGATCATCCCATGCCCACGGTCACTCTTCCGCAGGATACATTGTTCACCTTTGACGTACTCGGCCGCTACGGATGCAACACCTTGGAAGAAGCGGTCAACAGCATCAATCCCCAGATGCGTCCGGCCCGCCGCATGTTCGATTTCATCATTATCGGAGGCGGAAGTTTCGGGGCCGTGCTGGCGAGCCATTTGTTGAGCCGCGATCGTACCCAGGCGCATCGCATTCTGGTTCTCGAAGCGGGACCGTTCGCCCTTCCCGAGCACGTCCAGAATCTACCGGGCAATTTCGCGCCCCCGGGAAAGAACAAACCGGGCACAGTTTGGGGACAACCGTGGATTTCAGACAGCCCAATGGGTTTCAATCAGGATTTCCCCGGACTGGCTTACTCAGTCGGAGGGCGCTCGCTGTTTTGGGGCGGTTGGTCTCCGTACCTGATCGACTCGGAAGTAAGCGATCCGTCGTGGCCGGCAAATGTGCGCAAGGACCTGAAAGAAAAGGTCCTTCCCCGCGGCAGCGCTAATCCCACCGAGTCCTACCTCGACGAAGCGGCGCGCCAGATCGGCACCGATACGACTAACGACTTCGTCTTCGGCCCGCTTCATTCGGGCATGCGCAAACGGCTATTCGACGGTCTCAGCGCCATCTCACCTGGATTGGGACAGGACATGTTGACCGGAAAGTTCGGCAGCTTGAACGAAGAGCTCGATCTCGAAGCGCCCCTCGCTGTCTCATCAGCCTCGCCGCGGGCCGGGTTCTTCGGCCTGAACAAATTCAACGGCGTCCAGTTGTTGCTCCAGGCCGCGCGGGCTGCGCAAGGCGAAGCCCAGGCAAGCGGCGGTACCGCCGACGATCAGGATGCGGTGAAACGCCTCATGCTTGTGAGCAACGCCTACGTCACGCGGCTAGAGCGGAGCGGCAATTCAATCACCGGCATCTTTGCGAAAAGCGAAGGCGTCGAACGCCGTATCGAAGTGCCGGCGGACGGGAAGGTCTTTTTGGCGCTGGGCACGATTGAAAACACTCGGCTCGCGCAGAACACAGTCCCGGAGAAGAATCTTATCGGCCGGAATCTGATGGCGCATTTACGATCGAACCTGACTTTCCGAGTACCGCGGAGCGCGTTTGGGGCCGCACTCGATCCGACTCTTCATCCCGAAACACGCGAGCTCCAGATTTCAGCGTTGTTTGTGAAAGGCATCCATACGCACCCGATCGATAACAGCAAAGGCCATTATCATTTTCAGATCACGGCCTCCGGTGTCGGCGAAGCCGGCAAAAATTCGGAAGCGGAGTTGTTCCAAAAAATCCCCAACATCGACGATCTCGACCAATTCAAGGACCTTACCGATAAATGGATTGTCGTCACGGTGCGCAGCATCGGCGAGATTGTGGGAGATAAGACTTCTACCGATCCGCAAAACCGAATCACCCAAGGTCCGCCCGACGGAAATGGTGTGCCGGTGGCCAAAGTCCGACTGGAAACCAATTGGTCGAATGCAGACGATCCGCGAAAAACCGGGAACACTCCGGACCGGACCAAGGAGAACGATCTCTGGACAGCGATGCACAAAGCGAGCATTCAGGTATCCACGATCTTCGCCACCGGCGGAACGATTCAGTACCTTTCCAAGCCTAACGACCCTCCCAACGCGCAATGGCAGGATCCGCCCGCTCTCTTTTCCGACTGCGCGGATACGCTTAGCTCGACTCATCACGAGTCCGGCACGCTCTGGATGGGCGAATCGGCCCAATCATCGGTCAGCGACGAATGGGGCAGGATTTGGGAAATGCAAAATCTGTACGCCGTGGGCCCGGCGCTTCTGCCGACCATGGGCTCTCCTAATCCCATGCTGTCCGGAGTCGCTCTCGCCCGACGGCTCGGCGATCATCTTGTTCCCACAGCCGCGCCGCCAGCCGCAGCCGAGGCCGGCTTTCAATATTTGTTCGATGGAAGCAAGGCGCAGTTCTCTAACTGGCGAATGGCCGGCGGCGGCGGTTTTGCGTTATTCGAACGGATGCTGATCGCACAACAAGACGCCAAAGGGATTGGCCTCCTGTTTTACGAGCCGCAGCAGTTCGAGAATTTCGTCCTGCGCCTCGATTTCCTGCTCGCTCATCCATTCGGGCCGAATAACGACAACTCCGGCGTGTTCGTTCGGTTCCGTGATCCGCGGCTGCCCGATCCGGCGCCAAATCCTATCGATGGAACGAGCAACACCGCCTTTGTCGCGGTCCACACCGGCTTTGAAATTCAGATCGATGAAGAAGCGCGAAAGGATTCCCGTTTTCCCAGCGAACTGGATGGCGCGTTCTTCAGCCATACTGGTTCTATCTATAAGATTAAAGAACTCGGGACCGCGCCAGGCCAGCAGCAGTATCAAAACAATCAGAGGCTGCTTGCAGGACAATGGCATCAGTACGAGATCGAAGTGACCGGCCAGACCTACATTGTCCGTTTGAACGGGCAGGAAACCACGCGTTTCACTCGCAAGAGCGATGATGTCCTCCGCGGGAACCCGCCCAGCATCGATTCGCATTCAGGCTTTATCGGTGTGCAAACTCATACAGGCCGCGTCGCCTTCGCAAATATCCGGATCAAGTTGGTCTAAGATTCGCGCTGAAACTATAGCGAAGCTCCGGATTCCGGGACGGAATTTTGGAGCCTAGGGGAATCGAACCCCTGACCTCCTCAATGCCATTGAGGCGCTCTACCAACTGAGCTAAGACCCCGAAGGAATTGTCGATTTTCGATTGCCGAGTGTCGATTTGCAACGGGTAATTCGACCACGAACGTCCGCGGCGCCGATAAAACAATCTGGCCTTGCCGCATTCGCTCTTTGAAACTTCGCGAAAAGATGAAGAGCAACCGGTTTTGCGTCATCGCGATCTCGGCCGTTGCGGCTCTCGGCGGGTTTCTCTTTGGTTTCGATACTGGTGTCATCAACGGAACGGTTGACGCGCTCAACCGGGCCTTTCAAACATCGAATCTTGGCTCCGGGTTCAACGTCGCCTCGATCCTGCTCGGCTGCGCGCTGGGCGCATTTATTGCCGGCGCTCTTTCCGACAAATGGGGCCGTCGCGCCGTCCTGATCGTAGCCGCGATTCTCTTTGTCCTGGGTTCGTGGGGCACTGGAATCGCACACGGCTCGCTCGAGTTCATCGCCTATCGAGTGATCGGCGGGCTGGCCGTCGGGGCCGCGAGTATCATCTGTCCCGCTTACATCAGCGAGATCGCTCCCGCCCGGATTCGAGGTCGCCTCGCTTCGTTACAACAATTGGCGATCGTGCTCGGCCTGTTCTTCGCTTTCTTGAGCAACTATCTGCTGGCTCATGCCGCGGGCGCGGCTAGCGCTTCCTTTTGGCTCGGCTTCAGGACGTGGCAATGGATGTTCTGGATCGAGATTATTCCCTCGGTCGTTTTCCTTCTCGGTTTGCTCTTCATCCCGGAATCACCGCGCTTTCTCGTCGCTCCGTGAGCGGGTTCGTCCAATGGATCTCGACCTTCGCCATCATCATGACGTTCCCGATTCTTCTCGGCTCCTTCGGCCTCGGCGGCGCCTACAGCCTCTATGCCGCCTTCGCCGCCGTCTCGATCTGGTTTGTCCTGAAACTCGTCCGCGAAACCAAAGGCAAAACCCTCGAAGACATGTAGTCGCCGGAGTTGCGCCCGACGACGACAATCATACTATCAGAAAGTGTCCGCCTTGCGTTTTCTCCTGACTGTTGTTTTTGCTTTCAGTTTGTCGAGCGGCGCGTTTGCCGCGGAAAAGACAACTGCGGTTTGGAGTGATGGGCATACTTCGACGCTGAGCGATGAAGAGCTGGTTGGGCACACGACTGCCGCGCCCGGCGCCGCTTATCCCGAAGAAGCACAGAAAACGAAAACCACCGGCAGCGGCATTTACGAGCTGCGGATCGACAAAGCGGGCAAGATCAGCGCGGTCGCGATCGTGAAGAGTAGCGGAAGCGCGGTCCTCGACAAAGCCGCCACGACAGCATTCAAGAAATGGCAATTCAAACCCGGCGTATTTCGGTCAGTTCGAATCCCGGTGAGCTGGTCGGTGAACCGGGTGAAGTAAGAAGGAAGCGCGATTAGGAAATCGCCACGGCGGTTTGTAAACCGCCGCTCCTTGAAACGCTATCAGCGGGCGACGATCGAAATATTCGCGCGGTTCGCCTGCTCGATGACGGCCTCTTTTTCAAGGAGCAACGTCCGGCCTGCTTCGATGGCGATCACGCGGACGTGCGCATCGGCGGCCACGCCGATGGTGGCGACGCCGATGACGGGAACATCAAAACGCATGTCTTGAGTCGGCTTGGCGACTTTCACCATCACGGCGTCTTTGCGGGCGAGAGCGCCGCCGCGCTTGACGGCTTCGTTCGTCCCTTCGAAACCTTCCACCGCCAGGACCGTCCCGTTTTTTACGATCACCGTCTGGCCGATATCGAGCCGGCTCACTTCTCGCGCGATTTCAAAACCGAACGCGACGTCTTCTTCCTGGCGGTGAGTCAATTTCCGTCCCGCAATCAATCCGTTGGGCGCCAGGCAATCTTCAAGGAATGAAGTGGCTGACAAAAGGGTGACACCGGCTCGCGCAAGTTCGTCGCCGATGGCGGCGAAGATCGATTCGGCATTGCGACGCTTTAGCCGCGCCAGGAGGAGCAGCATTTTCCAGTCGGGCCGGAGATCGAAAAGATTTTTCGGGGCGATCTGACCGGCCATGATCGCATTCGCCACCCCGGCATTTCGAAAACAACCGATCAGTTTTCCCAACTGACCGACGCGCATCCATTCAATCCCATCGACCATCCCGGCGAGACGATCGTCGGTCTCATCCGTGAACGCGGCGGCGATGATGCGCTTTACTCCGGCGCGACGAGCGGCCTGAGCGAGAAGCCGCGGATAAACGCCGTTGCCGGCAATAATGCCAAGTGTATCCAGAGCAACCACGCTAGTGGTGCCGCCGGCGCTTGACGTGCAATTGGGCCAGCGCCTTTTGCAGCGACGCCGTCACGGCCGCGCATTCTTCCTTGCCCAGATCTTCTTTCATCGCCGCCTTGGCCCGCGCGACGGCAGCTTCGGCCGCCGCCTCATCGATCGCGGTCACGTCAAGGGCCATGTCGGTCAAGACCGAGACCGTCGTGCCGGTGATTTCGACAAAGCCTTCGCCAATGGCGAGGAATATCTCCTTCCCGCTTTTCAACACCCGCAGCTCGCCCGGATGGATTGTGGTCAGAAGCGGAACGTGATTCGGATAGACGCCGAGTTCCCCTTCCGATCCGGGAAGGGTGACCATCTCCACGTCCTCCGAGTACGCCGTTTTTTCCGGCGTCACGATCTCAAGCTTCAGGGTCGCGGCCATGACTCGTTAGGCAGTTTTCTCTTCCTTGATCATGTCGATTCCGCCCTTCATGTAGAAGTTTTGTTCGGGAACTTCATCATGTTTGCCGTCGAGGATTTCTTTGAATCCACGGACGGTCTCGGCGATCGACACGTACTCGCCCTTGGTGCCGGTGAAAACTTCGGCGACGGTAAACGGTTGGCTGAGAAAACGCTGGATTTTCCGGGCGCGAAAAACCGTGAGTTTGTCGTCGGGACTGAGCTCGTCCATGCCGAGAATGGCGATGATGTCCTGCAAGTCTTTGTAACGCTGCAACACTTTCTGCACGCCACGCGCTACCGCGTAATGCTCTTCGCCGACAGTTTCCGGCGCGAGCGATTTCGAAGTCGAAGCGAGCGGATCGACGGCCGGATAAATTCCAAGCTCTGCGATCGAGCGCTCGAGCACGATGGTCGAATCCAGGTGCGCGAACGTGTTCGCCGGCGCCGGGTCGGTCAGGTCGTCCGCCGGAACGTAAACCGCCTGGAACGAAGTGATCGATCCCTTGTTGGTCGAGGTGATCCGCTCCTGCAGATCGCCCATCTCCGCAGCCAGCGTCGGCTGATAACCGACGGCGCTCGGGGTGCGGCCGAGGAGCGCCGAAACTTCCGAGCCCGCCTGGGAGAAGCGAAAGATGTTGTCGATGAAAAGGAGCACGTCCTGATTTTTTTCGTCGCGGAAATATTCCGTCATGGCCAGAGCCGAGAGCGCCACGCGCAGGCGCGCGCCCGGAGGCTCGTTCATTTGTCCATAAACCAGCGCCACCTTCGATTTGCTGAGATCCTTCTGGTCGATGACGCCCGCCTCGCTCATTTCCTTGTAAAGATCGTTGCCCTCGCGAGTGCGCTCGCCCACGCCCGCGAACACGGAGAAACCGCCGTGGCCCTTGGCGATGTTGTTGATCAATTCCATGATCACGACCGTTTTTCCGACACCGGCGCCGCCGAACGCGCCGACTTTACCGCCTTTCGAAAACGGACAGATGAGATCGATGACTTTGATGCCGGTCTCGAGAATTTGCGTTTTTGTGTCCTGCTCGATCAACGTCGGCGCCGGGCGATGAATCGGATAACGCTTGGTGAATGAAACCGGCCCGCGATCATCGACCGGATCTCCGGTGACGTTAAAGACGCGTCCGAGCGTCCCCTCGCCCACCGGAACTGTAATCGGGCTGCCGGTATCGGTGACTGCCATGCCGCGCTTCAGTCCTTCGGTCGAAGACATGGCGACCGAGCGCACCCAGTTTTCGCCGAGATGCTGCTGCACTTCGAGGGTGAGCTTGGTCGGGTTACCGTTGACTTCGTATTCGATTTCAAGCGCGTTGTAGATCCGCGGCAATTTCGCCTCGCCGCCAAATTCCACGTCCACCACGGGACCGATGACCTGAACGATCTTTCCTTTATTCATAATTCTTTCTTAACCGCCGACCGCCATCTGAGCGGTCGAGATTTCGAGCAGCTCGGTGGTGATGCTGGCCTGGCGCATCTTGTTGTATTCGAGAGTGAGGTCCTTGATGAATTGCTTCGCGTTATCGGTCGCGTTTTTCATCGCCACCATTCGCGAGCTGTGCTCAGACGCGCGGGCGTCGAGGACCATCTGGTAAATCTGATAGTGCAGATAATAAGGAAGCATGATGTCGAGCACCGCCTCGGGCGTGGGCTCGAATTCGTAGCCGAGCATCGGATCGCCGCTCCTATCGACAGAAGCACCGGCGACCGAAGCCTGCGGAAGATCGAAGCGCTCGATTGGGAGCAGCGTTTGCACGACCGGCTTTTGATTAATCGTGTTGATGAAATGCGTGTAGAGGACGGAGACCTTGTCCACTTCGCCGTTCAGGAACTTCTCGACGCAGAATTTCGATATCTCTTTTGTCTCGGTAAAGGCCGGCGCATCTTTGAGGGGAAAATCGGCCACGAGCTCGCGGCGCGTCCGGACGATGAACTGCCGGGCCTTTGCGCCTGAGGTGACATAGATCGTTTTGTCCGCCTCGAACTTGACCGCTTCGCGGAACAGGTTCGTGTTCAGCGGGCCGGCCAGGCCTTTGTCGGTGCTGAGAATAACGACGAGCTCCCTTTTCACTTCGCGCACTTGTAGAAGCGGGTGCAACTTCGAGTCGGTCCGTTGTTGCAGAGAAACGAGGACCCGATTCATCAAGTTGGAATACGGCCGGCCGGCGAGCGCGGCCATCTGCGCCTTACGCATCTTCGACGCGGCTACCATCTGGAGTGCCTTGGTGATCTGCGAGGTATTCCGGATCGACTTGATTCGGCGGCGTATATCTTGGGTGTTCGCCATTTAGACCCTCTTTCTCGTTCGATAGCGCGGTGCGGGTTCGCGCACGTGAAAACCGATTTCGCGTTTCGGTTTCGCTTCAGGTTCGAGCAATCGCTTCAAAACGGCGAAAAGCTCGACAATGGCTTCGTCATGCGAATCCAATCTTCGTTCGAGCTCTTTCAGATGGCCCGCTAGTTGTGCGTTTTCCGCCACAATCTCGCGCAGCCGAACAAAAGCCCGCACCACGCGGACGCTGGCTTGGATCGCAACTTTGCTGCTGAGCACGCTGGCGAGCATAATGGCCCCATGTTCGGTAAAGACCCACGGCAGGCTGCGACGGCCACCTCGGCCATTCTTTGATGTCGCAATTTGCGATATCAAACCTTTGGACTCGGTCGGGGTCAGTTGAAAGGCGAAGTCCTTTGGAAATCGGCCGCGGTTACGGCGAAATTGTTCATTGAGCCGGGTTGTTGTCGTCCCGTAGATCATTGCCAAATCGGAGTCGAGCATCACGCGCTGGCCGCGGACGAGGTAAATCGGCGCATCAACGCGATCAATCTTGCGGAGGGCATAGTTTCTTGGCGACATTTCCAAACAAATCATTGCCAGGTGGATTTGAACTCATCGAGCGCGGCTTTGAGGTCCGTCTCGAGATCTTTATCGAGCGCTTTCTTCGTGTTGATCGTCCCGAGCAGGCTTTCCTTCCGGGTCCGCAGATAATCCTGCAGCTTCGCCTGGAAATCTTTCACTCGATCGACCGGCACGGCGTCGAGATAACCGTTTTGCATCGCCCAAAGGACGGCGACCTGTTCTTCGACGGGGATCGGGTTGTATTGCCCCTGCTTGAAGAGCTCGACGATTCGCTGACCGCGTTCGAGACGCGCTTTCGTCGCGGCATCGAGATCGGAGCCGAACTGCGCGAAGGCCGCGAGCTCGCGGAATTGCGCGAGGTCGAGTTTGATCTTGCCCGCCACCTGTTTCATGCCCTTGATTTGCGCCGCGGAACCGACGCGGCTCACAGAGAGACCGACGGAAATCGCCGGACGCACCCCCTGATAAAACAAATCCGTCTCCAAGTAAATCTGGCCGTCGGTGATCGAGATGACGTTCGTCGGGATGTATGCCGAGACGTCGCCGGCCTGCGTTTCGATGATCGGCAAGGCCGTGAGCGAACCGCCGCCGGCTTCGTCGGTCACGCGCGCGCTGCGTTCCAGCAACCGCGAGTGAAGATAGAACACGTCGCCCGGATACGCTTCGCGACCCGACGGACGCTTCAAGACAAGCGATACCTGCCGGTACGCCACCGCGTGCTTGGAGAGATCGTCGTAGATGATGAGCGCATCCATGCCGTTATCCATGAACCACTCGCCCATTGCCGCGCCGGCGAACGGCGCCAGGTACTGGTTCGTCGCTGTGTCCGACGCGGGCGCGGAAATGATCGTGGTGTAAGGCATCGCGCCTTCCTTCTCGAGAACAGCGAGGGCGCGGGCGACGTTGGAATTTTTCTGTCCGATCGCAACGTAGATGCAATAGAGCGGACGATGATCTTTGAGCCGGCCTTGTTCGGCCGCCTTGTTCAAGCGCGCCTGGCTGATGATCGTGTCGAGGGCGATCACGGTCTTGCCGGTGGCCCGATCGCCGATGATCAATTCGCGCTGGCCGCGACCGATTGGGATCATCGCGTCGATCGCCATGATACCGGTCTGGACCGGTTGGCTCACGCTTTTGCGTTTGATAACGCCGGGGGCAATTTTTTCGAGCGGATACGCCTTCTCGGATTTCACAGGCCCCTTGCCATCGAGCGGCTGGCCGAGCGTGTTCACTACGCGTCCGAGCAACCCTTTGCCGACTGGAACCTGGAGCAGCTTGCCGGTCGTCTTCGCTTCATCGCCTTCCATGACCTTGGTCGTGTCGCCGAGGAGAATGGCGCCCACTTCCGTCTCTTCGAGGTTGAGCGCGAGACCGAACACGCCGCCCGAAAACTCGATCATCTCGTTCAACATCACGTCGCTGAGGCCCTCGATGCGGGCGACGCCGTCACCGGTTTCGCGGACAATGCCGACGTTGGTTTTGCTGGTCGTGGTCTTGAGACCCGCGATCTGCGTTTCGATTTCTTCGAGGATGCTGCTCATAATAAATAAGGGTTAAAGTTGTTGCTGGAGGCGCTGGAGCCGGTTGCGGACGCTGCTATCCCAGACATCGCTGCCGACGCGGATCCGCATTCCGCCGAGCAACTCCGGGTTCACGACGAAACGCGCCGTGAGGTCGCTGCCGTACTTGCGTTTGAGATTTTCGACGATCTGCTGCTGCGCGTCCGGCGGAAGCTCCGTCGCCGTCTCGATGGTGGCCGTGCGCTTCTCCACCTCGAGGCGGAGCAGGCGCTGGTAAGCTTCGAGAATCTGGATGTAATGGCGCGGTTTCTTTTCGATCAACGATTTGACGAGCGACGAAACCCGCCCGCTCTCGAGCTTGCCGTCCACGTAGCTGGCGCGAAGGAGCCCCTTCGCCAGCCGTCGCGTCTCTTTGTTGATCTTCATCTGGAATGGCTACGACGCGATTTGTCGCGAGGCTTCTTCCTGGAGCCGACGCTGATCGTCAGCGGTCAGAACTTTGCCGGTGACTTTCGCGGTCGTGTCCACGACCAGCCGGCCCAATTCGCGCTTGAGTTCGGCCATCGTTTTCTCGTGCTCGATCACGGAGGCTTCACGCGCTTTGGCGATGATTTGTTCCGCGGCCGCGATGGCTTCCTGCTCCTTGCGCTCCGCCACATGACCCGCGCTTTCGCGCGCTTCGTCGATCATCTTCTGCGCCTGTGCATTCGCCTTGGCGAGAATCTCCGCGTGACGCTGTTCCGCTTCGGCGAGCTGTTGCTTGATCTTCTCCGCGTTCAGCTGCGCGTCCGCGATTTGCTGACGACGTTGCTCGAGAACCGCGAGAATCGGCTTGTAGGCGAACCGCTTCAGAACCAGCGCCACGATGATGAAGCTGATGACTTGCGACAGGAACAGTTTCGGTTCCCATCCAAATTGCTCAGCGGTCTCACGCGCCTGGTCGAGAATGCCCGCGGCTAAAAACATGGCCGTCATTGGCGCTTCTTATTTTGGCGCGAGGTAGAGCGCGTAAAATACGATCGCTTCCGCGAACGCGATCGCGAGAATCGCCTGCACCAGGATCGGTGTAGCCGCGCCGGGATTGCGACCGACCGCGGACGCCGCGCCCATGCCGATCAAACCCACGCCGATGGCCGCGCCGAGCGCCGCCAGACCGATGTGAATGCTTCCGCCCATTTCAGCTAACATTGGTAACAACATATTTTGTCTTTCTTCTTTTGTGTTTCTCGGCGACCTCCGCGGGAACCACGGTCATAGCCGCCAAATCCTAGTGGTGAGCCTCGTGCCCCGGCTCATGTTGCGCGATCAACAAGGTGAAGACCGCGGTCAAAAGCATGAACACCATCGCCTGCACGATGCCGACGAGGAGTTCCATGAAATAAAACGGAATCGGGAGGAGCCACGACAAGGACGGCACCATTTTCGACATCGATTCGAGAATCGTTTCGCCCGCGTAAACGTTTCCGAAAAGCCGGAAGCTCAGCGAAATGGGCCGAAACAGGATGGACACAATCTCCAGCAACCCGACCGCGAAGAAAATTACGATCATGGCAATTTTCATCACGCCTTTGCTCTCGCCTTTCGGACCAAAAAGATGCAGCAGAAATCCGCCGACGCCGTTAGCCTGAATCGCCCATACGATCCAGCACAGGAAAAAGATCATCGCCATCGCGGTCGTCATGTTGAGGTCGGCGTTACCGCCGCGCAGCAACGGGCGACTGAGATGGAACTCGCCATTCGCGGTGTGTTCGCCCCAGCCAATTGTGCCAACGCCGGGAATCAGTCCAAACCAATTCACGAAGAGAATGAAAATGAAGATCGTGGCGAAGAACCAAAAGGTCTTCTTCACGAGCTCCGCTCCGATCATTCCTTCGAGAAAGTTGTGCAGGCTTTCCACGAGCCACTCCCAGAAATTCTGCGACCCGCTCGGAACCGGTTTGATCTTTCGCGTGGCGAGCCGCGCGCAAATCAGGATCCCGGCGGCCACGATCCAGGTCACGAACATTGAATTAGTGACCGCGAGATAACCGATCGTGGCGGTTTCGGGGTGCTTGGGGTCGGTGGGCGGATGGCCTCCGATTCCGTAATTGAGCACCATGGGATGCAGCGTCAGGTGATGCTCTTCCTCATTTGCAGGCGCCGGTTCCGCGCCGCGAGCCGTCGCGGCGAATCCGTTCCAGGCAAGGAGCGTGACGATGAGCAGCAACGGCAGTAAATGGAAACGGCGCATCAAAACTAAAGGGTTAGAAGCAGCGCCCGATTGCTTCCCACAGGTTGCGACACCGCGGAAGCGGCGCACACAGGAGCGCTTGCGTCGGCGCATACCAAAGCGCGTTTTGTCGCGATGGCAAACGTGAATTCGCCGAAATTATTTCGCGATACTAACGCCGCCCAAACGGTCGGGTTGGCCCGTGCCGTTGCGCTCGTTGGAGCCATTGCGGGCGGCGATTGGCGTTTGCGCTCCGATCCGTTCGGAAACACGCTCGGTCCTCATCTCCATCTCAGGCGCGACAACTCGTTCGTCTGCTCCGGCCAGCGCGATCGCTTCATCGTAATGCGACTCGAGCTGGCGAATTTGTTCGCGCTGTTCGAAATTTGCCGCCACCGATTCGCTCGCCAGCGCACCCATCTCACGGAAAGCAAACGGCGAGCGGACCAGGTTTTTCATCGCCGTCGCGAGCGCCTCGAAATCGCGTTCCTCGACCAGCAAGCCGCTGCGGCCTTCCTCGACTGCTTCAGGAATTCCACCGTGCTTTGTCGCGAGGATCGCGAGTCCCGTCGACATCGCTTCGAGGATCGAATTTGGAATTCCTTCCTGGTTCTGGTCCGGCGGCGTTTCGCTCGGGTGGAGAAAACAATGCGAGCTGCTGTAAAGATCGAGCAATTCCCTTTGCGAAAGAAAACCGCGGAAATGGACTTTGCGCACGATCCCTAGTTCTTCGGCAAGCTCTTCGAGATGCGGCTGAAGCGGTCCCTTGCCGGCGATGATCAACTCCGCGTTCGGAAATTCTTTTTGGAAAATGGCAAACGCGCACAACGAAGTCGCGACGCCTTTTTTTGGAATCAACCGACACGCTTGCATGAAACGCCAGCGGCCGTCGGTGGGCGCATCGCGCCGGATGAAAGGAAATTCGTGGAGCGGAACGCCGGTGCGATTGATTCGCAGCCGTTCCGGCGGACAACCGAGCGTGAGCAGTCGTTCGGCCAGCGACTTCGACCGCGCGAGCACCAGCGGCACAGCATTGAACAACTCTTTCAGCTTCGGTCCGTAATCGCGGATATCTTTTTTCTCGGCCACGTCGGCGCCGTGAAACGAGACGACACACGGCTTGTGCCAGCGCTCGATGAACGGCAGGAGGTGCACGCCAGTGTGCCCGAAATAAATGTGCATCAGGTCAGCGCCGCGGCGTTCGAGTAATTTCGACAGCATCTGGTATTCGCCGCGATACACGATGGCCGGCTTCTGTTTCACCCATTTCAGCCAGCCGTGCCGGAGCGGATTGCTGCGCGGCTTCGGGATCAGCTCGATATCGCGAAACGGAAAGCGCTCGATGTTCTGGAGCGCCTTGGTCATGACAAAGGTGTCATACTCGTGGAGCGACCGCACCTGGCGGTAGATGTGGAGCATCTCCGGTTTAAGGAACGTGGTGCAGTAACTGGCTACGACTCTCTTTGCCATGGGAACGAGCGGCGATTGTCAGTGAGTTTGGGTACGTTGTCCACCTGTTATTCGCAAGCGGCCGGTTCAGCAGCCGCCATCGTTGGTTTCGGTTCCGCCGCGTCGTGCTCGACGAAAAGCCATTCTTTGAGCCGTTCTTTCAACTCAGCCAGTCCTTCGGATTTCGCGGCGGAAATGGGGACGACTTCGATATCCGGAAAACGCTTTCGCAATGCCTCGAGATTTTCTGCGGCGCCGTCCAGGTCCATTTTGTTTGCGATGATTCGCCACGGGCGCCGTGACAGACGCGGATCGTAGAGATCGATTTCGCGCCGCAGATTTCGCAGGTCCTCGATCGGATGCCGGCCCTCGCTGCCGGCGATATCGAGCACGAAGAGCAGCACGCGACAACGCGTGATGTGGCGGAGAAAGTCGTGGCCGAGCCCGACGTTGCGATGCGCTCCTTCGATCAGCCCCGGGATATCCGCGATCGAAGCGCGGTGGTAACCATCGAATTCAATCACGCCCACGATCGGATGCAGCGTGGTGAACGGATACGGCGCGACTTTCGGATGGGCCGCGGAAATTTTGCCGAGCAATGTCGATTTGCCCGCATTGGGATAGCCGACCAGCGCCGCGTCCGCCATCGTGCGCAGCTCGAAAAGAAAATGTCCCTGCTCGCCCTCCTCGCCTTCGGTGTACTGAAGCGGAGCGCGATTCCTCGAGCTCTTGAAATGCACGTTGCCCTTCCCGCCACGGCCGCCCTGGCAGAGAACGAATTCTTGGGCGTCGTGGGTAAGATCGGCGATGGGCGCGTCGTTCTCATAGGTCGTATGGGTCCCATGGGACCTGTCGGGAAAAACTACCGTTCCGATCGGCACCTTCACGACTTTCGGCACCGCGCCGCGCCCATGCATCTTCTTCCCCTGCCCGTGTCCGCCGTTCTTCGCCTTGATGATCGGCTCGTAAAAAAGGTTTGAGAGATTGTCGACGTGAACATCGGCGCGAAGAATCACATCGCCGCCGCGGCCGCCGTCGCCGCCGTCCGGTCCGCCTTTCGGGACGAATTTCTCGCGGCGAAAACTCACGCAACCGCGGCCGCCGTTGCCAGCCTGCGCAAGAACTTTGATTCGGTCGACGAACA
>DASQPH010000138.1:0-2253 GCA_035644055.1 Chthoniobacterales bacterium
AACCTTGCGCCGCTTCAGCTCGCTGAAAAATTTCCGCGCGTCCATTGCCATCGGCCTAACCAATACAATGTCGCGCCGTTCTACGAAAGTTGCCGTCGAGCGCGAAGCGTGAAATAGGATT
The DNA here is from genome assembly GCA_035644055.1 of Chthoniobacterales bacterium. Lineage (GTDB taxonomy): Bacteria > Verrucomicrobiota > Verrucomicrobiia > Chthoniobacterales > UBA10450 > AV80. The sequence goes on from DASQPH010000138.1 coordinate 122, forward strand.
CGATGCGACCTGCGGCAAAGCATTCTTCCGTCGCGCAAGAGGATCGGTCCGGGCTCATCGCCGGCATCGCCGCTTTCGGCACGTGGGGATTGATTCCGGTTTACTGGAAACTTTTCACAAACATTTCCGCGTCCCAGATTCTGGCGCACCGCTTCGTCTGGACGACTTGTTTCCTCGTCGGAATGCTGAGCTGGCAACAGCGCTGGCCCGAAGTGCGCGAAGCGACGCGATCGCGCCGGGCGGCGTCGTATTGTCTCGCAAGCGGCCTGGCCATTTCCGTGAACTGGTTCTGCTTCATCTGGGCGGTGAACGTCGGCCGCGTCCTCGAAACAAGTCTCGGTTATTTCATGACGCCGCTCATGAGCGTCCTCCTCGGCGCGACGTTTCTCCGCGAGCGCCTCACCCGCTGGCAACTTCTTTCCGTCATTCTTGCCCTCATTGGCGTGCTCAATCTCACGCTCGGCTACGGCCGGTTCCCCTGGCTCGCAATCACGCTCTGCGTTTTCCTTCGGCCTCTATGGTTTGCTCCGAAAAAAATCCGGTGTCCGTCCCATTCCCGGTTTATTCCTCGAGACCACGCTGCTCACTCCGATCGCCGCCACGTATCTGGTGTATTTGCAACGCGGCGGAAATTCCGCGTTCAGTTCCGCCGGCTGGTCGATGGCATTGCTGCTCATCACCACCGGCATTGTGACTGGTCTGCCGCTCGTCTGGTTCGGCCACGCCGCGCGTCATCTTCGCCTGACGACCCTCGGCTTTCTCCAATAATCTGTCGCCAAGCTGCAGTTTTTTCCTCGGCGTTTTTCTTTATCACGAGCCATTCACCCGCGCGCATCTCATCACGTTCACTTTCATCTGGATCGCGCTGATTATTTTTACCGCCGAAGCGATCTGGCGCTGGCGCTCAGGACGGGACCGGGAGTCCATCGCCGAGCCAGTAGCCCGCGCGGCCCACTAACCAACTGATCACTCCCGGTAGGGCGAGACTCTGTCGAGCCGCGAACCTCGATCCCGAAGCGGCTCGACTGAGTCTCGCCCTACCAAATTTGCTGCAACGCGGTTACCTTACTGACAAGCCAATGACCGACGACGACTTCCAGTACGCGATCGAGAACACGCGCGTGATCCTCGCGCCCGAACGGCAAATCGCGACGTTCGGCAGCACGAGTTTTCGTTTTTATCTGATCTCGGAGTTGATGGATCAGGCGAATGAAATCCGCGTTCGCGACGGCCGGATTCACGCCGAGCGCCCGCAAATCCTGACGCCCGAGCATTATTGCCGCTTGCTGCTCGAAGGCTTCGGCGAAAAAGCAGCGAAGTACGCGGAGCTCCTCCGCGAACGCACGCGCGACATGGCCGTTTTGCGTTACGGATTCCAATTCCGGAAAACCGATGTCGTCGAAAACCGCGTCCGCGACACGATGGACGCTGTCATCGAGCGGACTCGCCGCCAGGTCGAAAACTCCGAAGAACCACTCAGCGCCGTCATCCAGGGCGTCGACGACGCCTGGGAAGTTTGCCTGCTCAAGTTCACCATTGATCTCATCGAACGCTCGAGCGGCGACAACCTTGGCGATTTTCGAAAGCGCGGGTTGGTTTAGGTAGGGACGCCGCGCTGCGGCGTCCGCGGACTCAGTTAGCGCCTCGATTGGACTTCCGCGGACGGCGCAGCGCGCCGTCCCTACCAGAGATTGGAGGACCGCTTTTTGTAGCGCCGCATCAGTTTGAAGAACCGCAATGTATCGCGCACCGGATGGATACTGCTGACTTCATCGGAATAAACGGTGCTGATGGGGACCGAGGCGATGCGGCAACCGGCGCGGCTGGCGAGGATGAGCATTTCGGTTTCGTAGTCGAAACGCTCGGTTCCGCCTAACAAATCGGGGATGATATCGCGGTGCACCATGCGAAAACCGCACTGCGTGTCGGGAATCTCCTGGCCGCAGACGCGGCTAATCTTCCGGCTCATGTAGCGATTCACCACCCGCCGCACGAACGGCATGTCGCGCACGTCGTTCATCCGCGTGCCGACCAAAACTTTCGCGCCCGAAGTGGACGCGGTGGCCAGAAAAAGATCGATCTCTTCCGGCAAATGCTGGCCGTCGCCGTCGAGAATCACGACGTAGGTCGAG
>DASQPH010000139.1:0-20304 GCA_035644055.1 Chthoniobacterales bacterium
CCACCACGTTAACTTTCACACGCACATGCTAGCGAAGATCGAGGGCGCAACAAGCGTTCAGCATCCGCCTACGCGCCGGAATTACGATTGACCTCGAATGACGGTCGGTGTCAAAAATGGACTCTCGGGAGTTTGCGATGCGGAAGAAAATCAGCGCCGTGAAGATTCGCCCTCAGGCCCGGGGCCGCCGAATGTTTACACCGGGATGGCGATTGGCGCTGACGATAATAGGCAGCGCTGCCTTTGTTTTTGCAGGGCGCATTTCCGCCGAGACGCCGTCGCCTGTTACAATCAAAGGCGTGTTCGACCCGGATTTGGCGGACGTAAAATTAAGTCCGGAGGTAAAACAGGCGATCAAAGACGCAACCGAGAAAACCAAGCCGAGCGCGGACGGTTGTTATCCTGCCGCGCCGTCGACTTTCACCACTCATCAAAAAACCTCAAACGATCCGACCTTCGACCTGTCGTTAGGCCAGGCCCGCGCCGCCGCCCTGCAGCAGGCCTTGGCTGCCCTCGGCTACAGCCAGGACCAGGTCAAAACCGCGTACTCAAGCTCAAGCTTTGATGACGTGGAAGTGACCTATGACAAACCGGGCAAAGACACGGACCCGCCCAGGCTAAAGGTCACATCGAATCCGCCCAAAGGAACGAGGGTCAAGGCTGGCGACAAGATCCATTTGACCATCATTGCCAGCGAACGTTACGCAGACGGACATAAAAGCTGGCCGAGCGGCGTGAAGTCGCTTCAGCTCCTCGCCAACGACGGGGTTGTTACCAGCAAGGATTATGGACAATCGCCTCAGCCGTGTGCGCGTCAGACCCTTGAAGCCACCTACACTGTTCCGAGTAATCCGCCGGAGATCATTCATCTCCACGCAATCGCCGAGGACGCAGTCGGCAACCAAGGCGGCGAGGATGGAGACTTCCCGACCACCGGGGATTATTTCGGCACGTTGAAGTTCAAATCACAGCAGGGAGTGCCAGCCGGCACCCAGTATTTCACCGGCAACATGGATGTGGTCCTTAAACGTGATAGCAAAGGAAACCTCACCGGTTCTCTTTCTGGAACACAGAGCGAAAAGCTCGTCGTGAGCACATGCCCATCGGACACGACAACGCCGGGCCAGATAACGGCAAAGCTTACTGGCGTGCTCAAAGGCACGACTCTTAGTCTTGATGTCTCCGACGGCACCTCAACGCCCCCCATCATGACGCCTTGCAACGGACGCCAGCCGGGCAAAGCGCCCGCCGTCTATACGTGGCCGCACTTTGCGCTGGTCTTCCACGACCTGCCGCAAACCGGGAATGGCAGCTATCATTTCGACCAGGAATGGACGAATCCAGGCGGCGGTTATCCTTATACGGAGCACTACCTGCTGCAGCTCGATCCGGTTAAGTAGGCCGCAGGTTATCGCTCCCGCACCACCTGCGTCGGCTTTTTATCCTCGCGCATCCCAAGGAAAACCGGCTGCCGCAATTTTCCATCCCGGGTCCATTCCGCGAATTTCACCTGACAAACAAAAGCCGGGTTCACCCAGTGGATTTTGCGCATCATCGAAGGCGTAATCCCCTGGACCCATTGCCCGCCCTCCTTCGACGGCAGGTCGGCAAATGGACAATCATCACGCTTCTCGCTTTTTAACTTCTTGTGAAGCGCGGCCAGCGATTTGGTGTTGAAACCCGTCCCGACTTTCCCTGCGAACAAAAATTTCTTTCCGTCGTAGTAGCCGACCAGGATCGCGCCGAAATGCTGCCGCGCTCCTTGCGGCGGCGTGAACCCGCCAATGACAAACTCCTGTTCGTTCACGCATTTCAGTTTGATCCAGGTGCCGCTGCGCCGGCCCGGCTCGTAAGCCGAGTCGCGTAGTTTCCCGATCAATCCCTCCAAACCGCGCCGCTGCACTTCGCCGAGCAATGCTCGCGCATCGCCACTAATCTCGCCCGAGTAGCGGATCGGATCGCCGACACCATCACAAACTTTTGCCAGCACTTCCTTCCGCGCCGTGAGCGGCAAACCAATCAAGCTTCGGCCGTTGAGCTGCATCAGATCGAACACGTAAAAGACAATGGGCGCCTTGTGGCCCTCCATTTCCAGACCTTGGAGCAATTGGAATGACGACCGCCCTTGCCCGTCGAGCGCGACCACTTCGCCGTCGAGCACGCATTCCTCCGGCAGAAATTCCTTCAGCGCTTCAACCACTTCGGGAAATCGAGTCCGCAATTCATTCCCGTTGCGCGAAACAAGATTGATCTGCGCCCCGTTTTTTACCGCGCAGACGCGAAACCCGTCGAACTTCAACTCGTAACTCCAGTCGCCACCGGTCGGCGGATCATCCACCAGCCGCGCTTTCATCGGCTCGATGAATCGCGGCTTCGCTTTCGGCAATTTCGCTAGCGCTGCCTCTAAAATTGTAGGGCGACCGCTCCGGTTGCCTCCCCTTTCTTTCGGCAGGCGATGCGCCTGCCCTACAGTTTTATCTTTTTCTTCATCTTTTTTTTTAAGCGCCGCCTTGATCCGCGATTTTAGCCGCGATGCCGCGCTCGGCTTCGCGTCGTCGGCGCGGTTCGATTGCCACTTCGCGTCCTGCTGCTTCGCGATCTGCGCCATCGTCCGCCCCGTCTTGACCGACTCGTCATCGCGCTTTTTCGAAATCGGCTTCGCGCTCTCGCCGCTCTTCAGGAGGAGCCATTGCGTTTTCCCGCCGTCCATTCGCGTCCGGATCAACGCCCATTCGCCTTTCGCTTTCTCGCCGTCCATCACGAGATGGAGCCGTCCGTCCTTGAGCGCCTTCATCGGCTTCTCGCCATAGACGTGGTACTGCCCGCGGTCCCACACCATCACGGTCCCCCCGCCGTATTGCCCCTCCGGAATGATCCCTTCGAACGTCGCGTAATCGACCGGATGATCTTCGACCTCCACCGCCAAATGTTTCTCGCCCTTTTCCCACGGCAAACCTTTCGGAACCGCCCACGACTTCAAAACGCCATCCATCTCGAGCCGGAAGTCGTAATGCAGCCGGCTCGCATCATGTTTTTGAATCACGAACCGGCAAGCGCCCTTCACCAGTTTCGGCAACGGCTTCCCGCTCGGTTCCGCCGTGACTTTGAAGTTTCGCTTCTTCTTGTATTCAGCTAATCCCATCGCGCCGCAAACTAATCGCGAATCCCGTCGATTTCGATTTCAGTTTTTGCCCTTTGCATTCGCGTCCATTCGCGCCCATTCGCGGTTCTTTCCAAAGCCGTTGCCGAAAATGGACGCCTCAGAACGCACTGTAGCCGCGTTTCCCGCAAGCGCGGGATCGACGCGTCAGAACGCGCTGTAGCGGCGGTCTGTGACCGCCGAAAACGCGTCGACAATGCGATGCAACGGCGGTCATAGCCGCCGCTACAGCTGCTAAGCTGCTTGCTTTTCTTGCTGAACTGGCGCCGCCGCTTCACCGAGCGGTTCGCCCACCAAATATCGCGTGAACCGCCGAATGACGATGTTCTCGCCCAGCTCGGCGATCTTTGTCGCGATCAATTCCTTAACCGTCTGGTCCGGATTCTTGATGAATCCCTGCTCCATCAGGCAGACCGTGCTGTAAAACTTGTCGAGCTTACCACCAACAATCTTCTCCACTACGTTCGCCGGCTTGCCTTTTACCTGTCCCTCATAGATCGCGCGCTCGGATTCCACCAGCTTCGCCGGAACTTCCTCGCGATTCACGTAAAGCGGATGCGCCGCCGCGATGTGCAGCGTGATGTCTTTCACGAATTCGCGGAATTTTTCGTTCTTCGCCACGAAATCCGTCTCGCAATTTATCTCGACCAGCACACCCACTTTTCCCTGCAAATGGATGTAGGACGCAACGATGCCTTCCTTCGTCGCGCGCGACGCCTTCTTGCTCGCACCCGCGATTCCCTTCGTGCGCAAATGCGCCTCAGCCTTCTCCAGGTCGCCTCCGCACTCCGCCAGCGCCCGCTTGCAATCCATGATGCCGGCGTTGGTTTTCTCGCGCAGTTGCCTGACTAATTGCGGATCAATCTCTGTCTTCGTCTCCATTTTGAAATTTGAATCTTGGTGCTTCTTTAGTGCTTGGAGCTTGGGATTTGGAGCTTCCGGTGTTTCCGCTACGCGGAAACGCCGGCCATCTCTACCTGCTCCCGCACCCGTGCGTCCGCGCTCGCCGATACAATCGCGTCCACGAGCTTCTGCAACATCACGCGAATCGCGCGAATCGCATCGTCGTTCCCCGCGATCGGGTAATCGATGATTTCGGGATCGGCATTTGTGTCCACGATCGCCACCGTCGGAATCCCGAGCCGGCGTGCTTCGAGAACAGCGTTATTCTCGCGGGTCGTATCGATCACGACCATCACGTCCGGCAGCGCGTTCATCTCCAGAATGCCGTCGAGATTCCGGCGCAGCTTTGCCGCTTCGCGATTGAGCGCCGCCAGCTCCTGTTTGCCCATTTTTTTGTAGTCGGGCGATTCCTCGATCTGCTCGATGTACTTCAGCCGGCCGATACTCTTCCGGATTGTCGCCAGATTGGTCAGCGTGCCGCCGAGCCAGCGCTGGTTCACATAAAATTGTCCACAGGCCGTCGCCGCTTCCTTCACCGCTTCCTGCGCCTGCTTCTTGCAACCGACAAACAGGATCTTTCCGCCCCGGCGGGTCACTTCCTGGAGAAACTCCGTCGCCCGGTTCAATTGCCGGGCGGTTTCATCGAGGTTGATGATATAAATCTGGTTTCGCTTTTCGAAAATGTAGGGCTTCATCTTCGGGTTCCACCGCTTGGTCTGGTGACCAAAATGGACGCCTGCTTCGAGAAGCTCCGGGATTAATTCTGCTGCTGTTGCCATAGGTAAAACGCTGGGGATCCCGCGACTGCGGAGCGGACGGGGAAGATGCGCTAGAGGCTGCCCCTCCGCAACCGAAAACTAAACCCTTTTCCGTCAGAGGCCGCCGCTGCAAACATCGTTAGGAGAATCCCGATTCGAGTTTACAATACCGTTGTCTTCAGCTTGAACCAACGACGGCCGATTCGCGGCCGGTCTTCATCAGGCGGCAGCATTCTCTCTTCTTCGTATGAATAGCATTCTTCTCGATAACGCCTCCAAAGTCGTGCCGAACACGGGTCTCCTCGTTAACATGGTGCGGCAGCGCGTCCGGCAGTTGCTCGGCGGCTCGCGCCCAATGCTCCTTCTCCAGCCCGGGCTCAGCGCGTCGGATATCGCCCTGAGCGAGATTGCTGCGGAAAAACTGATCTGGGGACCTGTCCTGGCCGGGGTGACGGCAGCTCCCGTCATCAATTTCCCCGGCGCAAAAACACCCGCGGGGAAAGCCGCCTAGGTCCCCACCCACCGCTGGCCTGTCGCCGCCTCCATGAGTGCCATCACCCGCGTCTCCCTTTCGCCTGAAACACCGGCGCGGGCTTATTATCGCGCTCATGCCGACAAACTCATGGTCGTCGAACCGAAGACCGGCCGGGAACTTTCCTCGAGCGATTTCTTCCGTCTCGAAGAGGTGGGAACGCATCCGACCGGATTATTCGTGACCGGCCTTTTCGACAACGCCCAGCGCCACCACATGATGGCCTCAGTCGTGCGCGACGCGAGCCCGGACGAGATCGCGTGGCACGAAAACTCCGGGCTCTGACATTTCCCAAACCATTCCAATTCTGTGCCGACCTACATTTACGAAACTACCGATCGAACACGGCCCATCCGTCAGTTTGAGGTGAAGCAAGCGTTCGGCGAGAAACCGCTCCTTCTCGATCCAGCGACGGGCGAATTAGTGCGTCGAGTCATTACGGGGGGTTATGGGATTGTCGTTCGGGGCGGCGCGGCTGGTCCTTCTGTCGGCTCGTGCGGCTCACATGACGAGGTTTCCGAATAATTATTAGCGCACTCGTGCATCCGGTCTGAAGGAGTAAAACTATGGGAAACAGTCAAGGCAGAGATAACACCAAGAAACGCAAGGCGCGCCGCAAGAAGATGGAGCGCCTCGCGCTAGCCAAGGCGAAAAAACAGAAACCGGCGAAATAGCGCGGCTGGACCCGGAACTGTTTAGCGTCTGCCCCGCGGAAGGATCGGCGCGAGCGCGAAGAAGAGGATCGGAATCATGGCGACGCCAATGGCGGCCGCGAACATGACGACATTCAGGGCCATGACGACGCTAGAGTCGACCGGGCGCGCCAACACAACAAAGGTTACTGCCAGGAGCAGAACCCCTATCGCCGCCGTCTCGGCGATGATAAATCCGCGGACCTTGCTGCGACGCGAATGGTTCTGATCCGACATATTGGTTTCCAAAGCTGACGGCGGGACTAGCGGCCGTTGTCGGAATGCTACACCGGAAAGGGGCATTCCCTAGTGCTGTTATGAGTGCGGTGACTCCATCCAATTCAGCCGGCCCTGATCCGCAGCGAATTGCTTGATCGCGAAGCGCGATCATCAGCTCGCTATCGGGGATTAGCGGCGGCAATTTTTTTCAAATGGACGCGAGGCAATTACGAATTTTCCGGCGACCGTTCCGCGTAGCGCGCCAAGAGCCAGCAGAGATCGGAGAGGCGGTTCAGGTAGCGAAGAATTTCGCGATTGAACTTTGGATCGGCGGCGATCAGGGCGGCGACGCGGCGTTCGGCGCGGCGGCACGTGGTTCGCGCCAGGTCCAGGGCGGCGGCGTTCAGCGTTTTGCCAGGAACGGCCCAGTCCTTGAATTTCTCGAGCCGGTTCTTTTCCAGGTCGTCAACGGCAGCGGTGAGGCGGTCGGTCATCGCGGCGGTGGTGAGCTGAAAGCCGTCTTTCACGTAGCGGTCCATATCTTCAGCCGCGGTGGCGAGTTCGCCCATGACGGGAACGAGTTCCTTTTGCACAAACAGGATTTGTTCGGACAGGAACGAGTCGTTTGCCGTCGCGCGCGCAAGGCCGAGAGCGGCGTTCAGCTCGTCGACGCAGCCGTAGGCATCGACCCGCGCGTCCGTTTTCGACACACGTCGGCCATACATGAGCGAGGTCTCGCCTTCATCGCCGGTCTTGGTCGCGATCGACACAAAAGTCTAGTCACCATCCTGCTTGACACCGTTCGGTCGGTCGACCGAGACGATATGAAGCGCATCGAGGATGTGAGAACGGTCTTGTTCGTCCACGAGCAGAACCACTCCTCGACCTACCGCAATAAAATCAGGATGCGGCACGTTGAAGCTGCGACCGTCGGAAACGTGGATTACGAACGGCCGAAAGTCTGGGCCTAAGCGATCGCGAATTGGCTGGAGGTTTGACATATGAATCAATCGGGTGGTCTGTTTCCCGCGTCAAATAACGCAAATGGCGAACCAGCTCGCGCCGATTCGCCATTCGGAATTCAGATTCTCGTTCCGCTTATCCCAGGGCCGGTTGCGGCTCGGTTTCCTCGACTAGCGATTCGCCGATCGGCTCGCCCTTCTCGATGAGCCGGATCTCGCGCACCTCCGGGAAGCCAGTCCCCGCCGGAATGAGATGGCCCATGATGACGTTTTCCTTGAAGCCGCGCAGACGATCGACCTTGCCGAGTGTCGCCGCTTCCGTGAGGACGCGCGTCGTGTCCTGGAACGAAGCCGCCGAGATGAAGCTATCGGTTTCGAGCGAGGCCTTGGTGATGCCGAGCAGAACCGGAGTCGCTTCCGCCGGCTTGCCGCCCTGCTCCACAACCTTCGCGTTCTCCGCTTCGAAATCGAGCCGGTCCACCTGATCGCCCCAGAGCAGCGAAGTGTCGCCCGGATCGGTGATCTTCACCTTGCGCAACATCTGGCGGACGATGATCTCGATGTGCTTGTCGTTAATCTCCACACCCTGGAGCCGGTAAACTTCCTGCACTTCGTTCACCAGGTGTTCCTGCAAATCCTGCGGCCCGCAGACCTCGAGGATTTCGTGCGGAACAACCGGACCTTCCGTCAGCTGCTGGCCCTTCTTCACAAAGTCGCCTTTGAAGACGATGATGTGTTTGGTCAGCGAGATGAGGTGCTCCTCTTCCGAACCGGTTTCCGGATCTTTCAGAATCAGCTTCCGCTTGCCGCGGACCGTCCCGCCCATTTCGACAATGCCGTCGATCTTGGCGATTTCAGCCGCGTCTTTCGGACGGCGAGCCTCGAACAATTCCGCCACGCGCGGTAGACCGCCCGTGATGTCCTTCGTCTTCGCGATCTTTCGCGGTGTCTTGGCCAGTAACGCGCCAGCGCGGATCTTCTGGCCTTCCTCGACCACGACGTGCGCGCCGGCCGGAATCGAATAGCTGGCGAGCACTTCTTTTTTGTCGCCAACGATCACGATCTGCGGATGCAAATCTTCCTTGTGCTCGATGATGACGGTGCCCATCAGGCCCGTCGCTTCATCGACGTCACGCTTAATCGTGACGCCCGCGATCATGTCGCGGAATTCGATCTTGCCGCTCTTGTCCGTCAAAATCGGAACGTTGTACGGATCCCATTGCACGAACGTCTCGCCCTTTTTCACCTGGGCGCCGTCCGGCTTCGAAATGACCGAACCGATCACGACGTTGTAACGATCGAGCTCGCGGCCCTCGGCGTTATGCACACCGATCGAACCGTTCTTGTTCAGCACAATCCAGCTGCCGTCGAGCGCCTGCACCGTGCGCAGATCGTTGAACTGCAGGGTGCCGTCGTTCTTCGCCTTGATGATTGGCTGCTTGAACGTCTGGCTGGCCGTGCCACCGATGTGGAACGTCCGCATCGTGAGCTGCGTGCCGGGTTCGCCGATGGATTGCGCGGCGATGATGCCGACCGCTTCGCCGAGTTTCACGAACTGGCCGGTCGCCAGGTTGCGGCCGTAGCACATCGCGCAGACGCCGCGTCCGCATTCGCAAGTGAGGACCGAGCGAATCTTCAAACTCTCGACGCCGACCTTCTCGATCGCCGCCGCGATATGCTCGTCGATCAGCTGGTTCGCCTTCACGACTTTCTTTTTCGTAACCGGATCGACAACGGACTCGCAGCTCACGCGACCGATGATGCGCGTCGCGAGATCGACCACTTCTTCGTCGCCTTCGTAAATCGAGCGAACGGTGATGCCGTTGACCGTGCCGCAATCCATCTCATTGATGATCACGTCCTGCGACGCGTCCACGAGTTTGCGAGTGAGGTAACCGGAATCCGCCGTCTTGAGCGCCGTATCGGCCAGACCTTTTCGCGCGCCGTGCGTCGAGATGAAGTATTCGAGCACGCTCAGACCTTCACGGAAGTTCGACGTAATCGGCCGCTCGATGATTTCGCCCGACGGCTTCGCCATCAAACCACGCATACCGGCGAGCTGTTTCACCTGCTGCCGATTTCCTCGCGCGCCCGAGTCCACCATCAGATAAACCGGATTCAATTCCTTGCGGCCCTCGTTATGTTCGAGAGTCCGGAACATGACGTTCGAGATCTCGTCGCCGGCGTGGGTCCAGATGTCGATGATCTTGTTGTAACGTTCGCCGTCCGTGATGATGCCCTTGCGGTACTGTTGCTCGACCGTCTTGATCGCCTTGTAGGCATTTTGCAGTTCGGTCTCTTTCTCTTTCGGAATGATCATGTCGGAAATTCCGATCGAAATTCCCGCCTTGGTCGCTTCCGCGAACCCGAGTTCCTTCAGCTTGTCGAGCGTCTCGACCGTGCCGTTTTGTCCGGCGACCTGATAGCAACGCCAGATAATGTCGGAGAGCTGCTTCTTGCCCGCGGGCTTGTTGAAGAACCCGAGCTTCTCCGGCCAAATCCCGTTGAAGATGACGCGTCCCGCCGTTGTCTCGATCACGCGATCGGTCGGGTTGCCGTAAATCGTTTCCTTGCCGACATCCGGATTCTTGAAACGAATCCGATCGTGCGTCCGGATTTTTCCGTCGGCCATTGCGAACTCCACTTCGATCGCGTTCGCGAACAGCGGCAACCGCGTTTCCTTTTCCGTACCCGCCGCGCGCCGCGGATTTTGCGTCAGGTAATAACAACCGAGCGTGATGTCCTGCGACGGCGTCGTGATCGGTTTTCCGCTCGAGGGCGAGAAGATATTGTTTGGCGCGAGCATCAGCATGCGCGCTTCCATCTGCGCTTCGACGGACAGCGGCACGTGGACCGCCATCTGGTCGCCGTCAAAGTCCGCGTTGTAAGCGGTGCAAACGAGCGGATGAATCCGGATCGCTTCGCCTTCGATCAACTGCGGCTCGAAAGCCTGGATGGAAAGACGGTGCAAAGTCGGCGCACGGTTCAGCAACACCGGATGGCCCTTGGTCACTTCTTCGAGAATGTCCCAAACCTCCGGCGTCTGGCGCTCGATCATTTTCTTCGCGCTCCGGACCGTGTGGACGTAGCCGAGATCTTTCAGCCGGCGAATGATGAAGGGCTCGAACAACACGAGCGCCATTTTCTTCGGCAAGCCGCACTGATTCAGCTTTAGCTCCGGCCCGATCACGATGACAGAACGACCCGAGTAATCGACGCGTTTGCCGAGCAGGTTCTGGCGGAACCGGCCGCCTTTGCCCTTGAGCATGTCGCTGAGCGATTTCAGCGGACGATTGCCTGCGCCCGTGACCGCGCGGCCGTGACGGCCGTTGTCGAACAATGCGTCGACCGCTTCCTGGAGCATGCGCTTTTCGTTGCGGATAATGACGTCCGGCGTCTTAAGCTGAAGCAGGTTCTTCAACCGGTTGTTCCGGTTGATGACGCGGCGATACAAATCGTTCAGGTCCGAGGTCGCGAACCGTCCGCCTTCGAGCGGAACGAGCGGACGCAAGTCCGGCGGAATCACCGGCAGAACATCGAGCACCATCCAATCCGGCCGCGCGTGCGATGACGCGAAGCCCTGGACGAGCTTCAAACGCTTCGCCAATTTCTTGCGAATCTGTTTGCTCTTTGTGTTCCCCATCGCCTCTTCGAGCTCTTTGTTGAGCTTGTTGAGGTTGATCTCGGAGAGAAGTTTCTTCACCGCTTCTGCGCCCATGCCGGCGACAAAATCCTCGCCGTACTGTTCCTGCGCTTCGCGATACTCGACTTCGTTCAAGAGCTGCGTTTTCGTCAGCGGCGTCTTGCCCGGATCGATGACAATGTAATCCTCGTAATAGATGACGCGCTCGAGCTGCCGCGCGCTCATGTCCAGCATCAGGCCGAGGCGCGACGGCATGCACTTGTAGAACCAGATGTGCGAAACCGGCACCGCCAATTCGATGTGGCCCATCCGCTCGCGGCGAACGCGCGCCAGTGTGACTTCCACGCCGCATCGATCGCAGATCACGCCCTTGTGCTTGATCCGCTTGTATTTTCCGCACGAGCATTCCCAGTCCCGGGTCGGCCCGAAAATTCGTTCGCAAAACAAACCGCCCTTCTCGGGCTTGAAAGTCCGGTAGTTGATCGTCTCCGGATTCTTGACTTCGCCTTTGCTCCACGACCGCATCGTGTCCGAGGAAGCGACCCCGATCGCCACCTGGTCGAAGCCGACCGCGCGTTCTTCACCGACTAGTTCCCGCCAGGAATGTTCGTTCATTTATTAAAGAGAGATTTGTTTGAAAAAATTTACGCCACGTTTTCCAGGAAAGTGCTGGGCGCCTGGCCGCCGACTTTGACGTCGAGGCCTAACGACTGCATTTCCTTGATCAACACGTTGAAAGATTCCGGTGTCCCGGCCTCGAGCGAGTTGTCGCCTTTGACGATCGACTCGTAGATTCGCGTGCGACCCTGCACGTCGTCCGACTTCACCGTGAGCAGTTCCTGCAAGGTGTAAGCCGCGCCGTACGCTTCGAGCGCCCACACTTCCATTTCGCCGAAACGCTGGCCACCGTATTGGGCCTTGCCGCCGAGCGGCTGCTGCGTGACGAGCGAATACGGGCCGACCGCGCGGGCGTGAATCTTATCCGCCACGAGGTGGCCGAGCTTCATCATGTAGATGTAGCCGACGACCACTTCCTGATCGAAGGCATCGCCAGTCCGGCCGTCGAACAACCGCGCCTTGCCGTTTTCCTGCACCCAGGTAAAGCCGTCTTTCTTCTTCGCGTCGTTCAGATATTCGCGGATTTTCGATTCCGCGATTCCGTCGAACACCGGAGTCGCGACCTTGAAGCCGAGCGCTTTCGCGGCGACACCAAGGTGGGTTTCGAGAACCTGGCCGACGTTCATACGGCTCGGCACGCCGAGCGGATTCAACACGATCTCGACCGGAGTCCCGTCCGGCAGGAACGGCATGTCTTCTTCCGGCACGATCCGCGCGACCACACCCTTGTTGCCGTGGCGGCCCGCCATTTTGTCGCCAACGCTGAGCTTGCGCTTGCTGGCGATGAAAACTTTCACCTGCTTGATGATGCCGGGATCGATGTCGTCACCGCTTTCGACGCGGTCCATCGAACGTTCCCGCTCCAGTTCCAGCTCCGCGAACTTGTGTTCGTAGGAAGCGATGATCTCGCGGATCTTGTTCCGGATCGGAGAGGGATCGATCTCGATGTGATCGTAAACCGTCGCCAGTTTCCGCAGCAGCGTCTTCGTGATCTTGCGGTTTGCCGGGATGATGATCTCGCCGGTCTCGGCGTTCACCACGTCGAGCGGAATTTTTTCTCCCAACAGGATGTTGGAGAGCGAATCGGTCAATTGCTCGGTCAGCTCTTCTTTTTTCTTCCGGTTATCTTCCGTGATCGTCTTGAGCTGCCGTTTCGTTTCCGACGGCGTCAGCTTCTCGCGCGACACTTCATGGCGCGACGAGACTTTGACATCCATCACGATGCCATACGTTCCCGAGGGAACGGTGAGCGACGTGTCTTTAACGTCGGCCGCTTTTTCACCGAAGATTGCGCGAAGCAAACGCTCTTCCGGCGCCAGCTCGGTCTCGCTCTTCGGCGTGATCTTGCCGACGAGAATATCGCCCGGCTTCACTTCCGCGCCGACGCGCACCACGCCGTCCGGCCCGAGATTCCTCAGTGCTTCTTCGCTGACGTTCGGAATGTCCCGCGTGATTTCTTCCGGCCCGAGCTTCGTGTCGCGCGCGCCGATCTCAAATTCATCGATGTGAATCGAGGTATAGATGTCCTCCTTCACGACCTTCTCCGAGATCATGATGGCGTCTTCGAAGTTGTAACCGTTCCAGGGCATGAACGCGACGAGAACGTTCCGGCCGAGGGCGAGTTCGCCGTGGTCGGTGTTCGGACCGTCCGCGATGACCTGGCCCTTCTTCACGTGCTGGCCTTTCTTCACGATCGGCTTCTGGTTCACGCACGTACCCGCATTCGAGCGCATGAATTTCCGCAGCTCGTAAACGTGGATGCCCTCTTCGACATCCGTCTTGATCTTGCGTTTGCCTTCCGGCATGTGGCCGTCCTTCGTCACGACGATTTGTTCCGCGGTGACGGATGCGACCTTGCCGCTCTCGGTCGCGATCAGGACCGCGTGCGAATCGCGCGCAACTTTGCCTTCTAAACCGGTGCCCACCAGAGGCGATTCGGAGACAATCAGCGGCACGCCCTGGCGTTGCATGTTCGAACCCATCAGCGCGCGGTTCGCGTCGTCATGCTCGAGAAATGGAATCAGGCCAGCCGCAACCGAGACGAGCTGCTTCGGCGACACATCCATGTAGTGGACCTTCGACGGCTCGACTTCCAAAAAGTCACCGCGATAACGGACTGAAACCTTTTCGCCGGTGAAATGTCCTTTCGCGTCCATCGGCGCATTCGCCTGGGCCACGAGGAAATTCTCTTCGCGATCGCCGGTCAGATAATCGATCTGATCGATCACGCGGCCTTTCTCCACCTTGCGGTAAGGCGTTTCGATGAAACCGAATTCGTTGATTCGCGCGAACGTGCTCATCGAGCTGATGAGACCGATGTTCGGACCTTCCGGCGTCTCGATCGGGCAAATGCGTCCGTAATGCGACGGATGCACGTCACGCACTTCGAATCCCGCGCGATCGCGCGAAAGACCGCCCGGCCCGAGGGCAGAGAGCCGGCGCTTGTGCGTCAGCTCCGCGAGCGGGTTGGTCTGATCCATGAACTGCGAGAGCTGCGAACGGCCAAAGAAATCGCGAATCACCGCGCTGAGCGCTTTGGGATTGATCAACTTCTGGGGCGTCATACCGTCGATGTTGATGTCGAACAGCGTCATGCGCTCCTTCACGAGACGCTCCGTCCGCGCAAGACCGACGCGGCACTGGTTCGCGAGCAGTTCGCCCACCGTTCGAACGCGGCGGCTGCCGAGGTGATCGATGTCATCCAGCGTGCCTTCGCCGCGTCGCAGATTGATCAGGTATTTGATCGCGCCGATGAAATCCTTGTCGGTAACGATGCGCTCGCCGAGATCGACGTCGATGCCGAGCTTCTGGTTGATCTTGTAACGGCCAACTCGACCCAGGTCGTATTTCTTCGGATCGAAAAAGAGCCGTTTCAGGAGCGCCTTCGCGTTCGCGACCGTCGGCGGATCGCCGGGGCGCAGCTTACGATAGATGTCCTTGAGCGCCTCTTCCTGGTCGTGCGCCGGATCTTTCTTCAGCGCCTTCACGACGGTGTCATCGTGGGAAATGTCGATCACTTTCACATCTTTGTGACCGAGACCCATGATCTGGCGAACGGTCGCCGCCGTGAGCGGCTCGAAAGCGCGCGCGACAGTCACTTCGCCGTCGAGCACGTCGGCGATCAGCACTTTGGTCGCGAGCTCTTCTTCGCCGAGCTTCTCGCTCAGCTTCAGCGTCTCGATGTTGTAAAAAAGTTTGATCACTTCCTCGTCGGGGCCGTAACCGAGGGCTCGGAGGAAAGTGGTGGCGAGGAATTTCCGCCGGCGTTTGCGGCGATCGAGATAGATGTAAAGCAGATCGCTCGTGTCGAATTGCACTTCGATCCACGACCCGCGGTCCGGGATGATCCGGAAGCTGTAGAGCACTTTGCCATTCAAATGGACACTCGATTCGAACGCGATGCCCGGCGAACGATGGAGCTGCGAAACGACGACGCGCTCCGCACCGTTGATGACGAATGTCCCCTGCGGCGTCATGAGCGGGATCTCGCCCATGTAAACTTTCTCTTCCTTGGTCCCCTTCTCCTCGCGGAGCTGGAACGTCACGTGGAGCGGGGCGCTGAACGTCTGGCCTTCGCGCTGCGCTTCCAGCGCCGTCAGCTTCGGTTCGCCGATCTCGTAATGAGAAAAATCGAGGGTCGCCTTTTCATCGTAGCTCTCGATCGGGAACACTTCCTTGAACACCGCCTGGAGTCCGGAATTTTTCCGCTTCGAGAACGGGACGTCTTTCTGGAGAAAATCGACGTAAGAGTTGAGTTGAACCTCGATAAGGTTTGGAGGCTCGATGCCTTCCTTGATGGTTCCGAAGTAGATACGTTCCGAATTACGTTCCGACATAAGTTACTAGGCCAATCTTCGCGGTTGTTAACGACACCCCGTCCGCTCACAGGATGTCGAAATGACAGCTCACGCTCTCAAGCCGCGAGCAAGGAGCGCAAAAATAGCAGCAAATCGGGGGCCGTCAAATTGAGACGCCACCGTTTTGTTGCCTTGTTAAATTTTGTCCGTCAGTTGCGAGTTTGAAAATATTCCGACTGCTCTAACGCTAAAAGTTCTGACACAGCGGCCGAAGCCGCGCAAGCTTTTTTCCGCGTCCGCTCGGAGTGGGACGCGCTTTCGCGCGTCCCACTAAATTCCGAGCAAAGCGGTCGATCCGCTACTTGATCTCGACCTTGGCGCCGGCCGCTTCGATCTTTTTCTTGATCTCTTCGGCTTCCGCCTTGGTCACGCCTTCCTTGATGGTCTTGGGAGCGCCTTCGACAAGCGCCTTGGCTTCCGCCAGGCCGAGGCCCGGCACCGCGCCGCGCACTTCCTTGATCACGCCGATTTTGTTCGCGCCCATTTCTTTCAGGATGACTTCGAAGGCGGTCTTCTCTTCCGCTGCCGCCGGAGCGGCACCGCCACCCGCGCCCGCTGAAGGAGCCGCGACCGCTGCCACCGGCGCCGCCGCACTTACGCCCCATTTTTCTTCGAGCTGCTTCACCAGACCAGCAATCTCGAGAACGGTCAGGCCGCTGAGTTGCTCCACGATTGTATTTGTATCTGCCATTTTATTTTCCTCTCATGCGCCGCCTTCGGAAGCTTCCGAAGAATTACGTCCCGCAGCCGCGGAACCGGACGTTGTTTTTGGTTGCTCGCTCGGCCATCGCGGCGTCGCGAAATTTTTCGTTAACCGGCGGCTGGTTCCGCTGCCGGGGTTCCTTCTGTGGTTGATTCTGCTGCAGGAGCGGCTTCAGCTACGGGTGCCGCAGGCGCTTCCTCTTTCTTCGGTTCCGCTGCGGGCGCTGCATCGCCCTTGTCGCCTTTCGCTTTCAGCAATCGCGCAAACGCCGCCGCCGGTTCATTCAAAATTCGAACCAATCGCGTAGCCGGCGTTTGCAGCAATCCAAGCAACTGCGCCAGCAGGATTTCGCGCGACGGAAGTTCCGCCAACGCCTCGACATCCGACGTCGACATCACCGCCTTGTTCACGACGCCGATCTTCAGCGCCGCAATTTTAAATTCCGCCGCGAACGACTTCAGGATCTTCGCCACTGGCGCGACATCCTTCTGGCCCATCACGATCGCGGTCTGCCCGGTCAGTTTGTCCGCGACATCCGGCATTCCGGAGTCGGCCATCGCGCGCTTCAAAAAGCTGTTCTTCACTACGCGTACTTCCGCGCCAGCAGGCGCGAGCCGATTCCGCAGCTCGCCAAACTGGTCCACCTTCATCTGCTTGTAATCGGTCACGAGCAGGAACGGCGAACGGTTGAGCTTCTCCGAAAGATCCGAAACGATTGATGCTTTTTCTGGTCTCATGGCGATTGGCTCCCGTTAAACAGTAATGTAAGGCGATGGATCGATGTGCACTCCCGGTGTCATCGTCGCGCTCAGGGTAACGCCTTCGACGAACCGGCCTTTCGCTGTCGCCGGACGCGCGCGAACGACCGCCTCGATCACGGCCGTCCCGTTCTCGACCAATTGATTCTCCGCAAATGAAAATTTGCCGACCGGCACCGCCACGTTGCCGTTCTTATCCAGTTTGAACTCGACGCGGCCTGCTTTCACTTCCCCCACCGCTTTCGCCGTGTCGTCGGTCACTGTTCCGGTTTTCGGATTCGGCATCAGGCCACGCGGACCGAGGACCTTGCCGAGCTTGCGCACTTCCGCCATCGCCGCGGGCGTGGCCACCGCGACATCGAAATCTTGAAAACCTTCCTGGCATTTCTGGATCATGTCCTTGAACCCGACATATTCCGCGCCGGCGTCCTTTGCCGCCTTGGCTGCCGCGCCTTCTGCAAAAACCAACACACGCACTTGTTTCCCGCTTCCGTGCGGCAACGGACAGGTGCCACGAACCATCTGGTCCGATTGCTTCGGATCGACCCCGAGCCGGAACGACACCGTGACGGTCTGATCGAATTTCGTCGGCGGCATCTTCTTCAAAGCGGAAACCGCCTCGTTAAGATTGTAAGCCTTGTTGCGGTCCACCTGCTCGGCGGCCGCGCGATAACGTTTGCTACGATTCTGTTGCATGATTTTGTGCAGTGCCTGCGAGCCCCGTGCTCTCCTGCTTTGCCCGGCCCACCTTGGGCGGGACGCCGCATATGCCACTTCATCGTCAAATTGTCAAGTAAACGGTGACGGCCTTGGCGCGCTGTTTCCTGACCCAGAATTTGCGTTGCCAATCGAAAAGCCGAACTGCTAAACCAGCGGCATGCACTCCACGAAAATTATACTCGTTACGGCTATCACTGTTTTAGCCGGAGCATTCACCGCCCTCGCTGCTCCGTTGAATTTCAACGAAGTTTCTCTCTGGGTCCGCGCCAAAGAAACCGACAAATCGATCCTTAACGAAGTCAAGGAGCGCAAGCTCGCCAAAGCGCTCACGGCGCAACAGGAGTCCGCCTTGAAATCTCAAGGCGCCAGCGATTCTCTGATCCAATCGCTTCGCAGTTCCACGCTCATCGCTTCCTCAACCGATATCGCCGCCACTGAAACCAAGGCACCCGCCCCGAAAATCGCGCAGCCCCCCGAACCGGATCGCGAATCCCCGAGCGAAAACCTCCAGGTCTTTGACGTCACCGCCGGCCATCCAATTAACCTGAGTCAATGGGGCGGTCCCGATTACGAATTCGCCTTTAACATCTACCGTTACGCCGGCGAAAACATTATCGAACCTGTCATCGTCGACCCCATCCGCACCTACACTGATGTCGCCTACTACGTTGGCGTCCTCGGGACAGGTCCGCGCACTGCGCTTCCCTATTTTCACAGTAGGCGCCTCGTTCCTTATCTCGGCGGCGATCTCAAGGACGATTCCCACATGATCGGCGACTACATCGCGGTGTCATCGCACTCGACCACGCGCAGCATGTCGATCGATCGCAAACATCCGGTCGTCTTCGCAGGATCGCCCTACACGCTCTACCCAATTTACGGGGCCGGCGGGGCGGAGCTTTACTACATCGGACACGGCAGCGATTCGGTAAAGCTCGCCGTGCGCGTCGCCAGCCGATGATTTATCTCAAGGCTTCGAAGCGTTCTTAACGATCTTGCCTTCCTTCATCACGAAGGAAACACGTTCGGTGGCGGTGATGTCGGTGGTGGGATCGCCAGGCATCGCGACGATGTCGGCGAGTTTGCCTTTTTCCAACGTGCCGACCTTGGCGGAAATGCCGAGGAGGTCGGCGTCGGAAGAAGTGGCGGCGCGGAGGGCTTCGATGGGCGGCATTCCAAGATCGACCATCAGTTTGAATTCTTTCGCGTTCTGACCGTGCGGATAAACGGCGGCGTCGGTGCCGAGGCCGATCTTCAATCCGAGTTTGACGGCGTTGCGGAACATCTCGGTGCGCGCGGCGCCGGCGGCTTTGGCTTTGGCTTGTAAGACGGGCGGATAGGAATCGAGTTTGCCGAGGATCCATTCGGTGGCCATCAACGTCGGCACGAGATAGGTGCCTTTGGTTTTCATGAGCTGAAGCGTTTCAGGTTTTAGAAATGAGCCGTGCTCGATCGAATCGACGCCCGCTTCGATCGCATCCTTCGCGGCTTGATCGCCGTGACAATGGACGGCGACCTTTTTGCGGAGCCGATGGCTCTCATCGACTAACGCCGCAATTTCGGCGGGAGTGAATTGTGGCGTGTCCACTTCGTCGGCGAGTGAGAGAACGCCACCGGAAACAGCGGCCTTGATCACATCGGCGCCGTTCTTCACTTCGAAGCGAACGGCTTTCCGAATCGCATCGGGACCATCGGCAATGCCTTCGCTGTAATCGGGTTCTCGGCCGAAGAGCATGTCGCGGAAACCGCTGGTCGGATCGAAGTGCCCGCCGGTCGCACCGATTCCATATGTGGCGACGAGCATTCGCGGGCCGGGAATGACGCCGTGATTGATCGCGTTCCGCAGGGCGACGTCGACGAATTCTTTGCTGCCGACAAAACGGCTGCCGAGATCGCGCACGGTGGTGAAGCCGGCCTCGACGGTGGCCCGGGCACGTGTCGTCGCGATGATTGCCTGTTCGGAAACGTTGAGATCCACCTCTTTCAGCCGGCGATCGTTATAGTTGCCCGAGAAATCGAGGGTGAGATGGGTATGCGCGTCCATGAAACCGGGCGAAAGCGTGGCGTCGCCAAGGTCGATCACTTGCGCGCCTTGCGGGATCGGGAGATTGCTGCCCGCGTCTACGATCTTGTCGCCCTGGACGATCACAACGCCGTTCGCGACGAGCGCTTTCGATTTGCCGTCGAAAAGGCGAGCTGCTTTCAGGGCGATGGTCGCTGGATCGGCCGCGAAAGCCGAAAGGATTACCACGGAGAACACAAAGAGCGCCGAGGAAAAGCGAAGGAAATTCTTCATGACTTCGAATATGAAATTCGGAGAACAAAAGCAAGGCGCGTCGCTACAACAACAGAAGCTGCAGCCTCGATTTGGCTGTTCCGATTTCTTTTCATTCGCGAAACTCCAATGATGAAAATCGGCGTTTTTGCATTAGCCGTCGCATCGCTGGCAGCGACCGCCAGCGCTGCGATTCAAACCGACTCTCTCGGCAAACTGGCAGACGATTTTTGGAAATGGCGGGCAAAAAATGCGCCGTTCACGGGCGATGACGTGAATCGAATCGAGCGGCCCGGCGGAACTCGCGATTGGTCCCGGGCCGCGATCGACCAACGCGGCAGAGAGCTCAGCGAATTCGTCGGCCGCTGGAGAAAAATCGATCCGAAGGCAGGGCCGATCGCGTGGAAGGTCGATTATCGGTTGATAGGTTCCGCGTTAGCGCGGGTGGAATGGGAGCTGGATCTCAACCCGCGCTGGAAACGCGACCCGACCTTTTATATTGAA
>DASQPH010000140.1:0-22218 GCA_035644055.1 Chthoniobacterales bacterium
ATTTCGTAGGGCCGATCCGGCGTGCTCGCGCGCGCGATGATCTTCCCGTCCCGACTCAAGTCATAGGCCGTGACCTTCCGCCGTCCAGTCGTGACCGGTTGAATCGCGCCGCCATCAATTGGGACACGAATCAGCTGTTCCGCGCCGTCATCTTCGACGACAGCGAAAACCGATTTGCCGTCCGGAGCCCAGTGCGGCTGCACGACATTTCGATCGAGCTTTTCGGTCAGGATTTTCGATTGCCCGCCACCCGCAGGAATGATCCCGAGCGAATGGAGGGCGTATTCGATTTTCTTCGGATCGCCGCCGTGAATATAGGCGATCCATTTTCCGTCCGGGCTCCAGGCCGGTGCGCTGTCCCAATCCGGATGCGGATCGGCTTCGGGCGATGTGGTGAGCTGGCGTTCCTTGCCACCAGGTTCCGCGGCGATCACCCAGACATCCCAATTCTGCGTCCGGTCCGGATCGTCGCCACGCTTCGTGACGAACGCGATCTCTTTTCCGTCGGGTGACCATGCCGGCCAGACATCGTCGTGCCTGCCGGAGGTGAGCGGCTCGCTTTTCCGCGTCGCCAGATCGAGCAATTGCAAATGCGAATAGCGCTGCGTCAGGTAGCCGTCGATGTCCTTTTTGAAAAAGAGGCGGTCAATGACCAACGGCGGCACGGTCTTCTTTTCCTTCTCCTTTTTCCCCGGCTCGCGCGGATCGGGATCGTGCACGACGAGCGCGATGCGTTTTGAATCGGGCGACCAGGCGAAATCGTCCACGCCGCCTTTCGCGTCGGTTATTTTTTCCGCCTCGCCGCCGCCGGTTGGGAGCAACCAAAGTTGATCGTTCTCATTGTCGTCTTCGCGGCCGGAGAGAAAGCCGATCCATTTTCCGTCCGGACTCCAGCGCGGATGCTTCTGACCTTTGTTGCCGAAAGTTAGCGCGCGATTTTCCGAGCCGTCCCACTTCGCGAGCCAGAGATTGCCGGGACGCTTGTCCTTCTCCATGTCAGCAACCTTGACCACGTACGCGATCCAATTGCCGTCCGGCGAAATATTCGGCTCATCCACCTCGCGCAATTGCGCGAAGTCCTCGGGCTTTAAGGTCCGCGGCGATTGCGCGAGTGCGGAAGATGCAACGACGAGCGAAAGAACAAGCGAAAGCTTCATATGAAACATCGGCCGAACGGGTCTTAGACAGGATTAACAGGATGGACAGGATTAAAAGAACCCAAAATCCTGTTAATCCTGTCTGGTTTGAATCACCGCCGGCGCCGTCCGAACGAATAACCGCGATGGGTGCGGCCGCCGCCGATCGAACGTTTGCCGCCGGAGGTTGATTCGGGCTCGAAAAGCACGGTGTAAAGATAGGGGAAATTCTCAAGCTTCAGCCGCGGAATTTTTTGCCCGATGAAACGCTCGATCGCCTGGAGCGAACTGAGTTCCTCGCCATTCATCAACGTGAAGGCGTCGCCGACATTCTGGGCGCGACCGGTCCGGCCGATGCGATGGACGTAATCCTCCGGATGCTCGGGCACATCGTAATTGATGACGTGGCTCACGCCGGCGATGTCGATGCCGCGCGCGGCGATATCGGTCGCTACCATGATCTCATACTTGCCGCTCTTGAAGCCTTCGAGCGCTTCGACACGTTCGCGCTGGGTGCGGTTCGAATGGAGAACAGCCACCGAATGTTTTCCCTGTTTCAACTTGTGCGCGATGCGATCGGCGCCGTGTTTGGTCCGGCTGAAGATAAGCGCGCTGTCGAAATTCGTCCGTTCGAGCAGCGCCATCAGCAGATCGAATTTTTGTTCGGCTGCCACGGGATAAACCGCGTGGGTGACCGTTTCCGCGGGCGAGCGCCGGGCGCCAATTTCCACAACTTCCGGCTCGCGCAAAACCCAGGCAGCCAACCGCTCGATTTCAGGTGGCAGCGTTGCCGAAAACAACAGCGTCTGCCGGTCGGTGGAAATTTGTTCGACGATCCGACGCACGTCCGGGAGAAATCCCATGTCGAGCATGCGATCGACTTCATCGAGAACGAGGATGGTTACGTAGCGGAAATTGAGCGAACCCTGTTCGAGTAGATCGAGCAGCCGGCCAGGCGTCGCCGCCACAATGTCGACGCCGCGCGCTGCTTCCTCGCGTTGTTTGCCATAGCCGACACCGCCGTGCACAACGGACACACGCAAATCGGTGAAGCGTCCGTAATCGCGAAAAGCTGTCTCGACCTGGGCCGCCAGCTCGCGGGTCGGTTCCAGAACGAGGCAACGAAACTTTCCGTGCTTCGCCAGCAAAGTCAGGATCGGAAGGGCGAATGCGGCTGTCTTTCCCGTGCCGGTTTGGGCGGTGCCGATGAGATCTTTTCCCGAAAGAACAATTGGAAAGGCGCGGAGTTGAATCGGAGTCGGCTCGGTGAACCCCATCGCCTGGGTCCCGCGCACGACTTCATTCGATAGACCGAAATCTTTGAATGGCACGCCATCATTCTACCCGTTGTTAGGCCTCACACAACGGCCGCCCGTAACGCAGCGCGCGAGCGCGAGGCCGGGCTTTCAAAGGAGCACAACGAGAAGAAACCTTTGTGATCCGTTGTCGCCTTCGTGCGATAAATCAAAGTGCCTTCGCCGCATCGCATCTTTGTTCTCGCCGATACCCACGACAAACTGCCGGGGAATCTGGAATCGCTCGCGGCTGGGGCGGATGAAATTTGGCACCTCGGCGATGTTTGTGCGCCGGCACTCTTGCAGACAATTGAAACGTTTGGGCCGCCGGTCTCAGTGGTGCGCGGAAATTGCGATAGCAATTCCGACTGGCCATTGACGCTGGATCTAAAGCGAAACGGAGTCCGTTTTCGCCTTGTCCATATCCCACCGGACAAACCTCCCGCCGACGTGGACGTTATTCTTCACGGTCACACTCATGTTCCGCGAAATGAACCCGTGAAAGACGTGCGGTTCCTGAATCCGGGATGCGTTACGCGACCAAACCAGGGAGCACCGCCGAGCGTCGCCCTTCTTGAGATTGCCGCGGATGGAGAATTGAACTGGCGGCTGACGACGCTGCGCTGACTCGCGCGCCGCTGACCGATCGGCCAGCGGGCACGCGGTGAATTAACTACGGGAAACGATTTCGGTCGCCAACGTGCGATTGGTGCTGGCGAAGGGGAACGGAACGCGGATGTGCGCGAACTGCCAGATTCCGAGGACCGCGCTCAGCATGAGCATGCCGTAAACGAAGGTCTCAAAAAGACCGCGATCGTTTTCTTCCGCGCGAACGAGCAAAGCGTAAGTCGATTTTCGAACTGGTTTCAGGGACTTGTTTGTTTTCATAAGGTTGCCCCTCCTTATGCAACGCCCGTGCCACGGGCCTAAACAAAGTCCTAAGACATTGTTTTCCAGTTAATTAGGATTAGCGCACACTTCTGCGCAGCGCGGAAGATATTCCAGCGCCGGGATCAAGACGTTCCGCTTTTGGGACGCTACTTCTCGTCGCTCTTCTTCGACTTCTTCTCGGGCTTCGCCTCGTCAGTCGCTGCGGGCTTTGCGCCTTTGCGCTTCTTGCCTTTTTCCTCGGCGACCGCCTCGTCGATAACGACCGGCGCATCCACCCATTCGAGGAACGCAACCGGGGCCGCGTCGCTCTTGCGCACACCGAGACGGATGATCCGCGTGTAACCGCCGTTGCGATCGGCCGAGCGCGGCGCGATATCGTCGAACAGTTTCTTCACCGCGTTCTTCTGGCGAAGAACGGCGAGCGCGGTGCGCCGCGCATGGAGCGAACCTTGTTTGCCGAGGGTCACCATCTTTTCCGCGAGCGGACGAACAGCTTTCGCCTTGGCCAGGGTCGTCTTGATCCGCTGATGCTCGATCAAACTGCAAACCTGATTGGCCAGCAGCGCCTTCCGGTGCTCAGCCGTCCGGCCGAGCTTCACCGTCTTCTTTTGGTGTCGCATGGGATTGTGCCTAACGAGTGGTTATTCGCCGTTGCTGCCCGAGGCGTTCACGCTCGCGCCATCCGCGCTCGCGGCCGGCATATCGACCAGCCCCGCATCGAACTTCATGCCGAGACCGAGGCCGAGCTGCTGAAGCTTGTCCTTGATTTCGTTGAGCGATTTCTTGCCGAAGTTGCGGTACTTCAACATCTCGGCTTCGCTCTTCTGGGCAAGCTGGCCGACGGTGGTGATGTTCGCGTTGTTGAGGCAATTCGCCGCGCGAACGCTGAGCTCGATTTCGTTGACGCTCATATTGAGAAGCTTCTTCAGCTTCATGTTCTCTTCGCTCACGCCGGCCGGTGTTTCGTCGAACTCGATCACGTCTTCGTTGAAGTTCACGAACACGTCGAGGTGGTGGCGCAGAATCGCTGAGGCCTGGAGCAGCGCGTCGTCCGGGGTCAGCCGGCCATCGGTCCAGACATCGAGGAGGAGCTTGTCGTAATCGGTCCGCTGACCGACGCGGGTGTTTTCCACAGCGTATTTCACGCGGGTCACCGGCGAAAAAATGGAATCGATCGGGATCAGGCCGATCGGCTGATCGGGCCGCTTGTTTTCATCGCCGGTGGCGAATCCACGGCCGACGCGCACTTCGAGCTCAGCGTCGAACTTGTGTTTCTTGTCCATCGTGCAGATGAGCTGGTCGGGATTCAGAATCTCGTAACCCTGGGCGAGCTGGATATCGCCGGCGGTGACTTCGCCTTCCTTGTTCACGGAAAGCGAGAGCTTGCGCGGCTCGTGTTCGGCCGCCTTGAATTTGATCCGCTTCAGGTTGAGAACGATGTCGGTCACGTCCTCGACCACGCCGGGGAGGGTGGCGAATTCATGCTGCGCCCCGGTGATTTTTATCGCGGTAATGGCCGCGCCTTCGAGCGACGAAAGCAACACGCGGCGAAGCGAGTTGCCGACGGTGTGTCCGTAACCGGCTTCGAATGGCTCCGCGACAAAGCGGGCAAAGGTTTCAGTGGCGCCGTGCTCGTCCTTGACGAGGGTCTTCGGCATTTCAAAACGACCGTAATGAACTGGCATCTGATTATTTTCGATTGTCGATGGGCGATTTTCGATTGAAGACAAAAGTCTCGGGCAATCGAAATTCGAAAATCTTAAATCGAAATTCCTCCTAGGCGCCGGGTTACCCCTGACGAGTGCGGCTTCGCGTCCAGCGACGGAAACCCAGGGACCAACGGCGCAGCTTCAAAAACTCGTTGCGGGACGGGAATGAACACCAGCGGCCGGCCTTTGCAAGCGCCGATTTCTAGCCTTCCACAATCTCGTCCGGCAATTCGTTAGGCGCCGGGCCCGTCCTCGGGAAATGTTTCGCCAGCAATTCGCCGGTCGATTCGATCCCTTCCACTAATGCCTGGGTGAAATCCTCGCGCAGGAAATGTTCGCGCATCCGGGCGACGAGGTCCCGCCAGAATTTTTCGCCGCATTTCTGGTGGACGCCTTCGTCGCCGATCACCGCGAATTTCTGAGCGCGCGGCGCCACAAAAATCAGGACGGCATTGCGTTCGCGCGTCTTCTCCATCTCAAGCTGCGCGAATTTTTTCTGGGCGCGTTCCAAAGCGTCCTCGTCGAACTTCCCCCGCTGGAGAAACACTCGGATCTGCCCGGACGTTTTCGCTTCCGCCGCTTTGATCGCCCGGGTGATGCGATCGTGCTCTAGCTCCCGGATGAACCGATGCGTCCGCATGAAAGCTACCAGCTGCCGCTGGATCCTCCTCCTCCGAAACTGCCTCCGCCACCGCTAAAACCGCTAAAGCCGCCGCCGGATGACGAAGAAGAGCCACTCGACCAACCGCCGCCGCTACCCCATCCGCTGCTAATGAACGGGCCGCCCAAACCGGTATAGCCGTATCCTCCTCGACGACGCCCGAGCCGGATGATCATCAGGACAACGATCAGCATGATGATGAACCCGAGCGGCCCACACCCACTCGAAGGCCCGGAGCGGCTTTTCTCCTGGGTCGTCTCGCCCGTGCCTTTGTATTCTCCGCGAATCGCTTTCAGGATCAGGTCGATCCCTTCCTCCAACCCACCCGTATAATCGCCATTTCGAAAATGCGGAGTCATGTGGCGGGAGCGAATATCGAACGCCGTTATGTCGGGCAGCGCCCCCTCGAGCCCATAACCGACCTGAATGGAAATCTTGCGATCAGCGATGAAAACCAGTACCACCACGCCGTTCCCGCCGCTTTGGGTTTTCTGTCCGACGCCCCACGTCTGGGCAATCCTCTGTGCGTAATCTTCGATCGAGGAATCGCTTTCCATCTTCGGATACACCGCGACGACGATCTGGTTCGAGGTCTCGCGCTCGAACTGCGCGAGCTTTTCATTCAACGCGAGCGCTTTTTCCTTCGGAACGACATTCGCGTAATCGTTGAAATACGCCGTCGGCTTGGGCGGAATGACTTCGGCGGCAGTAGCCGTCGAAGAAATCTCAAATCCCAAGCTCCAAATCCCAAAAGAAATCCCAAGCACCAAATTCCAAAAGCGGCGGTGCATCGTCTTTATTGAAGTTTGAATTTGGGAGCTTCTTTGGAGCTTGGAGCTTGGGATTTGGAGCTTCCTCCCTATGGCGTAGCCGTTGGCGCGGCAGGAGTGGTTCCGAACGTCGGAAAGGTCACGGTTGGTGCTTTTTCCGCTCCGGCCGCGGCGGTGAAGAACGGTCGCGGTTTGAATCCAAACATCTTGTTCAACATGTTGGTCGGGAATCGTTCCAGGGCGGTGTTGTATTCCTGGACGGCCGTGTTGAAATTATTGCGCTCCACCGAAATCCGGTTCTCGGTTCCTTCGAGCTGCGCCTGCAAATTCTGAAACGCTTCCGTCGCCTTCAGCTGCGGATAATTTTCGCTCACCACCAGCAAGCGCGACAACGCGGTGCTCAGTTGCCCCTGCGCTTTCTGGAATTTCTCCAGCTCCGCCGCATCCGTCGGCGCCTTGCTCGGATCGAGTTTTACTTGTCCGACGCTCGCGCGCGCGTTCGTCACTTCGGTGAGCGTGGACTTCTCGAAGTTCGCTGCGCCCGCCACCGTGCTGACCAGGTTCGGAATAAGATCGGCGCGCCGTTGATAGACCGATTGCACGTCGGCCCACTTCTTGTTCACGTTCTGCTCCAGGGTGACGAGCCGGTTGTAAGTGCCGCAGCCGGTCAGGCTGAAGAGCGAAGCCAGCGCGAGGATTTTGCCGAGTCCGAGAAATGTTTTCATAAGCCAGATGCGCGATGGCGCGAAAGAATCGTCGTTAAACTGGGTGGCAAGTCAATCCTGCGCAGCGGGTTCGGCGGGCGCGGACTCGGTTTCAGCGGGCGGGGCGCTTTCTTTTTTCGGTGCAACCGGCAGGTAGCGCGTTCGCAGTTCCTCCGCGTTCGGCAATTCATCGAGATTGCGCAACCCGAAGTGTTCCAGGAAAAATTCGGTGGTCTCATAGATCAACGGACGACCTGGAACTTCGGCCCGTCCGGCGATCTTCACTAAACCACGCTCCATCAGGTTTTGAAGGACGCCGTCTACCGCGACGCCGCGCACGGCTTCGATGTCCGCGCGGGTAATGGGCTGCCGATATGCTATGATCGCCAGGGTTTCGAGCGACGGCGGTGTCAGCCGCGCCGGTTTCACCGCCGGAAAAAGTTGCCGAACCCACGACCCATAAGCCGGATCGCTGATCAATTGCCAGCCGTCCGCTTTCTCGGCGAGTTGGAACGCGCGGTTTTGCTGCACGTACTCGATCTTTAACTGCTCGAGTGCGGCCGCGACCTGCGCTTCGGTCACTTTCGCGAACTCGTTTAGTCCCGCAGTTGCGGGATCATCGTCACCGTCCGCGCTTTTGATCGCCGCAGAAAGTTCACGCGCCGTGAACGATTTTTGCGCCGCAAATAGAAGCGCTTCGATCACCTGGGCGAGACTCATACTCCGATTGCGCTTTGGATCGCTTCGGCGATTCGGTTCGCCTGGCGATCTATTTGTTCTAGCTCGCGGCCTTCGATCAAAAGCCGGATCTTCGGTTCGGTTCCGGAATAGCGCAGGAGCACGCGTCCTTTACCCGAAAGCTCTTTCTCCGCATCGCCGACCAGCTTCATCACCGCCGGCAATTCTTCGAACGGCCGCTTCTCCTTCACCTTAAGATTGCGCTGCGCCTGCGGATATTTTTTCAGGCAGCGTTTCAGTTCGCTAAGAGGTTTCCCAGTCGCCTGCATGATCCGCAAGACCTGGAGCGCGCTGATGATCCCGTCGCCGGTCGTGGTGAAGTCGCGAAAAATCATGTGGCCGCTCTGTTCGCCGCCGAGATTCAACTTTCGCTCAACCATTTCTTCGATCACGTAGCGGTCGCCGACCTTGGTCCGAACCACTTTGCCGCCCACCGAACCGAGCGCTTCGTCCAAGCCGAAATTGCTCATGACCGTGGCGACGAGCGTCTGCTCCGCGAGCCGGCCTGCTTTCAACAAATCAACCGCAGCGATGGCGAGAATCTCATCGCCATCGACCAGCTCACCCGTTTCATCGCAGAGCAAAACTCGATCGGCATCGCCATCGTGAGTGATGCCGATTTGCGCGCCGCTCTCTCTCACGACGCGTTGAATCTCTTCCGGAAAAGTGCTGCCGCACTCCGCGTTGATGTTCGTTCCGTTCGGTTCGTCGTGCACGACGGTTGCGTCCGCGCCGAGCTCGCGCAGAATGCAGGGCGTGGATTTGTAGGCGGCGCCGTTCGCCACGTCCACCGCCACCCGCATTTTCTCCAGCGACATTCCGCGCGGAAAACTCGCCTTGGCAAACTCGACGTAACGGCCCAGCGCGTCATCGATTCGGCGGGCTCGTCCGATCTTTCCCGCGGTCGGCCGGATCGAATCGATTTCGCCGCTAAAGACCAGGTCTTCGATCTGTTGCTCGATCTGGTCGTCGAGCTTGTAGCCGTCGTGCCGGAAGAATTTGATTCCGTTATCTTCGTACGGATTGTGCGACGCGGAGAGAACGATGCCCGCGTCGGCCCGGAGCGATCGCGTGATGTAAGCCACGCCGGGAGTTGGCAGCGGCCCGATGATCAGAACATCGACGCCGAGCGAGGTAATGCCGGCGACCAGCGCGTTCTCGAGCATGTAACCGGAGAGCCGCGTGTCCTTGCCGAGAACAATCTTCGGCCGCGCGCCCTTTGAATGCTCGCGGGGATTCAGCTTCGTGAAAATGTGGGCCGCGGCGCGGCCAAGCTTCAGCGCCGTCTCAGCCGTGACCGGCTCGACGTTCGCCACGCCCCGAACGCCGTCGGTTCCGAAAATCTTTTTCGCCTGCGCCACAGCGGTTATTGTAGCGGCGGTCTATGACCGCCGACAACGTTTTATCCCTCGCTTGGGTTCGGCGGTCATAGACCGCCGCTATAGACCGGATTCTTCCGCCGCTTTCATCTCATTAATCTTGCGGTGCAACGTGCGCCGGCTGATCCCGAGTTTCTGCGCGGCTTTCGTAATGTTCCCGTTCGTCGTCGCGAGCGCCTGCATGATGAGGCGCTTCTCGGTCTCGTGCAGATCAAGCGCGCTCGATTTTTCGCCGAACGCTTTCGCCGGCGTTATCCCGCCGGGTAAGGTCGCGCTGGTCGCGCCCCGCACGTTCGCCGGCAAATCCCGCAACGTCAGCTTCGGTCCGCGCGCCATCACGACGCCGTGCTCGATCGCCGTCCGCAGCTCGCGCACGTTTCCCGGCCAACCGTAAGTCAAAAGCGCGTTCATCGCGTCGGCGGTTATCTCGAGCAGCGGTTTCTCGTTCACCTTGCAGAAGTGACGGAGAAAAGTGCGAACCAGGAGCGGAACATCCTCCTTGCGCTCGCGCAACGGCGGCATCGTGAGGTGAACGACATTGAGTCGGAAATAAAGATCGTCCCGGAATTTCCCCTCGGCGACGAGCTTCTCCAGGTTCTTGTTGGTCGCCGCGATCAGGCGAATATCGGCGCGCAAGGTCTGGTTTCCTCCGACGCGTTCGAAGGCGCGTTCCTCGCTCATCACGCGGAGCAACTTCACCTGCGTGCTCGCGTCGATCTCGCCAATCTCATCCAGGAAAATCGTGCCGCCGTTGGCCTGCTCGAATCGTCCGATCCGGCGCTCATGCGCGCCGGTGAACGCGCCCCGCTCGTGGCCGAACAACTCGCTCTCGAGCAACTGCGGCGACAACGCCGCGCAATGGACCGTGACGAACTTCGCCTTGCTTCGCCGGCTCAAATTATGGATCGCCTGCGCGGCCAATTCCTTGCCTGTGCCGCTCTCGCCTTCAATGAGCACGTTCGCCGATGACGGCGCGACCTGTTTGATCGTATCGAGCACTTCCCGCAAGGCCGGCGATTCCCCGATGATATTTTCCAGCCCGTAGCGTTCGTCGATCTGCTGGCGCAGGGCGCGATTCTCCTGCTCCATCTTCCGGCTTGCCAGCGCGCGCGTGATCAGCATCTCGACCTTGTCGAGGTTCAGCGGCTTGGTCACGAAATCATAGGCGCCGCGCTTCATCGCTTCGACCGCGGTGTCGACGGTACCATAAGCCGTCATCATGATGCTTATCGGCGGATGCGGCAGTTTCAACGCGCGTTCAATCAAGACCATTCCGTCATCGCCACCCAGCCGCAGATCGGTGATGAGCACGTCGATCGATTCCCGCTCCAAAACATCCATCGCGCCACGAATGTCTTCCGCAACATAGGTATCGTATTCGTTCTCGAGCAAACGCCGCAGCCCATCGCGCGTGTGCTTTTCGTCGTCGACGATCAGGATGGTGGGCTGGAGAGAATCCATTATCCGAACCTTGCGAAACGCGCGGAGTGAGATCGACAAAGCTCCAAATCCCAAGCTTCAAGCACCAGAGAAACTTCAAGCACCAAGCTCCAAATCCGACGCGCGCGGCAGCAAATTGTTTGGAATTTGGGGCTTCTCTGGAGCTTGGAGCTTGGAGCTTGGCGCTTCGACGGCGCGGTCGTCACGTAGTCCGAACCTCGGCACGAGAGAAGTCGCCGCTTCATTTCGCCCCGGTCCACTGATCGACCCAATCGTTCACCGTTTTGTACCAAAGCCGTGAGTTCTGGGGCTTGAGGACCCAGTGGCCTTCGTCGGGGAAATACAACATTTTGGACGGCACCTTCAATCGCTGGAGGGTCGTGAAAAGCTGGAAGCCTTCGCTCACGTCGAGCCGGAAATCGAGCTGGCCGTGCACGACCAGCGTAGGCGTTTTGAATTTGTCGGCGAACAAATGCGGCGACCATTTCCGGTAAAGCTCGCGGTTCTTCCACGGCGGACCTTTGAATTCCCATTCGGTAAACCAAAGCTCTTCCGTCGTTCCGTAAGCCGACTCCGTGTTAAAGACGCCATCGTGCGAGACGATGCACTTGAAACGATCGGTGTGCCCGAGCACCCAGTTCGCCATGTAACCGCCGTAGCTCGCGCCCATCGCCGCCTCGCGATTCTTGTCGATGAACGGATAAGTCTTTTCGACGTAATCGAGCCCCTTCATCAAATCCTCGTACGGCTTGCCGCCCCAATCGCCGCTGATCGAATCGGTGAACTTCTGCCCGTAACCGGTCGAGCCGTGGAAGTTGATCATAACCACGACGTAGTTCCCGGTCGCCGCGAACAGCTCTGCGTTCCAACGATACGTCCACGAATTTCCCCACGCCCCCTGCGGCCCGCCGTGGATCAAAAATTTCAGCGGATATTTTTTCGTCGAATCGAATCCGGGCGGGCGGATGATGAACCCTTCGACATTCTCATTGTTCGCCCCGGGAAAGGTGAATGATTCCATCGGCTGCATGTCGATCTGCGAGAGGACCGCGTCGTTCATGTGGGTGACGGCGATAGGCGCCAGGTTCGCGGTCTTTGGCTTTTCCTTTACGTCCAGGCGGGCGATCTCACTTGGCGCGCCGATCGAGACGTGACTGAAAAAAAGCGAGTTCCCGTCTTTCGAAAAAACAAGATCGTCGGCATGAAGCCGCGCGACCTGCTTTGGCTGTTTGCCGTCCATCAGCAACACCCAGATCGGCGCTTCGCCGTGATCTTCCGCCGTGAAACAAATCCCCATCGAATCGGGCGTCCAGGTCATGCTGCCCACGGAGCGATCGAAATTGATCGTGGCGTTGCGGCTTTGGCCGAGCTTTCGCTGATAGAGGATGAGCGATTCCTTGTCCGCCTCGAAGCCGGCGCGCGCCATCGATCGCCAGGCGATGTGATCTCCATCGGGCGAATACAACGGCGTGTTATCGTTCCCGGGACTCGTCGAAATTTTCTTTCCCGCCGCTGCGGGACCCGACATCGGCGCCAAAAAAATTTCATTGTTCGTGCTGGTCGCTTCGACTTCGTCGATGTTGCTCGTATAAGCCAGCTCCTGGCTATCGGGCGAAATGGAATACATGTCCTGGCCGCCAAGATTAAACGGCGGCACATCGTGATCGCCGGGCGTCAGATCGCGCGGCGCCCCATTTCTGTCCGCGCTCACCGCAAACAAATGGCTCCGCTTGTGTTCCGTGTAGGAAGTCCAATGCCGGTAGAGCAGCTTCGTGAAAATCTTCGCTTTCACCTTGCCCTTGTTCACTTCCTCGTCGCGCTTCTTGTTTTCGGCGTCGTCCTTGGCCTCCGGATAAACCGACGACAGAAAGACGATGCTCTTCCCGTCCGGCGACCAGATCCCACCGTCTGCGCCCGTGGAAATGTTCGTGACTTGGCGCGGCTGGCCGTCGAGTCCCCCGCTCTCCGGCGTGAAATTACACATCCAGATTTGCGTCGGGTCGGTCGCCTTCGAAGTCCAGATGAGCTGCTTCCCGTCCGGTGAAAAGCGCGGCCGCTCCTCGTGATTCGGCGTTTGATTCAACCGGCGCGCTTCTCCTCCGGCTGCGGGGACGATCCAAAGATGGGAAATTTTCGTATTCGCCTCGAGATCGACATCGACCGCGTCGAACACCACCCATTTCCCGTCCGGCGATGGCACCGGCGCGCCGACCCGTTTCAGCTTCATCATGTCCTCGAACGTGAACGGATGTTTTGCGGATGCGGTCGTCGTCGTGCTCGGCGTTGCCGTCTGCCCGTGCGCGGACATCGCGATCGCCAATGAAAGAGTCAGAATTCTCCAATGCATAGTGGTGCCTCCGCTGAGTGCGCAAACTGTGGCCGAACCAGCGCTCACGCAAATTGGTAGGGCGAGACTCTGTCGAGCCCCTGAGGAAGCACCGCCGCCACCGGCTCGACAGAGTCTCGCCCTGCCAAAGGAAAGATTCGCCTCCAACAGCCGGGAAGCTTTCCATGCGCGGCCCGAGACGATAGAACAGGCGTCTCGCCCGCTCATTATATATATGAAACGTCTTCTTCTGTTCGCTTGCGCCGTCACTCTAGCTGCCACCGCGTTCGCCACGCCTTCGGGCACGAAGCTCATCGTCAACGGCACCGCGATCGATCCGGGAACCGGAAAGATCATTCCGAACGCCGCCATCAAAATCGAGGGCGACCACATCACTTCGATCATCCAAAACAGCAAGGACATCCCGAAGAAAGGCGACTCGGTCATCGACGCGAAGGGAAAGTTCATCCTGCCGGGTTACATCGACACGCATGTCCACTTCTTCCAATCCGGCGACATCTACACGCGCCCGGATGGCCTCGATCTCAACACCATTCGGCCTTACAAACAGGAGACGGAATGGATCCGCTCGCATCTCGATGATGCCTTCGCGCGCTATCTCCGGTGCGGGATCACCAGCGTGATCGATATCGGCGGGCCGCTCTGGAATTTTGAAATGCGAAAGCGCGCGAACGCCACCGCCAAAGCCCCGCGGGTCGCCGCGGCCGGGCCACTGATCTCGAGCATCTCTCGCCCGCAGCTCGATCTGGGCGATCCGCCGATCGTGAAAATCGATACGCCGGAGCAGGGACGCGAAATGGTGCGCAAGCTCGCCGCGCAGAATCCAGATTACATAAAAATTTGGTACATCGTTCCGGCCGCTCAACCGGCGGCCAGTCCCACACCGCAAGCGAGCGTGAGCGGAGGCGACACGCCCCAGTCGAGTCCGGCCGCCCCACCGTCGCCCGGACAGAGCGACGTGGAACGCGCCGCGATTTTCCGGCCGATCGTTCACGCCGTCGTCGAGGAAAGTCATCGGCTCAAGTTGCGTGTTGCGGTGCATGCGACCGAGCTCGAGGCCGCGCGCGCGTCCGCCGAGGAAGGCGCCGATCTTCTTGTCCACAGTGTGACCGACAAACCGGTCGACGATGCTTTTGTGAAATTATTGAAAGAGAAAGGCACCATCCTCACCCCGACGCTGGTCGTCTTCGAACGTTACGGCCGCACCTTTGCGCACAAGCTCGAGCTGACGCCGGAAGAAAAAGCGTGGGGCAACCAAGAAGTCATCGCGTCGCTCGACGTTACGAAAATTCCGGAAGACAAGCGGCCCGAGCGGCTGAAGAAGGCGATGGAGAATCCGCAGGCGGTTCTCGACAGCATTCAAAAGACGTACGACATCGCGCTGCAGAATCTCAAGACGCTCGAGGACGCCGGGATCACGATCGCGACCGGAACTGATGCCGGAAACATCGGGACGATCCACGGCCCCGCGATCTTTCGCGAATTTCAACTCATGAAGCAGGCCGGCCTCACCCCGATGCAAATTCTTCAGTGCACCACCGCGAATGCCGCCAAAACTTTCGGTGGCGACACCGGCGCGAAGATCGGCTCGCTCCAGCCCGGCTACTATGCCGACCTCGTCATCCTGAAATCAAATCCGGTCGACGATATCAAGAACGCCTCCGACATCGACAGCGTGATGAAGAACGGCGTGATGTATCGGGCCGATTCAATCCTGAAGTAGCACAGGCATCGTGGCTGTGGGGCCGATAGGCGTCTCGCCTGTCGAACGGATTCTTAAGAACGGGCTGGAAGCCCATTCGCCTCACAGGCAAGATGCCTGTGCTACGGTGAAACGCGCCACGCTCATCCTTATCGTTCTCTTCGCGTTGAGCGTCCGCGGCGGCGACAAGAAAGTCGACGTCGCGAGGGTTCACGGCCGCATCCAGTTCGTGAACAGTTTTCCGGATTACAAAGTCCAGGCGGTGACCAGCTTTGCCGACCTCCACGTC
Organism: Chthoniobacterales bacterium; assembly: GCA_035644055.1. Classification (GTDB taxonomy): domain Bacteria; phylum Verrucomicrobiota; class Verrucomicrobiia; order Chthoniobacterales; family UBA10450; genus AV80. The sequence goes on from DASQPH010000140.1 coordinate 15,062, forward strand.
CAGATCGTGACGAGCTTTCCCGATAAACCCGGTCAGTGGCAGATCGTCGAGTCCTTTCCCGATTACAAGATCGAGATGGTGAATTCCTTTCCCGATTTCACGATCCAGTATGTGAAGAGCTTTCCAGGCCCGGCGAAGTAGAAAACATAAATCCCATGCGATTCCTATTGAACCTGTTTCTAGGCGCCGTTGCTCTCACGCAAATCAGCGCCGACATGATGAAAGCGGTGGTCGCGCACGAGTATGGCGCGCCGGAAGTGTTGAAGTACGAAGATGCCCCGCGGCCGGAGCCGAAAGAGAATGAGCTGCTCGTGCGCGTGATCGCGTGCGGAGTGAATCCGGCCGATCCACTCGTGATTTCAGGACGTTTGGCGAAAGAATTCGGCACGCATTTGCCGCTCATTCCCGGATACGACGTCGCTGGCGTGGTGGAAGCGACGGGCGCGAAGGTGACGAAATTCAAGAAGGGCGACGCCGTTTATGGCTACGCGCTTTTCGGCGGCGGCTGGGCGGAATACGCGGTCCTGGCGGAGAACGAAGCGGCGCTCAAACCGAAGTCGGCGACGTTCGTTGAAGCCGCCGCGACGCCGATGGGAGCGTTGACGGCGTGGCAGTCGTTGATCGATACCGCGAAAGTGAGCGCGGGACAGACGGTCCTTATTCACGGCGGTTCCGGCGGCGTCGGGAGTTTCGCGATCCAAATCGCGAAAGCGAAAGGCGCAAAGGTAATCGCCACCGCATCGACCGCGAACCAGGATTTGCTGAAGCAACTCGGCGCCGATGTGGCGATCGATTACACAAAAACGAAATTCGAAGACATCGCCAGGGACGTTGACGTCGTCTTCGATACCGTGGGACGCGACACGCTCGCGCGTTCCTACCCGCTCGTGAAGAAAGGTGGGATCGTCACGACAATCGTGTCCCGGCCAGATCAGGCCCAGCTCGACAAGTATGGAATCCGCGGCAGCTCGATCTGGAGTCACCCGGATGGGAACGAGCTGGCCGAGATCACGAAACTAATCGAGGCCGGCAAGATCAAGCCCGTGGTTGGTGAGGTGTTGCCGTTGACGGATGCGGTGAAAGCTTCGCAGCAAGCCGAGACGCACCACACCCGTGGCAAGATCGTGCTGAAGATTGCCGAGGAACCAAGGTAGGAGCATCAAGGAGCGGCGCTTTCCAAACCGCCGGCTAAAATATTTGGGCGGAGCCCAAGATTATTAGTGGCTGCTCCGCAGCCGTTATTGGGTCGGCGGTTTGGAAAGCGCCGCTCCTTGTTTTTACTTCTTCGCGCCGCGCGGATCGTCGGCGGGATTCACATAAACCACCTGGAATGGGATCATGCGAAACGGCCTAACGAAACGTCAAGCCGCGTCTCGCGTCTCGCGCCGGCCTAACGAGTGGATGTAATCGGCGCGCTCGCTGAAACGATCTTGAATTTCCAATTCTCGAGCGGCGTGCCCGCCGGCTTGAGATTGGAGGCCAGATAATAAAGTCGTTTCGTCGCGGGATAATCCGGCGCCTCCTCGAACCGCATTTTTAAGTAGTACGGCGGAATGCTCTGATAATAGAGGGTGGCGGTTAACGTCACTGCCGCGGGATCGATCCCGGTGAGCGGCACTTCGTAGGTCACGACGCTGGTTCCGCTCCCGTCCTTATAATGCGGATCGTCACCGGTCCCGTGCGGATGGGTCGCTTTCAGAAATTCACCAGACAACGACGGATCGGGGCCCTGCTCGGTCCAGCCGAGCGGCAGGAGCCGATTGTCTTTCACCGGCGTGTCGCGGCGAATAAAACTGGTCGTGAAATTTCCGCCGGCATCAAGCATGAGCTCCTCGAAAATCTGAACCTGATCCTGTCGCGTGATCGTCTGTCCGGGTTGATCGGAGTAATGCGGCTGATAGGCCTGACGCGGAACCGCGGACGCATCCGCGCGCCGCTCGAAAAATTCCGACGGCAACGGCTTGTCGTTTTCATCCACGATAATTCCCAGCTCGTTCGTGCGTCCCGACGCCCACAACGTTTTGCCGCTATTCTTATCCGTTACCTGAAATTCCAGGAACGCGCGCCGGAAACCGACGCCGCTCGGGAAACGGTGCCCGGTTTTGTTCGTCACGGTCACATTCGCCACGAGCTTGCCATTGCTGGTGGAGATCGGCGCGATCGTAATCGCCGCCGTTGTGTTCTGCGCCTGCTCGACAAACGCGTCAATCGCGTTCGGCAAATCCGCGTTCACGGTCAGCATGAAATCGTTCTGCCGCACTCCGAGGACTTCGTTGTAGGGGAAATTCTTCTGGCCCGCTTTCGAGTCCTGCATGAACTGCGAAAACATTTCGAGTAACGGGAGGTTCAGTCCCTGGAGCTGATGGCGGACAAACCCGCTGTCGCGGAAACGCACCTGCACCTTGTCCGCCGGCAATCGATGCTCGACCGCCGGATATTGATCGTCCTGGACGGTGGCGATCGGCTGTTGAATCAACGGCACTTCGAGGGTGCCGGCGGCATTGCGGTAGGAATTGCGCATGTGGCAGTCCTGACAGGTCTGCGCTTTGGCGTTATGGCCAAACTCGTTTTGGAAACTGCTGTTGAGCCACTCGAGGTAGGTCAGTTGTTCGAGATTATGGCCGGGCGGCTTTTGATCGACGACCGGCAGATTGATCGTGTGACAGCTGCCACACATTCGCGCGCTCTTTACATAAGCGTCGTGTTTCGGCTTTACGCCGACCGCGTTGTTCATCGGATCGGTCACGATGACGTTGTCCTCGAACGGCCCGAGCATCTCATCGGCCTTGCCCACTTCGAACAGCCCCGTGATTGAGTGCTCGAGGAAATGCTTCAGCGGCGGCACGCCCTTCGGCGTTTTGTCTTCGACAATGTGATGACACGACGCGCAGCTCACGCCGTCGCGGGCGAGTGCGCCGTACTTGAAGTTCGGATCCGTCATTTTCGTTTCGTAAACGAATTCGCGATCGAAATTCGCCGCCGGCCCGTGATCGAGTTCGAACTGCCGTTGGCCCATGACGCCGTGACAACGAAAACAGGTGTTCACGACTTCGTGGGCGAGCTTCTCGCCTTCGGCCTTGTCCTTGAACGTCTTCAAATAAGCCAGCTCGCTGTCGAGTTGCGCGTAAAAGATCGGGTCGCGTCCGGCCAGGCCCATCGGTGACCAGCGCCATTCGCCGTAGGGCGAAATGTTCATGAGCGGCGCACTGCCATCGGCCGTTTTCGCGCCGGTATAAACCATGGCGTTGCCGTAATAGATCGCGCTGTGGCAACCCATGCAGGAATCCGAAGTGAGAAAATGCTGCTGGCCCTGGTGGCTGGCCACGACGTGGTCGTAAGTCTCCGGCGGAATTTTTTTCACGTCGCTGAGCGGGACAGGAGGAATCGAGTTGAAAAATTTCACAAAGGCCGGGTTCGGCGCCGGACTGGCATGCGGCGCTTCGGGAGTTTCCTTCGCCGGCGCGAGCAACGCCGTCACTTCGTGGTGGCTCATTGGTCTGCGACCGAGATTGACCTGGCTCGGAAGCGGCGCGTCGGCCGGCGGCGACTTTCCCATCTTTGCCGTTTCGGGCGTGGGCGTGGCGTTTGGCGGCGGCGCCCAGGAAAAATCAACGAAGTAAGAGAGTGGCTGTCCCGGAAAACCTTTGATGTTACTGAGCGAAGCAAAGGTGAAATCTTTTTCCGCCGACGTATGACAACGAAGACAGTAGAGACCAAAGCCCGCGTTCGGCACCGCGTACGGCGGATTGTTGTTATCGATCACCTGATCTTTCCAGATCTCAGCCCAATACCAGCCGTCCTTGGATCCTTTCGCGTCTTTGATCATGACCGTCCAATCGGTCACCAGATCGGGTTTCCTCAATTGATACTGCGCGGCCGGCGCGGTGTACTGCTCCTTGATGATCATCGCGCCGTCGGGAACTGTGCCCTTCCGGCCGCCGGCGAGCCACTTCATGATCTGGGGCGAATAGTAAATTTTCACCGTCGGATGAACGCCGAACAGCGTCTTGTTGATGAACGGGCCGGTATCGCGCAGACCTTTGTCCATGCTCCAGCCGAGTCTCAGGTAATCGCCATCCTCGAGAAACTTGGTCAGCTCTTTTTGGAACTCGGGTAGACGTTCCGGCAGAAAGCTGCTCGGTGGCGGCAAGGATGCGGGCGCGCCGAAATTTTTTGCGGCTCCGGTTGGTTCGCCTCGCAGAATCGCATTCGCCAGGAGAAGCGACGCTGCGACGAGCACGAGGGGCCGGCAAAAATCTTGGGGAAGCACCGCGATTCTTTCTGGAGAACGCCGCGCCGCAGGTCAATGAAATTGCGGACTGAATGCGCTACAGTGGCGAGCGCTAAAATGAAAAACTTCGCGCCAGTTGTTCTGATTTTGTTTTCTGTCGCGGCATTTGCGGAAGAGCCCTCGCCGAAATCCGCAGCGGCGGATCCGTCCAAAGGCGGATTCGATGAGAAAGCGGCGGAACGATTCGCAAACCTCGCGCTCGCTTGTGTCGGCAAGGAATACCCGAACAAAATCAGCCATCTCTTAAACAGCGACGCCGATGTCGCGCCGCCGCGCAAACTGACGCCGGCGTTTTACGGTTGTTACGACTGGCATTCGTCGGTTCACGGCCATTGGCTGCTCGTCCGGTTGATCAAGACATTTCCCAACGCTTCCTTCGCCAAACCCGCCCGTGAAGCGCTCCGCAAGAGTCTGACCGCGGAAAATTTGAAGCAGGAGGCCGCGTATCTGCGCGGCGAAGGACGAGCGAGCTTCGAGCGGCCTTATGGAATGGCGTGGCTGCTCCAGCTCGTGGTGGAATTGGCCCAATGGGACGACCCGCAGGCGCGTGAAATGTTGACGAATCTCGCGCCGCTCGAACAAGCCGTGCGCGATCGACTGAAGACGTGGTTGCCGAAGCTTTCCCATCCGGTCCGCATCGGCTAGCACAATCAATCGGCCTTCGCGCTCGGTCTCTTTCTCGATTACGCGCGCGCGACGAAGAACGACGAGTTCGCGAAACTCGTCGAAACAAAGACGCGTGAATTTTTTCTCAAGGACAAGGATTGTTCGATGAGCTACGAGCCGTCGGGCGAAGACTTTCTTTCTCCGTGTCTAGGCGAAGCCGATGTCGTGCGCCGGACCATGAGGCCGGATGAATTTTCGAAATGGCTTGGTGATTTTCTGCCGCACCTTCCGACGACGGCCACCACCAATTGGTTGCCGGTCGCGGTCTCGCCTGATCCGAGCGATCCAAAGCTGGCGCATCTCGATGGCTTGAACTTGAGCCGCGCCTGGATGCTGGAAGGAATTCTCTCCGTCCTTCCTGAAAAAGATCCGCGTCGGCCGGCCTTGCTTGCGGCGGCTGATGCTCATCGTCGCGCCGGACTGGCCGCGGTGACCGGTGCGCATTACGAAGGCGGCCATTGGCTCGGCAGCTTCGCCGTTTATCTGGTCACGAAGCGCGGCCTCGGCAAATAACGATCCGGCTTCCATGCGTCGCCGATATTTCGCTGCGCTTATTTCGTTGCTTCTCTTTCCGTGGCCCATCATCGCGCAGGAAAAAGAACTCAACCCTCTCGAAGTTTTCGATCGCACTCTCGCGGCGTTCGATAACCAGCGAGTCGCGCTCCGCGACTGCCAGTATTATCAGACGCTGACGACCCATCAGTTCGACAGTTCGGGCAGCGTCACCGCGCGCGGCACCTGGCAATCGATCGTGCGCCCTGGCGACCCGCGCCCGCTCGAATACGTCGGCGAACGCATCGACGGCAAACTCTCGTTTTTTAAATCCGAAAGCTCTTCCGCTCCCGCTTCGTCTGCCTCCTCGCCCTCTTCAAAACCAAAGGCGCCGGAAAAGACCGAAGAAAAGAACCAATCCGAAACAGCGGTCGAAGCCGTCCACAAATACAACCTGCGGGATCGCTACAATTGGAAGCGGCTGCCGGATGAGACGGTCACCGGCGAAAGCGCCTGCGTCATTTCTTTCCAGCCAAAACCAAACCAGGTCGCGCGCTCCCGCGAGGAACGTTTCTTCGGTTTGCTTGCCGGGAAACTGTGGATCGCGAAAAACGATTTCATTATTTTGAAAATGGACGTCGCGCTTCAATCGCCCTGCCAGTTGTTTTGGATTTTCGCGCAGGTGACGACCTTCAAGTTCACTTACATTCTCGAACCGTCCCGCGGCCCGCGTCTGTTTCGTTTGAGTAAGGCGACCGCGAGAACGCTCGTCAGCTTCCCGTTTTATAATATCCGGCAGAAACACTGGCTCACGATCGACAAATACGAACCGCGTACGCCGCGCGGGACGGCGCCAAAAAATCCGCGTCCGAGTCTCTCACCGCGCGGCGGAGAATGATATTGTAGCGACGGCGCTACAACACATGATTCACGTTCTCGATACTCAGCATCTCGGCCGGCCGGGCATCATCGCGGCGACCTTGCTCGAGACCAACGACGGGCCGGTGCTTTTTGACACGGGGCCGGAATCGACTTTCGACACAATTGGCAGCGCCCTCTCGAAACTCGGGGCCGAGCCGGCCGACATTCGCCACGTTTTTCTTAGCCACATTCATTTCGATCACGCTGGCGCGGCCTGGCGCTTCGCCGAACTCGGCGCGACGATTTACGTTCATCCGCGCGGCGCGCCGCATCTCATCGATCCGGCGAAACTGGTCGCTTCGGCCACTCGTCTTTACGGCGACGAGATGGAGCGGCTCTGGGGAAAATTTTCCGGGATCGCGCCGGAACGCGTCCGTGTCTTAGAGAACAACGACGTCGTGCGCGTTGCCTCGTTCGAAGTTCGCGCCATCGAAACGCCGGGTCACGCCAGCCATCATCACGTTTATCATTGGGACGAGAATGTTTTTGGCGGCGATGTTGCCGGCGTTCGACTCGGCGGCGGTCCGCCGGCGCCGCCCTTTGTTCCGCCCGAGCTCGACATCGAAGCCTGGCGCGAATCCATCGCCAAAATCCGCGCGCTGGATCCCGCGAAACTTTATCTCCCGCATTTCGGATTGGCTCCAGGCGATACTAACGCGCATCTCGACGCCCTCGAGGAACGCGTTATCCGCTGGTCTCTCTGGTTCCGCGAACATCTCTGCGCTGGCGAAGACGAAGCGAAGATGAAGCCGCAGTTCGCGGACTATGTTGTCGCTGAATTGCGCCG
>DASQPH010000141.1:0-2333 GCA_035644055.1 Chthoniobacterales bacterium
TGATGTCGTTAAAGTCGAGCAGGTTTCGGCAAACGTTGGCGCCACCGCCATTCCAAATGCACGCCTCGCGCTGGACCGGGCCATTAGGCGTCGCGTTCACGGTCGTCCAGGTTTGGCCGCCATCGTAAGTATGCGCGACCAAGCCCCACCAGGTGCCGGTGAAATCCGCAGCCTGATGATCGCCGCTGGTCCGCGTGCCGAGGAATGCAACTGCAGCGCGATCGCGATCACCAACAACGACCGACGGAAACACCGCGTTCTTAATTCCCAGGCTCGCGCCGATGTCGTACGGCTTGCTCCAGGTCACGCCGCGATCGTCGCTATAGGCAACGAAAGCGTGATTGTCCGGACTTGGCGGCGCCGGAGTGGCGCTCGGGGCTGGTGCCGGCGTCGGCACCGGTCCGGCCCACGCCATGTAAATTCGGTTCGAAGTAGCGGAACCCGCCGGCGCAGCTTTGCTGATTCCGACAGACGGATCATCGCTGCCGCTTTGGCTTTCCGGGATCGTGCGCACGGTCCAGGTCAAGCCTGCGTCAGCGGAAACGGTGACAGCCTGGCCGCCACCACAACGCGCGTTCGGTACATAGACAGTGCCATCCGGCGCGACCTTCACGTGACCATGAATGAGTTGACTGCATCCGCCGGGAGCCGGTGAGCCGGGATAAATCGGGACCGACTTTCCGAAGTTCAATCCGCCATCGTCGCTGCGCGAACAAAACGCCGTCGAAGCCGCAACCAGGACGTTGCCGGATTGCCCGCAATAATAAACCGCGTCCGGATACACCGGATTTATTCCCGCCGGAATAGGATTCGGGTACGGCCCGGCTCCGACAGTCTGGTGATCGTTGCTGCCGTCTGGTGGGTTGACCTGCGCCGGCGTCCACGTCGCGCCGTCATCGTCCGTGAATGCCATCAAACTATTCAAACCAACAAGCGCAGGACCCGCCGATTGGCTGTTCAACTGGGAAACGAAAGTGCGTCCCGTGTTCGGATCGGTAAACAAAATCGGATCGAGCGATTTTGTTTTCGTGAGGAGAAACGAAACGTCTTTCCAATCGGCCGGGCACGCTTCGGGGACCGTTCCGACAGGCGTCTCTTGTTCTGGGAAAGTCACCTGCAACGTCTGCAAACCGGCGATAAACATCGCGCGCTTCGTGGTCTTGTTGAACCCGATGGTGGGTTCGCCAGCCGCTTCACCGATGGTCGCCGGCGGAGCGAAATTGTAATAACGCGGGACGCCCGGCGCTGCGGCCGTGAGCGGAATCGGCGGAGGCTGAATGATTCCTCCCGCGGCGGTCGTGATGGTTAGTTTGCCGACGTAGGCTTGCGACGAAGTGTTGGCGAAGCCGCAGGCGATCACTTTGTAAGTGCCTTGCGCCAGATTTTTGCCCGTGACGGTCTCGGTCGGATCGCCGCCATCGCTCGAATCAAGGGTGCTGCCGTCGGGATTGAGGACGGTGAGGATTTCATCGTTACCCGACGCGGCGTCCCACGAAATGTTGAATTCGAATTTCGCGTTAAGCGAATTGTAGATGCCGGCGGGGACGTTGATCGTCGGCAGGTGTTGATCGACTGTCGGAGTGTCCGCGAGATTCGTGCAATCGCTGGTTGCATTTGCCAGCGGCGGGATTTCCCCAGTCCAGGTCACGGTGATCGTCTGTCCGACCGCGGAAGGCACAGTGATCGTGCTCGTCGCCGGATTGGATGCCCAGCTGAACACCGCCAGCGAAGCGCCGACCGCGCAGAGAACGAACGTTAAAAGAAGGCGCGGATTGAAAACGCCGGAATTGGAAGTCGAATTGATGCGCATAGTTGGATCCTTTCCTGAATCGGGATTGGATTGGGACTTGAAGCTGTATTCGGAACGACAACCGCGGTGTGGATGCTTACATTTTTGTAATGCAACCCCACGCAAGATGAGTGAAAACACGTGCGCGCGTTGAGTCCGAGCCGTTTGCGCAGCCGTTCGAAACTGGAAAAATGATGGAGCCGACGACGGGATTCGAACCCGTGACCTACGGTTTACGAAACCGTTGCTCTACCAGCTGAGCTACGTCGGCAAGCTGTCGCCGCGGTCTGCCTGTCGCGCCGTAGCGTCGCGAAGGCGGATGACCGCCGGTCGAGAAAGCGGAACATGCCATCCGCTCGCGTGCGTGCAACCGGCATGATTCGGCGCTACAGAACAAGAAATGAATCGGCTGGAAGAAATTTTGCGCACGAAACGCGAAGAGATCGAGCGACTCCAGCCGCGTCGCGACGAATTGCATCGGGCTGCGCTCTTGCGGAATGACGTGCGCGGATTCGCTTCCGCTTTGCAGCGGGAGGGCGGCAAA
>DASQPH010000142.1:0-41477 GCA_035644055.1 Chthoniobacterales bacterium
CGAGCAGATGGTCGAGGAAATTGCGAACCGGATCGTCGCCCAGCGAAAATCAGCCGCCGAAGCCGGAACAGTAAGAGCGCCGAAGCATTAGGGCTGTAGCAGCGGCCCTGTGGGCCGCTCGGGAGTGATCGTGCTTGGCGCCGCCGCCCGATTACTCCTCCACCCACTGTCATGCTGTGCGGAGCGAAACATCTCCGTTCATTTCCGCGCGGTGACAGCCAGAAATATTCAGAAATCCTTCGCGACGCTCAGGATGACAACTCAGTGGAGCCGTCGGGCGCCTTAGGCCTCGGCTCGTTATTCGCCCCGATACACGCAGCGCGCGGTCGGCGTTTCGTGCACGACGATTTCGCAAAGACCGGGGCACAGCGGTTCAAGCTTTTTCCAGAGCCACGCCGCCATGTTCTCGATCGTTGGATTTTCGAGGCCCGCAATTTCGTTGAGATACGAATGATCGAGCTGCCGAACGATTGGCTTCATCGCGTCGGAAATCTGCGCGTGATCGTAGACCCAGCCGGCCGCCGGATCGATCTCGCCTTCGACCGAAATCTCGACCTTGAAACTGTGTCCGTGCATTCGGCGGCACTTGTGGCCCTCGGGCGCTTTCGGCAGGGTCTGGGCCGCTTCGAACTGAAAATCTTTGGTAAGGCGCACGCGCATCGTCTGACGACTACACGCCGCGCTGCGTCGGCGTCCAGATGAACTTGTGCATCTGCAATTGGAAACGCACGGGCAAACGATCGGCTAAAATCCACTCGACCATTTCGCGAGGATCGATCCGGCCGAAAATCGGAGAAAACAGAACGGCCCGACACCGCTTGTTTAGTTGATAGCGCTGCAGTTGTTCGCGCGACCATTCGTAATCTTCGCGGGAACCGATCACGAACTTCACTTCATCGCGCTCGGTCAGATGCTCGACGTTCGAAAAAAGATTCCGGTCGCACTCGCCGCTTCCGGGCGTTTTCAAATCCATAATGCGATGGACGCGCGGATCGACCGCCGAGATATCGTGCGCGCCGCTCGTTTCGAGCAAAACAGTTTGGCCGGCGTCGGCCAGCATCGTCATTAGCGGCAGAACGTTTTTCTGGAGCAGAGGCTCGCCACCGGTGATCTCCACCAGCGGGCATTGGAACGCCGCCACCGCCGCGACGATCTCATCGAGCGTCTGCTTTTTCCCTTCGTAAAACGCGTATTCGGTGTCGCAATAATTGCAGCGCAGATCGCAGAACGTAAGCCGGACGAAAACGCACGCTTCTCCGGCCCAGGTGCTTTCACCCTGGATAGAATGATAAATTTCATTGATCGTCAGCGTCTCTTTCATTCGGCGTTGGACGTTGGGCGCTCGCCACGGCGGAGCCCGTCCGCATTTAGGACTGGTTTGGACAGCATAGGTTGCGAAGGCGGGTTGGGCGTTCGACGTTTTCTTCCCGGATTAATTTAGCGCCAATGCCAAATCGAATCGACCAATGTTTCACCGCGCTCCGGAAGCAGAACGGAAAAGCCTTCATCGCCTACATCTGCGCGGGCGATCCCGATTTGCCACGGACGGTTGACCTGGCTCTCGCATTGGAAAACGCCGGCGTCGATATTCTCGAGCTTGGCGTCCCGTTCTCGGATCCGCTCGCGGATGGTCTTGTGAATCAGCTCGCTGCCCAGCGCGCGCTCGAAGCCGGCGCGACTGTCGACGGCGTTCTCGGTTGCGTCCGCCAGATCCGACGTCGCTCGCAGATCCCGATCGTCCTCTACACCTACATGAACCCGATCTTTCAATTCGGATTCGATCGGTTCCATCGGGAAGCGGCCGAGGCGGGCGTGGACGGTCTTCTGCTCCTCGATCTTCCGCCGGAAGAAGATCAGCCAATCGAGGGGCCGCTCCACATTCGCTTGATTGCGCCAACGACACCGCCGGAACGAATCGAGCAAATCTGTGGGCAAGCCGCCGGATTCATTTACTACGTCTCGCGTGAAGGCGTAACCGGTGAGCAGAGCAGGGTCGCTTCGTCGTTAGGCGATCAGGTTAACGAAATTCGACGGCACACGAGACTGCCGATCGCCGTCGGCTTTGGAATCTCAACCGCCGAGCAAGCGCGTGAAGTAGCGCAGGTCGCGGACGCCGTTGTCGTCGGCAGCGCGATCGTAAAACGAATCGGCGAGAATGCCACGGCGCCAGATTTGCCGACGCGGGTCGCGGAGTTTGTTTCGCCACTGGCTGCCGCGGTGAAGGGTCATTGAGCCCCAGGGAGGGGCGCTTTCCAAACCGCCCTTTGTTTCCGTCGGTCCCGCAGCCGCGGGATAAACCGCCGCTCCTTGATGCTGAATGGCGCCCCGCCGCCTTACATCCCGCACTTCGCTTTCGCTTCCTCGTAGCTCGAGCGAGAAGAGAGCAGGCTGGCCAAATATCTGTCCACCGGCGGCACGGTCATCGCGCGAGACAAATTCGCCGGCTCGTCCAGGCGCGAAAAAATTGCATGGATAATTTTCGAGCGAGGAACACTGCGTTCACCATAGCCGCCCGGAATGTTGCTCGACCAGAAGCGGACGTAATCGAGTCCTGCTTTTCGTTCCGTTCCGAGATAAATGACCGAATGACCGTGCTCGCTCCGGCCAACTTCCGGCGACCAGAAAATCTTCATGAAATCGCCGGGCTGCGCCTGGGCGAAGTCGTCGAAATTTTCGCCGAGATCCAATTCGTGGAAAAGCCGGGCGGTTCCCGGGCCGTTGGCGTTCCAACGACCCCAGATGCCCTCGCCATCGCGCTGGTTGCGGATTAGAAGGCTTTCGAGCGTCGCGTAATTGAGGCTAAGCGAGCCGCGCGCCCGCAACGTTTCGATTGTTTTGATGAAAACGAGATAGGTTGCGCCCGAGCAATAGCTCGGCGAGGCCGCGTCCGGCACGACCGAAAAGATGCCGGACTCGAAATGCGCGGCGGATTGGAGCCGGATCGTCGCGGCCCGCGAGGCGGAATATTTCCCGCCCGACGGCATGGCTCGAATCTGATCCAGGATGACGTTGTTGTATTTGCCGGGCGCGATTTGGGCCCTCAGCGCGCACGACGCGCATAAAAAAACAAGAATGGTGGCGAGCGACTTTCTCAAAGCGTTCGCAAAACAAATAGAACTTGAAGGCCGATACGCAAGCAAGGAGCGGCGCTGTCCACACCGCCGTCGTGTTTCGCCGGCGGTTTGTAAACCGCCGCTCCTTGTTTGGCTTTCGCCGCGGTTTGTGGTAACCAACCGCCATGCTGCGTTTCATGAAAATGAACGGCGCGGGGAACGATTTCGTGATGATCGATAATCGGCTCGGCGATTTGGAGCTGGCCGCGGATCAAATCGCGAAGATTTGCGATCGCCACCGTGGGGTGGGCGCGGATGGCGTGCTCGTGCTGGAGCGCGCGGCGAACGGCGCGGATTTTCGGATGCGCTACTACAACGCCGATGGCGGCGAAGCGGAAATGTGTGGAAACGGCGCCCGATGTTTTGCGCGTTATGCGGACCGCGTGGCCGGCCCGAAAGACAAAGTGTCCTTTGAAACCCCGGCCGGTGTCATTGGGGCGGAGCTGCAAGGCGAATTGGTGCGGCTGGAAATGAGCGAGCCGAAAGATATGCAGCTCGGGATCACGATTCCGTTGCCGGACCGAAAGGTCAGGGCGCATTTTGTGAACAGCGGAGTGCCCCATGTCGTCGTGCCGGTCGATGATCTTGAACGCGCCGATGTCCGCGGGCTTGGTTCGGCGATCCGGCGCCATGATCTTTTTGCTCCGAAAGGCGCGAACGTGAATTTCCTGAAGGAATGCGGTCCGCGCCAGATCGCGATCCGGACTTACGAACGCGGGGTGGAAGACGAGACGCTGGCGTGCGGGACTGGCGTCGTTGCGAGCGCGCTGATTTTTGCGGCAATGAAAAAGGTCGACGGACCAATCGGTGTGCTCGTTCGCGGTGGAAACGAACTACAGGTGGGCTTCGAGAAAACCGGCGACCAATTTCGCAACGTGACCCTGACCGGTCCGGCCGATTTCGTATTCGAAGGGACGATCGAAGTTTGAACGCAACCTTGGTAGGGGCGATTGACCCCAATCGCCCGGGCGGTTGCGGTGAACCGCCCCTACCTTAGAATTTCAAAATGTTTAAAGGAACTTACACCGCGCTCGTGACGCCGTTCCGCGACGGTGAAGTCGATGTCCCGGCGCTCGAAGCGCTCGTCCAAGGCCAGATCGCGGACGCCGTCAGCGGCGTGATCGCTGTCGGAACGACCGGTGAATCGCCCACGCTTTCCGCCGCGGAACGCGAGCAGGTCATCCGGGTGACCGTTGAAGTCGCGAAAGGCAAATGCCAGGTCCTCGCGGGAACGGGTTCCAATTCCACGAGTGCGACGATCACCGCGACGCGCGCCGCCGAAAAGATGGGCGTCGATGGAATGCTGGTCGTCGCGCCGTATTACAACAAGCCGAGCCAGGAAGGACTGTTCAGGCATTTCCAGGCGATCGCGCAAGCTACGGCCGCGCCGATCATGCTCTACAACATTCCAGGACGTTGCGCGGTCGACATTGGACCGGAAACGGTCGAACGCCTGGCGATGGATTGCGCAAACATCGTCTCGATCAAGGAAGCTGGCGGCAGCGTCGATCGCGTCAGCGATTTGCGGGCGCGCCTGCCGGAAGCGTTCACGATTTTGAGCGGGGACGATTCGCTCACCCTGCCGTTCCTGTCGGTCGGTGCCGTGGGTGTGGTGAGTGTGGCGTCGAACTTATTTCCGGCGGAAATCGTCCATCTGGTCCAGGCATTTCGTGCGGGCGACACGAAGAGCGCGCTCGAGATGCATTTGAAGATGCTGCCGATTTTCAAGGACCTCTTCATCGAGCCGAATCCCGTGCCGGTGAAGACCGCGCTTTCGTGGCGTGGCGCGATGTCGGCTGAATGCCGGTTGCCGTTGTGCGAAATGAGCGCCGCGAACCAGGCGCGCTTGCGCAAAACGCTCGAAGCGTTTGCCGAGGTCGCGTGAAAACGCCGCTGCGCGTTTTGTTGCTCGGCGCGAAGGGCCGGATGGGCCAGGCGATCGCGGCGGCGGCGGCGAAAACAGACGTCGAGATAAGCGCCGGTCTGGATCTCGGTGACGACATCGCGAAACAAATCGACCGCTGCGACGTTGTCATCGATTTCAGTCATCCGAACGCGAGCAGCGAACTCGCTCGCGCCTGTCGCGAGGCGAAGAAGGCCGTTGTCATTGGCACGACGGGCCATTCGAAGGAGGAGCGGGCGGCGATCGAGGAATTATCCCGGTCAACCCCAGTGGTTCTGTCGCCGAATTTCAGTGTGGGCGTGAACGCGCTCTTTTGGCTGACGCGGAAGGCGGCGCAAATGCTCGGCGACGATTTCGATCTCGAAATTAGTGAGATGCATCATCGCTTGAAAAAAGACGCACCGAGCGGCACCGCGAAAAAGCTCGCAGAGATATTGTGTGAAGTGCGGGGCCTCGATTACGGGAAGAATGTCCGGCACGGTCGCGAAGGTTTGGTCGGCGAACGTCGGGCGGATGAGATCGGCGTCCATTCCATCCGCGGCGGTGACGTCGTCGGCGATCACACGGTGAGCTTCGCTGGAGCAGGGGAGCGGCTGGAGTTTTCGCACAAAGCTGGGAGCCGGGAAACGTTTGCGCTCGGGGCGTTGCGGGCTGCGCGCTGGGTCGTCGGAAAACCGGCAGGGCTTTATTCGATGGAAGATGTTCTTGGGTTGCGATGAGGGCCGGCGTAGCGCTTGGCTCGAATCTCGGGGAACGGCTCGCGAATTTGCGCAACGCGCGCAGGGAAATTATCTCGATGAAAGGCGCATTGCCTCCGTTGCGTTGCTCCGCGATCTACGAGACCGAACCGGTAGACTGCGAGAAGGGCGCCGCGAAATTCTTCAATGCCGTGATCGAGGTCGGTTATGCCGGCCAGCCGATCGAGCTGCGGCGCGAGCTCGCCGCCATCGAACGAGTTCTTGGCCGGCCCGCGGCTCATGAGCGAAACGTGTCCCGCCCGATCGATCTCGACCTGCTCTATTTCGGCGAGATAATAATCGAAACGGCTGAGCTGCGATTGCCGCATCCGCGTATCGTCGACCGCGAATTTGTCCTTCGTCCGCTGGCGGACATCCGGCCCGATCTTGTTTTGCCCGGGCAAACCGAAGCCGTCGATGTTCTGCTTCTGCGTTTGCCCATGACGGGAGTGGTGCGGCTGGATTTGGAGTGGTAGGGTCCGGCTCCATGCAAGATTTTCGCGAGCTGAAGCGGCGCGGCGAAAAAATCACGGCGCTGACCGCTTACGATTACCCGACGGCACGGCTGCTCGATGAAAGCGGCATCGAAATTATTCTCGTCGGCGATTCGTTAGGCATGGTCGTGCTGGGCTATGAGGACACGACCGAGGTCACGCTCGATGAGATGGTGCATCATACCCGCGCGGCGGCGCGCGGAGTGAAGCGCGCGTTGCTCGTCGGCGATCTCCCGATTCACACTTACGAAGATCCGGCGCAAGCGACCGCGTCCGCGCGCGCTTTAATGGAAGCAGGCGCGCAGGCGGTGAAATTGGAAGGCGGCGCGAGTCACGTCGCACAAATCGAGGCGATCATTGCTGAGGGCATTCCCATCATGGGTCACATCGGGATGTTGCCGCAGAGTGTGCGCGAGGAAGGTGGCTACAAAGTAAAAGGCCGCACGCCGACCGAAGCCGAGGCGCTTCTTGCCGATGCGGCCGCCGTGGAGAAGGCCGGGGCGTTCGCCGTCGTGCTGGAAATTGTCGCGGCCGAAACCGCGCGCCGAATCACTGAAGCGCTCGCGATTCCAACGATCGGAATCGGCTCGGGTTCGCATTGCGACGGCCAAATCCTGGTCACGCACGATCTCATCGGATTGTTCCCCTGGTTCACCCCGAAATTCGTTTCGCCCGAAGCTCGCGTCGCCGACGACATTCGGCGCGCTGCCCAGGCGTTCATCCGCCGGACGAAATCCGCGTAGCTCCCGTCTATTACCCAATCTCTAATCTGTCATCCTGAGCGGTGGCGAAGGATCTCTGACTATTTCAGCGCGGCTCGAGCCTTCCGTCCGCCTTCCGCGCGGAGGAATCAGAGATCCTTCGCCACGGCTCAGGATGACAGCATCAGAGATTAAGAGTGAACGGCGCCGGGTACGCGGATGTCAGCGTTTTCATGAAGTTTGACAAGAACCTGCCAAGGCCGGTTTGTTCCCTGACTTAGATGAGAACTTCGGAGTTCGATTTCGAGGAGGCGCTGCTCCAGGGGAGAGAACAGCGGAACTGGCTCCTCGTGGGATTGATCATTTCGCTTGCCCTCCACGGAGCGCTTTGCGGTTATTTTTATCGCACTGCCTACCTGCCGGTGAACGCGGTTCTCGAACAGCGCGTTCAGGTCCCAACTTTTAAAGTTAAGAGCGTCGAGCTGCAGCCACTCGAAAAACCGGGCGCGGATCAGGCGAACCCGGCAGCGAAACCGGAGCCGGACAAGACGGACGTGCAGTTGCCCGACGAGAAAAAGTCTTTCGATCAATTGCTGGATGACGTTCACGCCACGACCGCGATCCCGGACGACACGCGCGACGTGTTGCCGGACATGCCGAAGGTGGAACAGAATCCGGACTCGGTAATGACAGAGCTCGAGCAGAGCAGCGCGCAGACCTTGACGAAAAATCCGAACGCGACCCGGGAACAAAATCTGTTGAACGACTCGGCTACGTCGGGACGGCCGCAGCCGGCATTGACCGGGACGGAGCTGGCCACCAGCACCACGATCAAAAAACCGAACACGTTCAACAAACTCCCGGGCGACAGCAGCGGACCGACGCGCAACAAGGCGCCGGGTTTCAGCGATATCGATTCGTTGTTGTCACAAAAAGGTCCGCTCGGTTCCGGGACGAAGTTGCGGATGCCGGACGATCAGTTGTTCAATTACGACAGCGCCGATCTGCAACCGAGCGCGATCTCGCAACTGCAAAAGCTGGGGACGCTGATCAAGCGCAACCCGAAAGCGACCTTCACCGTCGAGGGCTACACCGATTCGTTAGGCTCGCCCGATTACAATCTCGACCTCAGTCAGCGTCGCGCCGACAGCGTGAAGGAATATTTGGTGAACGTGATGGGCATCAATCCCGCGCAGATTGAAACGAAGGGTTACGGCGCGTCGAAGTTTTTGGTTACGCCGCGTTCCGTAATGGTGAATTCTCCCGAGGAACAGATGGAGATCGACCGCCAGCGCCCGAACCGCCGCGTCGTCATCGTCGTCCACACCGACGCGCGGTAAACGAACGGACGGCGCAGCGCGCCGTCCCTACCAGTTTTTGATCCACTGGGATTGAGTGGGTGAATTGCCGGTATCGATTACTCCCGCGGTGCTCCAAAGATCGAAAGTTGGGTTGTAGCCGTCCGTTCCTGTGGGCGCAGACGCTTTGACGGTCGAATAACCGTACGAATTCCCGAAAGGATCGCGGATGTAGGTTACCGCTTGAGTTTGGAGTGTTGGGCTGAGTTGGTTTGGCTTAAAAGTAAAATAGCTTTTCAATTCAGCGCTTCGGTCGTTGCTGTTGTCCGCGTCGCCACTAATCAACTTATACAACGCCAAGCTCGCCTTGATGTAATCCGCCGCATTGGGATCGCCCATTTTGTTCGGCATGAGCGCGTTCGTCTCGGGCGTGCTCGGATACACGCCGTTATCCGCCTTGTAATTTTCCAGCGCCGCCGAGATTGCGGCGATCTCAGCTTCGGCGCGCGACCGATAGCCTTTTTTCTGCACGTAATTGGCTGTCGCAAGAATCAAACCGGCCAGGACGATGATGATCGCCATCACGATCAACAGTTCAATGAGCGTGAACGCGCCTGCGGCGCGAAATGACGAATGACGAATGACGAATGACGAACATTCGGGCTTCAGTATTCCTTCGTCATTCGTCATTCGGAAATTCGTCATTCCCGCCGCGGGGGGCTAGCTCTGTTGTTGCAATCCGCTGATGATGCTGATCAGCGGCATGAACAACGCGATCACGATGGTCCCGACAACCAGCGCGAGAAAAACAATCATGATCGGCTCGAGCAACGACGTTAGCGCCGCGACGGAGTTATCCACCTCATCGTCGTAAACCTCGGCAATCTTCAACAGCATCTCGGGCAACTGACCCGTTTCTTCGCCGACGTCGATCATGCTGATGACCATTGGCGGGAAGACGCCGCTCGTTTCCAGCGGCAACACGATCGATTCGCCTTCCTTCACGCTGTCGTGCACTTGGGAAATCGCGCGGGCGATGACGCTGTTGCCGGCAGTTTCACGCGTGATGTTCAGCGCCTGCAAAATTGGGACGCCGCTCGTGACCAGCGTTCCCAGCGTCCTCGAGAAACGCGAGATCGCCGTCTTGCGAATCAGGTCGCCGAAGAGCGGCGCGCGCAGCTTGATGCGGTCGAGAGCATTTCGCCCAGCCCGGGTCCGAGAGACGATTTTATAAGCGACGATCAGCGCGACGAACGCTCCGAGCAGAATCGCCCAGTTATTCTGCACAAAACTGCTCACTCCGATAACGAAGACCGTGATAGTGGGCAGAGGTTTGTCGCCGAGCATGTCGTGAAAAATCGCTTCGAACCGCGGCACGATGAACACGAGCAGGAACGTCATGATTCCCACCGCGAGGACGAGCACGATGAGCGGATACACCATCGCGGCGACGACCTTGTTTTTGACCTTCTGCGCTTTCTCCTGGAATTCGGCGAGTCGTGTCAGCACGACTTCGAGCACGCCACCGAGCTCGCCGGCTTTCACCATGTTAACGTAAAGATCGTTGAAGATGCGCGGATGCTGCGCCAGCCCTTCCGAAAACGTGCTGCCGCCCTGGACCGAGTCAGCCAGCTTGTTGATCGTTTTTTTTAGAACCGCGTCGCGCTCCTGTTTCGCGAGCACGTTCAATCCGCGGAGCAACGGCAGTCCGGCGTCGATCAAGGTGGCGAGCTGGCGGGTGAAGATCATCATCACCTTTGGCTTCACCGTTTTCTTCTGGAAGAGAACGATGTTCATGCCGCCGGCTTTTCGTTCCGCACGCGGCTCTTTTACTTTTTTCTGCCGCGCTGCTTTCGGCTGGGCCGCCGCGACCGCGCCTTCTTCGTAGACGTGCGTCGGAAAATAACCGGCGCGTCGCAGTTCGCCGATCGCCTCGTTTGTCGTGGACGCTTCGACGAGGCCCGTCGATTCCTGCCCACGCGAATCGAGAGCGATGTAGGTGAAGCGAGGCACGGATCGCTACGCTAAAGCTCCAAGTTCCAAGCTCCAAGCTCCAAAGAAGCTCCAAGCATCAAATTCCAATCAATCGCGAGTCGTCAGGTTTTTTGGTGTTTGGAATTTGGAATTTCTCTGGAGCTTGGTGCTTGGAACTTGGAGCTTTCGGCCGCAGGCCGATCAGGTGTACTTCAGCACTTCCTCAATCGTCGTGTCGCCCGCGAAGATGCTGCGCAGGCCGTCCTGGCGCAGTGTCACCATCCCAAGCTCGATCGCTTTTTCTTTCAACGTCACGGTCGGCGCGCGTTCGTTGATTAATTCGCGCAGCGGATCGGTTATCTTCAATAATTCGTAGATGCCCTTGCGTCCCTTGTAGCCGGTTTGGTTGCAGGCGTCGCAGCCTTTGCCGTAGAAAAATTTCCGGTCGCCGATATCTCGCTTGGAAAGGCCGAGCTGGGCGAGCAAGGCATCGCTCGGCTGATAGGTTGTCCGGCATTGCGGACAGATGCTCCGGAGCAAACGCTGGCCGAGCACCGCTTCGAGCGTGGAAGAAATCAGGAACGGCTCCACGCCCATATCGATCAAGCGCGTGACCGCGCCCGGCGCGTCGTTCGTGTGCAGCGTCGTGAAAACGAGATGACCGGTGAGGGACGCCTGGATCGAAATTTGCGCGGTCTCGAGGTCGCGCGTTTCACCGACCATGATGCGGTCCGGATCCTGGCGCAGAAACGCCCGCAACGTCCGGGCAAAAGTGAGTCCGATCGCCTCGTTCACCGGCACCTGCACGATTCCTTCGAGGTCGTACTCGACAGGCTCTTCCGCCGTGAGCAGCTTCGAATCGATCGTGTTGATCCGGCGCAAACAGGAATAAAGCGTCGTCGTTTTTCCCGAGCCGGTCGGTCCCGTGACAATGAAAATGCCGTTCGGCCGTTCGATAATCTCGAGGACGTACGCGTAGATGTAATCGGGCAGCCCAAGCGCTTCGAGGTCCAGATTCACCGTCGAGCGATCGAGAACGCGGAGCACGACGCTCTCGCCGAATTGCGTCGGCAACGTCGAGACGCGCAGATCGACGTTGCGGCCCGCGACATTTTTCTGGATGCGCCCGTCCTGCGGCAAACGCCGCTCGGCGATGTTCATGTTCGCCATCACTTTCACGCGCGAGATCACCGGCAGCGCGAGATGCCGGGGCGGGGGCGCCATTTCGTAAAGCGCGCCGTCCACGCGATACCGGATTTTGAATTCGTTCTCGAACGGCTCGAAATGAATGTCGCTGGCCCGGTCCTGGATCGCCTGAAACAAAATCAGATCGACGAAGCGGATGATCGGGGTGGCGTTCGCTTCTGCCTCTACAGCCTGCGCGCTTTCGTCCGTGCCGCGCAACGCCAGCAGCTCGCCCGTTTCGCCGAGCTGCTTGAGGATGTCCTCCATGCTCGAGCTGTCGCTGCCGTAGTAGCGCTTGATTCGCTCTTCCACTTCCTCGACCGGCGCCACCACGACGTGGACATCTTTCCCGAGCGCGAAGCGCAAATCTTCGGCCGCGCGCGGATCGAGCGGGTCGACCAGCGCCACGTCGAGCGTGTTATCGTTCATTGCGACCGGCAGCGCGCGATGGAGCCGCGCCAGTCCGGCCGGAATGAGTCGCAGGATTTCCTGGGGAATTTCACCCGCGTCGAGCTCGACGAACTCGGTCGCAAGCGCGTCAGCGATGACCTGGTAAAATCCGCGTTGATCGACGAACCCGCTGTCGACCAGCGCCTGCTCCACCGTCTTGCCGTTCAGCTGGGCCTCCTCCAACACGTCTTCAGCCTGCGATGGCTGGAGCACGTGTTGCTCGACGAAAATGTCCGCGACCTGTTGAGCGTTCATGTCTTCATCTGGGGAGCGCACGCGCCTCGCGTGTTGGTTTTGGCGCCTCGCCAAAACAATCTTCAGAAAAGTTCGCAATCGCGGGGGCGCGATCGCCAGCACGCGAGGCGCGTGCGCTCCCCAGAGACTGCATTTCAGCGCTGCTCATCTCAGTTCACATCTCCTAATGTGATCGAGATCACTTCGTCGGCCGACGTAACACCGGCGAGAACTTTGCGCACGCCGTCCTCGCGCAAAGTGCGCATGCCCAGCTCGCGCGCACGCTGCCGCAGCAGCAAGGTGGACTGCCGGTTGTTGATCATGTGCCGGACGTTGTCGTCGATAATGAAAATCTCGAAGATGCCCATCCGGCCTTTGTAACCAGTGCCGCGGCATTCCTCGCAGCCGACCGGCTGCATGACCTGGGCGTCGGCCATCTGGCCGGGCTCGATATTCAGCGCGCGCGATTCGGTTTCGCTCAATTCGCCGGGCTGTTTGCAATTCGAGCAGAGCCGCCTAACGAGTCGTTGCGCCATGATCGCGCGCACCGAAGACGCAACTAGGAACGGCTGCACGCCAATGTCCACCAGACGCGCGACGGCCGATGGCGCGTCGTTCGTGTGGAGCGTGCTGAACACCAAATGCCCGGTCAGGCTCGCGTTCGTCGCGATCGAGGCCGTTTCCAGATCGCGGATTTCGCCGATCATGATGACATTTGGCGCCTGGCGCAAAATGGACCGGAGCGCGACCGGGAACGTCATTCCGACATCGGTGTTCACCTGCACCTGGTTGATTCCATTCATCTGGTATTCGACCGGCTCCTCCACGGTGATGATCTTGCGGTCCGGTTTGTTGATGTAGTTCAGGCACGAATAGAGCGTGCTGGTTTTTCCGGAACCGGTCGGACCGGTCACGAGCAGGATGCCGTCGGGCAATTTGAGGAGCCGTTCGAATGTCTCCTGGTCATCGCTGAAAAATCCCAGCTCCGGCAATCCGAGCATCAGGCTGGATTTATCGAGGACGCGCATGACGACGCTCTCGCCGTGATTCGTTGGGATCGTGGAAACGCGGAGATCGATTGGTTTGCGCGCGATCTTCACCTGGATCCGGCCATCCTGCGGCAGGCGCTTTTCCGCGATGCTCATCGAGCCGGTCATGATCTTGAGCCGGCTCACGATCGCGGATTGCAACCGCTTCGGCGGCGCCTGCATTTCCTGAAGCACGCCATCGATCCGGAACCGGACGCGGAATTTCTTATCGAGCGGCTCGAGATGCACGTCGCTCGCGCCCAACCGGTGCGCTTCGACCAGCAGCATCGAAACCATCCGGATAATCGGCGCGTCCGCTTCGTCCGCGCTCTCTAGACTGCCCCCCTCTGTGGGCTCCAGGCCGAAATCGACGTCGTGCCCGATTTGTTGCGCGAGAATATCGGACGCTTCATCCGCCGTGCCGTAATACTTGATGAGGGCCTGCCGAATTTTGTCCGGACTCGCGCACACCAATTCGATCTCGCGCTGGAGCAGAAAGCTGAGGCTGTCGATCGTATCGATATCGAGCGGATCGCTCACCGCGACGATCAACCCGCTCTCGCCGTAACCGACAGGGATGACTTTGAAACGGTGCGCATCTTCCGCGCGAATCTGGTTGATCACGTCGGGCGGAATGACCTTGGTCGACAAGTCGATCCAATCCATGTGCGCCTGGGCCGCGAGACTGCGCGAGACATCGGCGTCGGAAAGGATGCCGTCCTTGATCAGCAAATCGACGACGTTGCCGCTGCCGTTCAGGCGCGCCCTGGCCTTCTCGATTTGCGAGCGCGTGACCAGGCCCACCTCCTCGAGAAGTTTGAGAACGTAATCTTCTTTCTGTTGCACGACGTTTCCGCAGTTTAGAAAACGCCGCTGGAATATCCAAGCGCCTAACTTCGCCGAACTGGCGGCCTAATCTTCCGTGATCAGACCGAAGAGACCGTGTTCTTCATCGGCGATGCCGGCGGTGAAATAAACGCCGCCACCGAGAGGGAGCAGGTCCCAGAGCCCATCGAATTGCAGCGGCGTGCCGTCGGCGGTGGTCAACGTTTCCAGAAACGCGCCAGTCGTCGGGTCGTAGTTGTTGATCCTGCCATCGCCGAAGTTCCCCACCCAGAGTTTGCCCTCGACGAGCGCGAGTCCCCAGGGCGCATTCAAGTTCCCATTCGAGACGACACGTCGAAGGAAATTGCCGCTCGTATCGAAAGCATCCACGAAACCGTTTCCCGGCCCGGCGATTTCATCTTCTTTCTTCGAATCCTGAAGCGCGTAGGCGACATAAATCTGGCCGTTGAGATTGTGAATGCCGAAAGGCGCATAACCGGCGGGCAGATTCGGATCGGCGAAACCGTTCGGATTTACCGGCTGAAAATTTTCGTTGTAGGTCTCGACGCGGCCCGAGTGAAAATTCGTCGCGTAGAGAAAATTGTGACCGCCGGCAACGCCGAGGGCCGCGCCTTTGTAGATCGCGCGGTTAGTGCCGTTGTTGGTCCCGTTATCCACGGCGATGATGGCGTGCGTTCCATCGACGGCTGGGTTCCAACCGGAGATCGTGCCGTCTTCACTCACGAAGATGAACCGGGCTGGCTGCGAGTTTCCGTTCGCGGTTACCTTGAAAAAAGAAGTGCTGTTGAAGACGACGCCGGTCGGGTTCGCGCCGCTTTTGTTTCGGGCGCTCGTCGGGATGGTGACCGTCAGCGGGTTTTTGCTTCCGTCCTGTCGATAAAGCGTCGAGACACCAGTGCCGTTGTCTGCGACCCAGATGGTGCCGCCGGAGGAAGCGGCCAGGCCCCAGGGATTCACGAGATTCCGATCGGTGTGGAGAGCTGCGCCGGCAATGTCGGATTGAAAGTTCGACCAGCTGTAGGTGTCGGCTCGCGCGGAGATGGAGACCGCGGCGAAGAGGAGAAGCGAGGCAATGAAGCGAAGTGTTTTCATGAGTTTTCCTTTCTTGGTGGTTTCCTTCACGCAAGAACTGCGTGCGGCCGGCACAAGCGGTGAAAAGTAACGCGGTTGTTACTTTCCTGTGATCAAGACTGAGACAGGACAACCGCGATTTCCTTTTTCACGGCAACGGGCGAGACTGTCGGAGATGAAAGTATGGGTGCGTGTTGCTCTCGCCCTGGCCGGCGCCGGAGTCGTCTACGCGCAAGAGATCGAATTGCCGCCCATCGTCGTCACGGGAACGTTCGAGCTGCGCCAGGGGCCATCGGTCACGGATCTCTTCACGCAGCATCTGCAGAAACAGATCGACACGAAGCGGGCGGTAGAAGAAACGATGGCCAGATCGCCGTGGTACTACTCGCGATTTTGGAATTACTTCCCGATGCGAATCGAATCGTCGTCCGGCGACTCCGATCAGTTTTTCAGACCGCAGTATCTGACGTTGGAAAATCAGAAGACGGATTGGGAACTGCGAAAGTCGGAGAAGCAGTCGCTCTTTGACCGGCGATAAGATCGTTACTGGATCCGGTACGATTCCACGATCGCTACGCCGGTGCTGTTGTTCTTCCCGCGGACGACCGCTGTGTAATTCCCAGGACTGAGGAATGCCGAAACTATAGCGGACTCTTTCAGGTTCGACGGCGCGAGATTCGTCGCGCGGACGGCCTGGATCTGCGGATTTTGCCAGTCATCGTTGCTGGCGATCAGATTGCCGTTGCCGTCGTAGAGTTCCAAAGTTGGATCGGCTAGCGGATTCGCCACGCCGAAACTCGCCAGCGACGGACCCAGCGCGCGGAAAACTATGATCGGCGGATCGCCCTGACCGATGATGACGCCGGCGATCATGACGTTGTCTCCCGCGCCGACAAATCCGCGCGTGCTGAGATTTGCGACCACGGGACTCGCGCTGGCCGCGAGATCGTAAACCTCGATAACGCCGTTGCCCGTGCCGCCGCTGTTGCCGGTTAACTGCGCCGTGTACTGGCCCGGCGCAATATTTGCAATGAGCGCGGACTCGAGATCGTTGCTCGGCGCGAGCCCGGTGCTCATGATCTCAGCGGCGTCGGGCGATTTTTTCCAATCGTCATTCGTCGCGACGACGTTGCCGCTATTATTGAATAATGTAACGGTCGGGTTCGCGAGCGGAGTCGGCACACCGCTGTTGGAAAGCGATGGACCGATCCCGCGGATAAGAACTTTTTTCGCGATGTCGCCGGTGACGATCAACCCGGCGATGGAAACGCGTTCGCCCGTATCGACAAACATGCGCGTCGAAATGTTCAGGACCTTCGAGGGCGACGGCGGCGGATTGACGATCGCGTTGTAAGCCGTCAGCGCGAGGCGGTAATGGACCGCCGTGGTCGGATGGAGGTCGTCCCAGAAAATGTATTGGTCTGGATTCGCGCTCGAGTTGTCCTGCGCCGCGCTGGTGAGATTCGTGAATCCAAAGCGCGGGCCATTGCTGAAAATTCGGACTGTATCCGCCCATTCGTCGACGCGATAAATCGCCGGCGTAAATCCTTGTGAGGCCAGTGTGCTCTGGAGCGCGTTCAAACTAACGGCCAGTTCGTTCCGATATTCAGCCGAGGCCCGATTCGTCGTCGCACCTTTTTGGGTGCCGAAATAGCGCGGAGTGTCGCCGATCGGGGGGACGTTCGGCACCATGATGTATTTCGCGCCGGCGGTGGCCAGCCGGCTAACCAGATTGTCGACTCGGCCCACCGTTGCCGTTACGCTGGCTGAGCTGTCGTCGTTGCGAATGTCGTTGCTGCCGCCCCACACGATGTAAAGCGCGTTCGGATCAAAGACGTGCTGGGCGAAATAATCGTCCATCTGTTTGCCCATGTCGTCGATAGTAATGGTGATGTCGGCCACCGGAGTCGTCTCGACTTCCTGATGCGTGCCGTTCGTCGTGGTCGCACCGCCGAACGCGTAGTTGACGCCGCCGCCGAGACTGTTGCTCGCCGCCGGCAACCCGAGAAACGTGCGAGCAAGTTGTTCGTGCCAGACGCCGAGATACGTGTGCGAAGCCGGATCGGTGTCGGTATCGTTCGTGAATCGCCCGTTGTCGTAATTAAAAGTGTGGCTCGGATAATCGATCGCGCCGCTGCTCTTGGCGCTGGTG
This sequence comes from Chthoniobacterales bacterium, assembly GCA_035644055.1. GTDB lineage: Bacteria > Verrucomicrobiota > Verrucomicrobiia > Chthoniobacterales > UBA10450 > AV80. Next base: position 17,187 of record DASQPH010000142.1, read on the forward strand.
CGCGCGCGCACGTTGCCGGTATCCGATAAACTGTCGCCAAAAACGACGACCTCACTGAACGCGGGCGCCTGCCCGAAACTCGATGTTGTCGCGAGCACCGCCGCGACTCCGACCCAAAACAATATTCTCTTCATGTTACCCTCCCATTTTCCCCTGGGTAACTACTGAATCGTTTTTGGCCGATCGGCCGGGTGGAGTTTCCGCAAGATTCGGAACCGGCGCCAGTCCGGCTCGGTTTGTTCGAACGTTCCTGCGAATTGCAGAATTGGCTGTTATCGAGCGCGAGGGAAAAGATTGGCCGGGCGACCGTTAGCAGGTACCGACCCGATTCCTTTATGGGCGCGCCTGACGCCCGTTCTTGTTGCGTATTATGTCCAAATTATTCAGCCAGTTTTTCGGCGCTGCGCTTTTCAACTTCACGATTATTCGGACGATTTTTCCCGCGATCCTCCTCATGACCTGGTTAGGCGGCTGCTCGGCGGTGCCGCTGTTTACCAAACATCTCCCGGGCGACCGCGCATTTATTAAGCAATTCCCGGCAGAGACGAACGACACGCGCTTGCGGCTGGCAATCAAGGACAACATCGACATGAAGGGAGTCGTTACGACTGCGGGCTCGAATTTTTTCCTTTTGACGCACCAGCCTGCGAAAGCGGATGCCGCCTGTCTCGCCCTGGCACGCCGGCGCAACGTTCAGATTGTTGGTAAGACAAACATGACCGAATTCGCCGTGGCACCCTCCGGCATGAATGAATATTTCGGGACGCCCAGGAATCCGCTGAGGCGTATTCTGATTCCCGGTGGATCCTCATCGGGAAGTGCCGTCGCCGTAGCGAATGGGGAGGCCGACGCGGCCTTCGGGACCGATACCGCAGGATCGATCCGGGTCCCGGCCGCTTGTTGCGGGATCGTCGGTCTGAAAACGACGTTCGGTCTGGTTTCAATCAAAGGCGTATATCCGCTGGAGCCCAAACACCTCGATGTGGTCGGCCCGATGGGAAAGGATATCGCTCGCACCGTGGAAGGAATGGACCTGCTCCAAGAGGGGTTCTCCGGGCGATATGCAGCTGCCAGAGCCGCCAAGCCATCCGGCAGCAAGATCCGGGTCGGACGCCTGAAGCTGCAAGGAACTGATCCCGAGCTCGACAAGGCAATTGACGACGCGCTGGCCAAGGCCGGATTCCAAGTCGTGCCGTTGGACGATCAGTTCCGCCAAAAATGGGACGCGGCGAAGACCGACGGCAACACCGTTGCGGCGGGCGGGACGTGGCTGAGCAATCAGGGGTTCCAATTGGCACCCGGGGTATCGGCTCGAACGAAGACGATCATCACCCTGGGCCAGGCCACTTACACCACCACGTATGGAGCTGCGGTAAAGAGGCAGCGCGCGTGGCAGCAAACGCTCGATAGCGTTTTGGAGAAGGTCGATTTCATTGCTCTTCCCACTCTTCAAAAAGCACCGCCGATGCTTCCCTTGCTCAACCTGCGCTTCGGCGTTCTCGACGCGCACGTCCTTCAGATCCAGAACACCGTTCCGGTGAATTTCGCCGGCAACCCGGCCCTGGCTATGCCGGTTCCAGCTTCCCACCGATTCCGCGTTCCGGTCACCAGTTTGCAACTGGTCGGTCCGCGATTTAGCGAAGCGCAGCTATTGAATGCAGGGAGAATCGTGGAAGAAGCCGTGAAAAAACAATAGCCAGATCTGCGATCAATCTGCCCGATAAAATTTGAACAATGCACAGGGTTCGTCCGTCTGAATTAAAGGGCTTGCCGGTAAAACCATCGTTTTCTACCGGCTGAAGCTGCTGCGCCGCACCAAATTCTGATGAAATATTTTTCCTATCGCTTTCTCGCCGTCGGCTTCGCATTGGCGTTGGCCACGATTGGTTTCGCCGCCGACTCAGCGGACGACCTCATCGACAAAGGGAAAGTTTTCGACCGAAAATTTCAGGCCAACGATGCCTTGATGCTTTATCTCTCGGCGGAAAAAGTGGAACCGAAGAATCCGGACCTGCTAGTCCGGATCGCTCGGCAGTATCGCTACTTGATGACGGACGCGGCGGACACCCAGGAAAAACTGCGCCTTGGCCACATCGCCCTGGACTATTCCGAGCGAGCGGCAGCGTGTGGGCCCAAAGACTGCGACGCCCAGCTAGCACCGGCGATCACGCTTGGAAAAATGCTGCCCTTCATGCCCACGAAAGAGCAGGTCTCCGCTTCTCCGAAGATCAAGGAATCCGTCGACAAGGCGCTCGCCCTCGATCCGCAAAGCGACACCGCGTGGCACATTCTCGGCCGCTGGAACCGCGTTCTGGCAGAAGTCAGCTCAACGAAACGATTTTTCGCAAACATAATTTACGGCCAGCTTCCGAAGGGATCAATTGATGATGCCGAGCAGGACATGAAGAAAGCGATCGCGCTCAATCCTCGCCGTCTCATGCACTACATCGAGCTTGGGCGAATCTACGCGCAGATGGGAAAGACGCAGGAAGCGCGTGACTTCATCAACAAAGGTCTCGCGATGCACGACGCCGAAAAGGACGATCCGGAAACAAAAGCGCGCGGGCGCGAGGCGCTCGCAAAAATGCATTAGCGCTGCGTTGCCGGAATCGCAGTCGGGCTTGCGGCGGCTTCAGTAGCTGCGGGCGTTGGCACGGCTGTCCACTCGGGCAAATCCGCGAGCCCGCCGCCCATGAAGAGATGATGCCAGAGTTGCGTCGCCGCGACTGCCATCAGACCCATTTCAACGGAGAGCCGCGGCAGCGAACCGGCGCGCATTTTGCGAAAATCCGTTCGCCATCGAGCGACGGCGGCTGAATCGAAGTAACCGGTTTTCCGCAGCGATTCTTCACTGAGCAGCTGCGCGACAAATGGCGGCTCCGGTTCCATGTGAAAACTATCCAGCGGCGCGCGGAAGATAACTTTGTGCCGGCGCGCGACCGATTTTGGCACCCAACGCTCCGCCAGAAGACGCAGCAGATGTTTGTCCCGAAATCCGCGAAGTCGCCAACGCGGATGGAGCTTCGCCAAAAAATCGAAGACATCTTCGTCGAGAAATGGGTAGCGCACTTCGACTGAAGAATGCATCGCGACGCGATCGCCTTTGGCCTGGAGGAGATGCCCGGCCAGGAGAACGCGCGCGGCAATCCACACTCCGCGATGGAGGGGCGCCCATCGCTTCGCGCGTTCAACCGGAAAATCCAGTTCGGTCCACGGATTTGTGTCGCCGAGTGCTTCGCGCATTGGTTCGCTGTAAAAGCGCAGCTTGGAAATCGCGAGCATGCCATAGGCATCGATCCAGGCATTCGGACCGCCGACGGAATTCTCGACTTCCCGGCGCCACGTATTGGGAAAATGCGGGACGTTGTTTACCCGCAGATAAGCGTTGCGAGCGACGTTGCTCAGACCGAGGCCGGGAATCAGGTCGAGAAATCCCAGCAGCTTGGCCGCTTTGTACCAGGGATAGCCGACCAGCCATTCGTCCGCGCCCTCTCCGGTGAGCACGACTTTTTGTCCGCAACTGTGGACGCGTCCCGAGAGCTGAAGCAAAGCGGCGCAGGCCGTGTCGATGACAGGGGCTTCCGCGGCGGTGATGAGTTTTGGATAGGTCGCGAGGGCGTCTTCGTCGCGAAAGTCTTGGACGATCGGCGGCTTGGCGCCGATGTGCCGCGCCGAGAGGCTGGCGGCATCGAGTTCATCCAACTCGGGCTCGTGAACACGAACCGTGTAGGTGTTGATCGCCGGACCTTTCAAGTGGCAGGCCAGCGCCACGATCATGCTCGAGTCGACGCCACCGGAAAGATAAGCGCCAACTGGCACATCGGCGCGCAACCGCTCCTCGACCGCTTGCAGCAGAATCTTTTCGAAGTCGTCAACGAGCCGCTTCGGATTTTCGCCGCGTTCCTCCGAACCTTGATCGGGAAAATCCATTTTCCAAAAGGCTCGCTCTTCCACTAACGGGCCCGATCCGTTTCCGCTGGAGGGAGAAATCTTCAGGCAATGGCCGGACGTCAGAAGCTGGACGCCATCGAAACAAGTTCGCGGACCCGGCACTGCTGAGAAAGTGAAGACATGATCGATCCCTCGACGATCTGGCCGGATGGGGACCATGCCGGATGCGAGCAGTCCTTTAATTTCGGACGCGAAGAGCAGCCAATCGTTTTGCCGCGTCCAAAAAAGCGGCGCGATCCCGAACCGATCGCGCCCAAGTTGAAGTTGCCGGCGGCGCTCGTCCCATAATGCGATGGCGAATTGCCCTCGCAATCGTTCCCACGTTTCGTCACCGTGATCCTCCCACAAATGAGGGATGATCTCCGTATCGCAGTGGGTAACGAACCGGTGTCCGCGGGCCCGTAATTCATCCCGCCGCTCGACGTAATCAAACAACTCGCCGTTGAAAACCACCGCGACACTGCGGTCTTCATTAAAGATCGGCTGCTGGCCATCGGCCAAACCGACGATACTCAGCCGGCGCGAAGCCAGCCCGAGCCCGGGTCGAATGAGAAACCCCTCCTCATCCGGGCCGCGGTGCAGCAACGCCCGGGACATTCGTTGAACGCTCCCCTCGGGAACGGGACGTTGTCCCACCAGATCGATCATGCCTGCGATGCCGCACATCAGATTATGGTTCTAATTCGAAACTCGTTGCCGAAATCGTTTCCTCCACTATTTCACATTTCGACGCGGATGCCGGGTCCGCCTCGAAAAAACCGAACTCCGAATAACCGCGCAATTTCGCCGTCTCAATGCTACTTCAAAAAGATTATATCGTAAGGGCGAGGGCAAACGCGTCCGGCTAAATCGACGGCAAGAGAATTTTCTCACCGGTTGCCATAAATATCGGTTGTCCTTATCATGGCCTCCGCGCAACACTCCATATGCACAAAGACCGCATCGCCATCATAGGAGTTGGATGCCGCTTCCCCGGCGGGGCGAACGACGCCGAGTCTTTCTGGAAGTTGCTCCTCGAACGCAAGGATGCAGTCAGCGATGTGCCGACAGATCGATGGAATGTGGAGCGATACTACGATCCCGAGCCCGGCATCGCGGGAAAAACATTCGTCAAGCGGGCCGGTTTCCTGGATCAGATCGACAAGTTCGATCCCCAATTCTTCGGCATCTCGCCGCGCGAGGCGCCTTACGTGGATCCGCAGCATCGCTTGTTGCTCGAGACGGCCTGGGAGGCGATCGAAAATGCCGGCATCGTCCTCGATCTCGAAAAGGGCAGCGACATCGGCGTCTTTGTCGGCATCTCGCACAATGACTATCAGGGAATGCAGAGCACCGCGTTCGACCACTTCGGGATCACGCCCCACACCGCTACCGGCAGCGCTCATTCGATCGCCGCGAATCGAATTTCCTATTGCCTGAATCTCCGCGGTCCCAGCGTGGCGATGGACACAGCCTGTTCGTCCGCCCTCACTGCCGTCCACACCGCCTGCGAACACATCTGGGCCGGACGCGGCAATACCGCGCTCGCCGGGGGCGTTACCGTGATGATCACGCCCGGCGGGTTCATTGGTTTTTCGCAGGCGGCAATGCTTTCACCAGAGGGGCGTTGCGCGGCGTTCGATGCGAGCGCGAGTGGTTTCGTGCGTGGCGAAGGTGCCGGGATCGTGCTGTTGAAACGTCTTTCCCAAGCCATCGCCGACGGCGATCCGATCCAGGGCGTGATCGTCGGCACGGCGTTGAATCAGGACGGTCACACGAATGGGATCTCGTTGCCGAGCGCGGAGGCCCAGGCTCGGCTGGTCCGGGATGCATGCAGAGACGCCGGTGTTTCGCCGGAGAAAATCGGATTTGTCGAAGCGCACGGTACCGGTACTGCCGTTGGCGACCCGATTGAAGCGCACGCGCTCGCCGAGGCTCTATGTAAGGATCGTTCGACTCCGTTACCGATCGGTTCGGTAAAGAGTAATCTGGGACATCTCGAAACTGCCGCCGGTGTCGCCGGACTCGTGAAAGCGATGCTTGTTCTTCAGCATCGTGAAATTCCCGGGAGCTTGCATTTCACTTCGCCGAATCCGCACATCGATTTCGACAAACTGAAACTGCGGGTCCCGACCGATCTCGAGCCCTTCCCGGAAACAGATGGCGAACGACTGGCGGGCGTAAACTCTTTCGGATTCGGAGGCGCAAATGCGCACGTCATTCTCGCGGAGCCTCCGTCTTTTTCACAGGCCGACCATGCGGAGGTCTGGCTCGACCGGGGCTGGCCTGTAATGCTTTCCGCCCGTTCGGAAGATGCGCTTCGGGGCTACGCCATGAAGCTGGCTTCGTGGTTGACCGAGCACGTCAATCTGAACGGCGATTCGCCGATGTTGCCCGATCTCACCTACACTCTCGGCCACCGCCGCAATCATCATCCGCATCGTCTCACGCTCGTCGCCCGCGCCCTTCCGGAACTGATCCAGGAACTCGACGCGTTCGCGATCAAGGAAGACAGCGTGAAGATTCAGACATCGTTCACTCCGCGGCCGGAAAACGCGCCGCGGGTTGCTTTTGTCATGAGCGGACAAGGCCCGCAATGGTGGGCCATGGGCCGTGAACTCATGGAACACGAGCCTGTGTTTCGAGCCGTCGTCGAGCGCTGCGACGCGGCCCTGAAAGACGTCGCAACCTTTTCGCTTTTGGAAGAACTCGGCCGTTCCGAGGAAACGTCCCAATTGCATCGGACCGAAATTGCGCAGCCCGCCATTTTCGCGATGCAGGTCGGGTTAGCGGAGCTGTGGAAATCGTGGGGCGTTCATCCTGCCGCGGTCGTAGGTCACAGCGTCAGTGAGATTGCCGCGGCCTGTGTCGCCGGTTTGTTTTCGCTGGAACAAGGCGCGCGAATTACCGCTCTCCGGGCGCGCTTCATGGAAGGTTGCGCGCGGGGCGAAGGCAAAATGCTTGCGGTCGGCCTCGGCGAGGAAGAAGTGCGGGGCCTGATCGACAAACACGACCAGACTGTTTCGATTGCGGCGTTTAACAGCCCTCGCTCGGTCACACTCGCCGGTCCGACTCGCTCGATTGAAGCGATGTTCGCCGAACTGGAAACGCAAGGCGTGTTCGCACGGCTGGTGCGGGTCGATCATCCCTTCCATCACGCGATGATGCAGCCCGCCGCCGAAGCGCTCGAGAATGCGCTCACCGATCTTGCGCCGCAGCCGGAAAGCATCCCGCTTTTCAGCACGATCACGGGCAGCCGTCTTAATGGCGACGCCGGTGACGCGACGCATTGGGCGCGCGGAATCAGGCAACCGGTGCAATTTGCGCCGGCGATCAACGCCATCGCCGAGTTTGGCGTGGACATCTGGTTGGAGCTCGGGGCGCACCCGGCGCTCGCTCATTCAATTCAGGAATGCGTTGCGGCCCACAGCGGATCGACACCGGTGGTGATTTCCTCCGTTCGCCGGGAACGAGAGCACGACTCCCTCCTCGAGGCCGCAATGGATCTTCATCGCGCCGGAGTAGCGCTCGACTTCAAAGCGATGACGCCGTCGCGTCGTCTCCTTTCGCTGCCGGCCTACGCGTGGGATCGCAGCCGCTGGTGGAACGAAGCTCCGCAATGGCGCGAGAGTCGTCTCTCCTCAGGCGGTCGCGGATTGCTCGACGCGCGGATGCCGTGCGCCACGCCCACCTGGTCAGCCAGGCTGGATAGCCGGCACATGGCGTTCCTCAAAGATCACAAGGTCGAGACGCATATCGTTTTTCCAGCCGCCGCCTTTGTCGATCTGGCCCTGGAAGCCGGCGTTCAGCTCTTCGAAGGCCGGCCTTTCGTGATCGAAGATCTTGAGATCCGTAAACCGCTCATTCTTGCTGACGCGTCCGGCGGTGTTCAGCTCGAGATTTCCTATGAGCCCGCCGACCGGACCTTCACTATTCAAAGCCGGTTCGATCAGGGTGCGTCGTGGTCGCTCCACGTAGTCGGCTCAATGCGCGGAGAGCGCACAGAATCACCCTTCGCCACTTCAACGTTTGAAACGGAAAACCACGGTGAGCTCGCGAGTCTGAAGCCGTTCGACGTCGACGCGTTTTATCGCTACATGAGCGATCTCGGTCTTCGTTACGGTGACGAGTTTCGCTCGGTCCGCGAGCTTTCGGTTGGCCACGGTTTTTCGGCAGGCCGAGTGGCGCTTTCGGAAACCACGGCAAAAAGGGCGAGCGAATACCCATTGCACCCGGTCCTTCTCGACGGCGCGTTGCACGTATTCTCCGGAGGTCGTGCCGCTGTCGAAGCGCGCGGTTCGCAGCTCAAGTTACCGGTTCGCTTCGGCCGCATTCTTTTCCTTCGGTCGCCTGGAGCATCCGTCCGGGTCCGCGCCAGTGTGCTCGAATGCAATCCGGAATTCGTGGACGGACGAATCGCTCTCTATGGCGAGGACGGCACGTCGTGCGTTCTCATTGATGGCTTCCGGGCGATCAGCGTGGCGGGCATCCGTCGCGACAATCTCGGGGCGACTCGCGACGTTCTCTATCATTTGGATTGGGAAAGGACGCCGACGGCTTCCACGCCGGCGCCGTTGCAGCCCGTGCCGTTGTCTCGTCTGCGCGAAGTGGCGCAGGCTGCCCTCGCCGATGTGATCGCTATTCGCGGAGAGGATCGCCTCAAAGGCGCGATTGCCGCGCAAGATGATCTGGCCGCGGCGCTGCTCTGCGTTGGTCTCCGCGAGATGGGCGCGGAAATCGGAATCGATTTCACGGCGGAAACTCTCCGCGTCGCTCCGCAAATGCGCCCCGTCTTCGAGCAGCTGATGTTGAAGCTTCAAGGGCGCGGTCTTCTTGAACGAGGCGACTCCGGCTATCGGCCGACCGAAGGGTTTGGAAAGAAGGCTGATTCTGCAGCGGACCTGAAACGAGACTTTATCCAGCAGAATCCCGGTCATCTGCCCGAAGCTTTACTGGTCACATCGACCTGTGCCGAGCTGGGTCTGATTTTGCGTGGCGAAAAGGACGCGATTCAAATTCTCTTTGCCGGTGCCGGAGCAGAACTTCTGGAACAGTTCTACGGAGACGGGTTGCTTACGAGTCACTGGCTCGCCGCGATTACCGGCGCGGTCCGCGAAGCAGCGCAGGTTCTGCCCGAAGGTCGGGGATTGCGCATCCTGGAAATTGGCGCGGGGACCGGAGGCCTCGCCTCCCAACTTCTGCCTACTCTCGAACGCGGTCTGCATTCGTACGTTTTTACCGATGTCTCGGCCGCATTCTTTTCCGGAGCGATGCAAAGGCTGGCCGCTTTTCCGGAAGTTGAGACAAAAATTTTCGATCTCGAAAAACCTTTTGCCGAACAGGACTTTGAACCGGGATCGTTCGATCTAATCGTTGGAACAAACGTGCTCCACGCCGTAGCCGATGTGCGCGCCGCGCTGCGAAACCTCCACGAGCTCCTTGCGCCCGGCGGCTCGCTCGTCTTCATGGATTTAGCCACGCCTCAGCTTTGGACCGAAGCGGTCTTTGGCCTAACAAGTGGATGGTGGCGTTTCACCGACCGCGATCTGCGCAGCGTGCATCCGCTGCTCGACAGATCGAAATGGGAGGAGCTGCTGCGCGAAACAGGCTTTGGCGAGACAACGTCACTGCCCGGTTTGATGGGACGGTACGGCGAAGGCCAGATCGTCCTTCTGGCACGCAAGAGCGACGACGTTCCCGCCGTCCTGGAGTCGATCGTTCAAGTTCCGGCGGAAAAATCGTGGCTCCTCTTCGCGGACGACGGCGGAATCGGCGAGGAGTTAGCTGCGCGGCTGCGCGCCACCGGCGCCAGTTGCAAGACGGTTCGACGCGGAGCTGGTTTCACCGCGCCGGATACCGAGACCTGCACGGTTCGCCCCGAAGCGCCCGAAGACTGGCAGCAGCTTTTTCAAACCTTCGCTGGCGATGCCGGGCTGGAACGGATCGCCTATCTTTGGAATCTCGATCTCGAGTTCGATGACGACGCGGTCTTCGGCACCGACGCCCTGCTTCATCTTGCCCAGGCGCTCGAAACTGTTCTGCCGGCGGCGAAACTGCGCATCGACTCGATCACGCGCGGCGCGCAGCCAGTCGGACGCGATCCGCAGCCAACCGCGGTAGCCCAGGCTCCCGCTCTCGGTTTGCTGCGCGTCATTTTAAATGAGTACCCAAACCACGTCTGCCGCGCCATCGATCTGCCGCCGGCAATTTCCGCGGCTGACATCGATCTGCTTTGGACCGAATTGCTGCGCACCGAGGCAGAGCGTGAAGTCGCTCTTCGCGGCCAGGCGCGCTACGTGCAAAGAATCGACCGCGGACGACTGTCGACCCAACAAGAGCTCGATCCCGCAGTTCCGTTACGCCTAGAATCGCGTGAGCGCGGCCACCTCGATACCCTGAGATTTTCACCGTTCGCGTTGCCGCCGTGCGGTCCCGACGAAATTGTCATCGACGTCAAAGCGGCGGCATTGAATTTTCGCGATGTCCTCAAGGCCCTTGCGCTTTATCCCGGTGAAGCACCCGATGCCCGAATCTTCGGAGACGAAGTGGGAGGTATCGTAACGGCGGTCGGCTCGGACGTTAAGCACATCAGGCCCGGTGATCGCGTCTTCGGTCTCGCGGTCTTCGGCCTGGCCACGCGGACGATTGCGCGAGCGAGCGACATTCGACATATCCCGGACAATCTCTCGTTCGAAGAAGCCGCGACGATTCCAGTCGTGTTCATGACCTCATGGCATGCGCTGAAAAATGTCGCCAGACTGCGCAAGGGCGAGCGGGTTCTCATTCACGCCGGGGCAGGTGGCGTGGGCATGGCGGCAATTCAGATCGCCCATCATTTGGGTGCCGAAGTCATAGCGAGCGCCGGCAATCCGGTTAAGCGCGCGCTTCTGATGGCGCTCGGCGTGAAACACGTTATCGATTCGCGGCGCGGCGACTTTGTGGAAGCTGTCATGGAATTGACCGGGCGGCGGGGAGTCGACGTTGTCTTGAACGCACTCGCCGGCGAAGCGATCCCCATGGGCCTCTCGTGTCTCGCCGAGTTTGGGCGGTTCATCGAGATCGGCAAACGCGACATTTATCAAAACTCGCGGATTCCGCTGCGGCCTTTGCGCTGCAACGCATCGTTCCACGTCGTCGCGATGGACGCGGTCTTTGCCGGGGACAAATCGCTGACGCGCGACATGTTTGCCGAGGTTGCCGATCTCGTGGAACAAGGGGCTCTGCGTCCGCTTCCGTTCCGCGCTTTCGCGGCGTTCAATGTCGATTCGGCCTTTCGACTCATGTCCGGCGGCAAGCACATCGGCAAAGTGATCGTGTCGTTCCCGCAATCGTTTGTCCCCCGGCGCGGCGAGCCCATCGCACCGCAGTTCGAGATCAAATCGGACGGATGTTACCTGATCACCGGCGCGTTCGGCGGGTTCGGAAAAGTGCTGGCCGATTGGCTTGTCCAATCCGGCGCGCGCCATCTCATTCTCTCCAGCCGCAACGGCGCATTTACGCCGGAAGCCGAAGCTTTTGTCCAGAAGCTGCGCGATTGCGGAACTCAGGTCCAGATTGTGAAAGCCGATGCCGGATCGAGCGCAGACATTGCCCGGCTCTTTTCTCTAATCAGCCAAACTGGTCAGCCGCTTCGCGGCATTTTCCATCTCGCCATGGCCATCGACGACGCTGTCCTTTCGAAATTGAATCGCGATCGAATGGCCGCCGTCATTGGCCCGAAAGCGGTCGGCGCCTGGTTGCTTCATGAAGCGACGCGCGACATGGCCCTCGACTGCTTTGTCATGTTTTCCTCGATCTCTTCGATCTTCGGGAATCCGGCCCAAGGCAATTACGTGGCCGCGAATGCATTTCTCGATTCGCTCGCACATCATCGGCGCACGCTTGGTCTGCCCGCTCTGACAATTAACTGGGGTGTCCTTGGCGGCGAAGGTTACGTGGCTCGGAACACGCGCGTCGCCGAATTCCTCGCGAAACAGGGCACGACCGAATTGTCCCCCGCGGAAGTGATTTCGATTCTCGAGTCATCGCTCCGCGCCCCTGGCGCGCAGGTCGCTGCCATCCGCGTCGATTGGGCGAAATGGCGAACCTTCTTCCGCAGCATGCAAGCGAATCCGCTGTTGGAACGCATCTTCGCCGCGGTCGAAGGAGAGGAAAACGTTGGCCGCACGAGCGATTGGCGAAACCGAATCGAGTCGGCTTCGCCCGAGGAAAAAGAAGCCATTATCGCGCAGGCAGTGCGCGAAGTGGTTGGTTCCGTCCTGCGGGTGAAACCCGACAGACTGCGTGACGATCAACCTCTCACCGATCTCGGCCTTGACTCATTGATGGGTGTCGAAATCGAGAACTCACTCGAGGCAGCAATCGGTGTCGCTCTTCCGCCGACGAGTCTGATGCGCGCTCGCACAATCGGACAGATCGCAACCCTGATGGCGACGCACATGGGAGGCAGCGCACCGACGGCTGCGATGTCTCCCGGCGCCGCGCCGACAACGGCAGCCAAGCCCAGTGCCGATGCGACCGAGATCGATTTCGACGCGCTTTCGAGCGAAGATCTCGACCGCCTCGTCGGCGACGATAACAATTCCTTGCTCGAGGCAGCTCCGCATGTCTGAAACAAAACAAGCTCGTTTCAAACAATGGGTTGAGAGCGGTGAAGCGCAGCTCCATCCGCTTACATTTCCGCAGAGAGAACTATGGGAGGCATCGCCCGCTCGTCCGCAAGATGTATCGAATCATATTTGTTGCGTCATAGATCTTCGTGGGCTGATCTCTCCGGAGGATTCTGTCGCATCCGTTCAACGAGTGGTTGAGCGGCAGGAAGTGTTGCGGCTTTCTTTCCTGCCTGGAAAAAACGGGCCGTTGCAGTTGATTCGCAAGCAGAGCGAGCCGGTCATGAGATTTCGCGATGTTTCGCCGCAGGCAACGGCGGAGCAGATCGAAGAGCTGGCTCTCGAAACTTTCTCCGCGCCATTCGATTTGGTTCAAGGTCCCCTCTATCGAATAGACGTCCTTCGCCGAGCGCCTGACGATCAGGTGCTGGTATTTGCGATTCACCACGCCATTGCCGACGGCTGGACCCTGGGCGTGTTTGTTCAGGATCTATGTGCCGCCTATCTCCAACAACGCGCGGCCGGACCTGACCGGCTCCCGCCAGTGCCTATTTCCTATTCCACTTGGGGCGCCGCCGAGAGAGCATTCTGGCAATCCGCCGACCTGGAACCACGCATCGATTTCTGGAAATCCCGCCTGACCGATATACCGCGGCTTTGGAGCACCCCCGACGACTCCGACGTGGTCCTTCTCCCGCGACGGTTGGTTTCGCAGCTACCGGCGGAGATCTGTGGGCCGGTGCGAGAATTGGCCCGACGCAACGGAGCCACGCTTTTTAGTACTTTGCTCGCCGCCTTCCAGGTCACCCTATCGCGGTGGACTGGCGCCGATGATATCGTAGTCGGAACGCCGGTTGCGAACCGCACGAGGCAGGATGTTCGTGAAACGATGGGATATTTTTCCGGCGTCGTGCCGCTGCGTGGCCAGGTGGAACGGGACCGCCCGTTTTCGGAGCATCTGCGAATCGTTCACGAATCCACCGTCGATTCATTTGGAAACGCGATCCCGTTTGCCGAGCTTGTCCGGGCCATGGGCGAACGACCGTCGCTAAAACACAATCCCATTTTTCAAGTGCGCTTCGCTTTACAAAATCATCCCGTGCCCGACATCGAAATTCGGGGGCTTTCATTGAAGCTCCGGATGCGCTCCACCGGAACGCCGCGATTCGATCTCGGCTGCGAAATAACCGAACAGGGCGAGAGCCTCGAGGTGGTTTGGCTATTCCGGGAAAATCTTTTTTCGCAACCTGAAATAGAAGAACTGGGGCGTCTATTTACGACGGTCGTGGAAAGCATCTGCCGCGTCCCCGAAAAGCGCACGGCGGCCCTCACAACTTGAAATGGTAAACATCGCGACCACCGCCGAAAGCATTCCCGAGCTCCACGACGAGCACAGCGTGAGCAGCGTCACGTTTCAAACCCTGGTGGTCTCACTCGCCTTAACCGAGACCGCGATCTGGGCGACAGTCTGGGCCGGGTGGATCTGGTTAACGATACCGCTCGTCCTGATAGCCGCGCATCTCATGCACGGATTGCTTATCGGTTTTCACGAAGCTTCCCACGGTCTGCTGCGAAAGAGCCGGGGATTGAATGAATTCGATGGCGTGCTCATCGGTATTTTTAGTTTCCTTCCCTTCAGTCTCTACCGGGTAGTGCACCAAATGCATCACATGCATCTCGCTACCGAAAAGGACACGGAACTCTGGCCGTTCGTCCTCACGAAAGCGCCGCGTTGGGCGCGCCGTCTGGCCGCTTTTCTCGAGCTGACTGTTGGCCTGTTTTATTCGCCGCTCATTTTCCTCCGCGTTTTCATTCATCCTCGTACCCTGGTCCGCAGCCGAAAAGTGCGACGCCGAATCTGGCTGGAGCTTGCCCTTTCCTTCGTTGTCTGGGGAGCTGTCCTCGCGGCGGTCGCGTTCTGGGGCGTCTGGAAATATTTGCTTTGGCTTTACCTCGTCCCGGCGATGATTGCGGCAAATCTCCAGAGCTGGCGCAAATACGTCGAACATCTCGGACTGACCGGGAACACCGTGAACAGCTCCACTCGCAGTATCGTGCCGAAGAGTTGGCTCGGTCATCTTTTTGCTTACACGCTTCTGCACGAACCCTATCACGGGGTGCATCATGAAAATGCCGCCTTGCCCCATCGCGTGCTGCCCCAATTCACCTCGATCCTCACGCCAAAAGAACCAGGCGAACTGGCTCCATTCATCAGTTATCGGCAGGCGCTTCCGGATTTAATCCGCAGCCTCGGCAATCCTCGCGTCGGTGCTCAATGGCGCGATTCTTCGCGCAACCGACAGCCGATCTCGTGAGTAATCACGAAAGACCGGCCGCCGCGCCGTTTGTCTTTGAAGCGGCGGGGCTCATCAAGGAGTACGACGAAGGCCGGGTTCACGCCCTTCGCGGCGTGGATTTTCAAATCGGCGACGGCGAATTCGTCGCGATCGTCGGTCCGAGCGGGAGCGGGAAAACAACGCTGCTCCAAATGCTCGGTGCTCTTGACCGGCCAAGCGCCGGAACCTTGTCTTATCGGGGGGAATCACTCCCTGATTTGACCGACGACGCGGCCTATCGAGCCCGCGAAATCGGTTTCATCTTTCAAGCCTTTCATCTCCTTCCGACCTTCACCGCGATCGAGAACGTGATGATGCCGATGTTTGAGAATGATCTATCGGGTTCGGCCCGGACCGCGCGCGCTCGCGAATTGTTGAAGGCCATCGGCCTCGAGCAGCGAGTAGATCATTTTCCTTCCAAACTTTCCGGCGGCGAACGCCAGCGCGTTGCCATCGCCCGGAGTCTCGCGAACTCGCCTTCCGTCCTTCTCGCGGACGAACCGACCGGAAATCTCGATTCCAAAAACGCAGTCCTCATTCTCGATCTGTTGACCGATCTTCACCGCCAACGGCAAATGACTCTCATCCTGATCACGCACGATATGACCGTGGCGCGGCGAGCGTCGCGTGCCATCCAAATGAAAGACGGCCGGATTATTTTCGACGGCGACCCTTCGAAGCTCACCGCCGATTCCTGACATGACTTTTCTCAATGTAGTCACGCGCGGTTTGTGGCGCCGGCCCATTCGGACCGGCCTGACCCTTTTGGGCATCGCCGTCGGCATCGCCGCCGTGGTCACGCTCATCGGCATGTCTCGCGGCTTTATCACCAGCTGGACCGCCGGCATGAAATCGCGCGGCACCGATATCGTCGTTCATAACATGCGCGGTTCCCTGACGCCCCAGCCATTTCCGGCATCCACCCGCGACCGGATCGCGCATCTGCCGGGCGTGGCCGGGACCTGCAACATCCTCGTGAATCTGATGAGCGTCGAAACCGCCGAGCTCATGATCCTTTCCGGCCGCGAATGGGGCGGGTTCGCGTGGGACAATCTCAAACTCGTTTCCGGACGAATGCCGAACGATCAGATGGAGAAGGCGGTGGTCCTCGGGACGACCGCGGCGGAAATATTGAAAAAGAAAGTCGGCGATACCGTCCAGATCGAGACGGAGGAGCTGGCCGTGGTTGGGATTGCCGACGGCGGCGCATTTGTTGAGAACGGCTCGATCGTTCTTTCCCTGCCCCTGCTCCAGCAGATCACCGGAAACCCGGATAAGATCAGCGCAATTGACGTGCGCTGCGATTCCGGGATGGACCAGGCTGGAATCCGGAAGCTTTGCGATGATATGTCCCGGCTGATTCCGGAAGCGCACGCCGAGCCGGCCGGCGAACACCTCGTTCACACCGAGGGCTACCGCATGATCAACGCGATGAGCTGGGGCACTTCCCTGCTGGCGGTGATAGTCGGCGTGCTTGGCGTCACGAACACCATGCTCATGAGCGTATTCGAGCGTCAGCAGGAGATCGCCATCCTGCTTGCCCTGGGATGGCGACGGAGCCGAATCGTCCGGATGATTTTGCTCGAGTCCGCCCTGCTCGGATTGCTCGGTGGAATCATCGGGATCGGCCTGGGCGTCATCGGTATTCAGTTGATGAAATCCGCGCCGGCGATCCGTGGTCTGCTCGAACCGGACCTCAGCCTCAATCTCATCCTCATCGCCGTTACGATCGCGGTCAGCGTCGGTGTTCTGAGCGGTTTCTATCCCGCCTGGCGAAGTTCGCGACTCACGCCGAGCCTCGCCTTGCACGGCTGAACAAAGCGCACGAAGGATGCGTCGAATGATTATGAATCGTCATTTCGTTAGCGCGCTCGTCGTTGCGGCAATTTGTCTGGCTCTTCCCCAGTTCGCTTCTGCCGACGACACCGGTTCGCAGCTCGCCGCCAAACTGCGGACAAAAGAAAGCGGTTCCACGTTCGTCCGGATCCGGATGCAGGCCGGCAACCAAATCCTCCAGGTTCAAATCAAATCCCGCGCCTCCGCCGGGGCCGCCGACATCGTTTACCAGATTCTTTTTCCGAAAGAGCGGAAAGGTGAATCCGTTTTGCTTCACCGATCCGGAAATAAATTTAGCGCCACATCATTCACCCCGCCGAGCACCATCAAGCAGATCGGGGCAGGGGAGATGAACCAGGCGCTCTTCGGCACCGATCTTTCCTTCGAAGACATCATCGACAGTCCATTCGCCTGGAGCCAGCAGGCCATCGTCGGGACGCAGGACATCGACCGTTTCCCCTGTCAGATCCTGGAATCGAAACCGGGTGGTCACACCTCGTCCTACGCCAGTGTAAAAACCTGGGTCGATCCGCGCCGGATGGTTCCACTCCAGATCGAGAAGTATGACAGCGCAGGCAAGGTGGTTCGGCGCATCAATATCACGCGCATGTTGCTGGACGGAGGTGATTCGCTTCCGGCGGATCTCGAGGTTTCCGGGCCCCGCGGTTCGGTCACCCACATAACCGGGTCAAGCATCAAGCGTGGCTTAAATTTTCCGGAGACCGAATTCACAGCGGATGGTTTGAAAGAACTTAAGACCCCGACAGAATGATATCGCTTTTCACATTTTCGCGTTCGCGGGATTTCGTTGCGAAAAAAAACGCGCCGGCGCCCAGGAAAAATTCCCGAACGCAGGCGCGGTGCTGAATGAGAAACCAGCCGCCGATTAATCCTCGTCGAGGATCACGCGATCGACCATGACGTTGTCGCCTTCGCCCGTGTAATGGACGCGGACCGGCACGCCGATCTTGATGCGAGTCCGGACCGTGTCCTCGTCGAGTATTTTGCCGCTCTTGGTGACGTAGGTCACGGTTTTGCCGAACCTGTAATGGCGCGGCCCGCTCGTTTCCTTGAGCGTGATCACGCTTCCCGGCGTGTATTCGGTGATTGTCCCGCCGCCTTCGGTGGTCGTTGTGGTCGTCGTTGTGCTCGAAGTCTGCGCCCAAGCAAACGGGGCGACCAATGCCAGCGCGATGCTGAGTATTGTCTTTTTCACTTTCATTCCTTCCCTCTGGGTACCCTTTGGCGAACGCGTTGAATTCCTTCTCACTCGAGAAAGAAGCATCCGCTCCCTAGTGATTCGCATGCGAACCGCGATCCGGTTCCCGCTGTTTGCCATTTCCTCATCCACGGACGCGGTCGTGAATTCACGTAACTGTCACGCGGCCGCCATCTGTTCGTAACAATCGCACTTCAGCTTCTGCGGAAACAACAACCGCAGAAACAAGGAGAACAAATGTTACGAAATTATTTCGTGTTAATCGCCGTGACCGCCGGCCTGACCCTTAGCAGCGTTACCGCGCGAGCGCAGGATGCCGGAGCGTTGCTCGACCTGCTCGTGAAGAAAAAACTGATCACCGACCAGGAAGCCGAAGAAGTGCGCGGCGAATTGACCCGCGAAGCCGCGCAAACGTCCGGCGGTAAATGGAAAATTTCCGCGCCGATCAACGAAATCGAATTGTACGGCGACATGCGCGTGCGTTACGAGCAGCGCCAGGGCACGACGCCTGACGTGATGCCGGGAACGCCCGGGCCTGACGACACGTTGAAGCGCAGCCGCGAACGTTATCGGCTCCGCCTGGGTCTGCGCGGCACGCTCATGGACGATTGGTTTTTTGGTCTGCGTTTTGAAACAAGCACCAACCCGCGTTCCACGAACGTGACCTTCGGCGACGATGCCGGACCGTTCGGCAAAGTGAGCGACAACATCGGCGTCGGCCAGGCTTATCTCGGCTACAAAGGCTTCCGCGATATCACGCTAGAGGCCGGCAAAATGCCGAACCCGTTGGTCACGACGCTCATGGTCTGGGACGCCGACATCAATCCGGAAGGGCTCGCCGAACAATGGAAGCACACCTTCAATCTGAGTTTCGGCGGCGGAAGCACGCCCGCGGTTGAGTCCTACAGCAAGGACGGAAAGAACGCCGTGGCCGCCGTCGAAGCCGAGCCGTTCAAAGTGAAGCTCGATCTCTTCGTCAACCTCGCGCAGTTTGTCTACGACGATTCAAATCCGGAGAACCCGCTCGGTGCCCGGGCTGTCTCCGGCGGCCGGTTGGTGCCGAACACCGACGCCTGGCTCTTCGCGTGGCAGATCGGCGCCAAGTTCAATTTCCCGAGGAACGTTTATTTCCAGGTCGCGCCGGTCCTCTACACCTACGGCGGCAACGGCGACAGCTTTAACAACTTCTATGTCGGCGGTCAGCAGGGCCTCAGTAACACCGCTTCGATGGCCACGAACCAGGTTGGGATCAACAGCCTGCTCGTTTTGGAAGTGCCGGCGGAATTCGGGTTCAAGATCGGCGAGATCCCGTTCCGCATCTTCGGCGATTTCGCCGTCAACTTCGATGCGGATGATCGCGCGCGCGCCGCGGGACATCCGGAAGCCGGAGATCAGCGTTACGCGTATCAGATCGGCGCCGGCATCGGTCAGTTGAAGACGAAGCACGACATGCAGCTCCAGGCTTTCTGGCAGCACACCGAGCAATACGCACTCGACCCGAACCTGGTTGATTCCGACTTCTTCGACAGTCGGGTGAACATCGAGGGCGTCGTCGTCCAGGCTGGATACGCGCTCAGCGACGCCGTTATTTTCAACCTCAGTTACGGCTACGGCCGCCGCTCGGATAAATCGCTCGGCACCGGCGGCGTCGCCGATATCGGCATCAACCCGCTCGACAAATATCAAATCTTTCAGGCCGACTTGAACGTGAAGTTTTAACCAGAAACAAAAAACCAATATGAAACTGACTTATCTTCTCACCGCTCTCGCGCTCGTTTTCGTCACTGCGGAAACGCGCGCCGAAAAACTCGTCATCAAAGGCTCCGACACGCTCGGGGCGAAACTCGTGCCGCAGCTCGCGGAGCAATTCAAAGCGCAGCATCCCGGGACCACCTTCGACATCGCGGCGGAAGGTTCCACCACCGGTATTGCCGCCATCATCGACGGCACCGCGCAGATCGGCATGTCGAGCCGGCGCGCGAAGCCGGCCGAGATGAGCGCGGCTTCGGCCAAGGGCGTGAACATGAAACCGACCATCGTCGCGTATGACGGCATCGCCGTTATTGTGAATTCGGCAAACTCGGTGAAGGGCCTCACGAAAAAGCAGGTCGAACAAATCTTCACCGGCGAAGTGACCGATTGGAGCGCGGTCGGCGGATCGGGCGGAAAGATTTCGATCTACACCCGCAACACCTCCTCCGGCACGTATTCCGATTTCAAGGAGCTCGCGATGAAGAAACGCGATTACGCCGGCGGCTCTCAGAAGATGGCCGGTAACGAACAGATCGCCGCTGAGGTTGGGAAAAATCCGAACGGCGTCGGTTACGTCGGTCTCGCTTACACGAAAGCGGGTGGCATCAAAGTGATGCCCATCGACGGCGTCCTGCCCTCGAACCAAACCGTCCACGCCAAGATCTATCCCTATGCGCGGCCCACCTTCTACTACACCAACGGCGAACCAGCCGGTCTCGCCAAACAATTCCTCGACTTCACGATCGGTAGCGCTGGCCAAAAGATCGTCGCCCAGGTCGGTTTCGTCCCCATTCCGTAAGCAGAAGTCTTTGGTAGGGACGCCGCGCTGCGGCGTCCGCAAACACTTTGTTGACTATATTCCTAAATAGGAATATAGAGCGGCATGAAACTCTCTGATCTTCGCGCGCTCCTCGAAAAGTATCCTGACAGCTTCCCGCGTTTTGTTTTGCCGGACGGGGACTACATCCCGGCGCATGCGCACGTGACTGAAGTTGGGCACGTCGCGAAGAAGTTCATCGATTGCGGCGGGGTCCTCGGCAAGACGGAAACGGTTTTGCTTCAGACGCACGTCGGGCGCGATGTCGAGCATCGGCTAAGGTCGGATCGTTTCGCGAAGATCCTCCGGCTCGGAGAACGGGTATTGCCGCACGATCAATTGGAGGTCGAAGTGGAGTACGATTGCTACGTCGTAGCGCAGTATCCGATCACGGAAGTGAAACGATCAGGTGAGCAGCTCGACGTGATTCTGGGCAAACGGCAGACGCAGTGTCTCGCCCAAGAGCGCCGGAAGACGGGAAGCACGGAAACCTGTTGCGAGACAGAGGCCGCCTGCTGCTGACGGCGATGGATCTGGTTCAAATCTATCAGTGCTTCTGCGACCGGACGCGGCTGCGGATTCTCCATCTGCTGGCGAAGTCGCCCCTGTGCGTCTGCCATTTCCAGACGATCCTGGGCGAGCCACAGGTAAAAATTTCCAAGCACCTCGCTTATCTTCGCGAACGCGGAATGGTGGAGGTGGAGCGGGACCAGAACTGGATGGTCTATTCTTTGCCGAAGAAACGCGCCGCGGAATTGGAGACGAACCTGAAGTGCCTGCAGGATTGCGTGCAATCGGACAAGATTTTCGCGCGCGATCTCAAAAAGCTGGCAACGATCCAGAAAGATTGTTGCGAGCCGAGGACTGCATTTCACAAATCCGCTCGCGACCGAAGACGATATGGCAAAGCAAAACGTCTTGTTCATCTGCGTTCATAACAGCGCCCGCAGCCAGATGGCGGAAGCGTGGCTGAACCATCTCTGCGGCGACCGGTTCGCGGCGGAGAGTGCGGGCCTGGAGCCTGGCACGATCAATCGGCTCGTGGCAGAAGTGATGCGCGAAGTCGGCATCGATCTTTCGCAAAAGAAAACGCAGGCCGTGTTCGATGTCTGGAAATCCGGGAAGTTGTTTCATTACGTCATCGCGGTTTGCGCCGAATCGGAAGAGAAAGGGTGTCCGATCTTTCCCGGCGTGACGACGCGGTTGAGCTGGCCGTTTCCCGATCCTTCACGGGTTGAGGAGACCGAAGTGGAACGCCTCCAACAGGTCAGGAAGATTCGCGACGATATCCGAGCCCGGATCGAGCAATGGTGTGAAGAAATACGCGGCTGAATTTATCGGCACGTTCGCGCTCGTGTTTGCCGGGACGGGCGCGATCGTGGTCAACGAAGTGAGCGGCGGTGCGATTACTCACGTCGGTATCGCGTTGACCTTTGGTTTGATCGTGCTGGTGATGATTTACACGCTGGGCGACATCTCCGGCGCGCACATTAACCCGGCGGTTACGATTGGGTTCTGGATATCGCGCAGATTGCGGGGGCGCGACGTGCTGCCATATATTGCCAGCCAATGCGCAGGAGCGCTCGCTGGGAGCGGCGTGATGCGCCTTCTTTTTCCGGAGAGTCGCTTGCTCGGCGCGACGCAGCCCTCCGGCCCGGTTTTTCAATCGTTCGTTTTTGAGTTTCTCCTGACTGCCTTGTTGATGTTCGTGATTCTCGGCGTCTCCACAGGCGCGAGAGAAAAGGGCATCACGGCAGGGATTGGAATCGGCTCCGTGATTGCCCTCGAAGCCATGTTCGCAGGCCCAATCTGCGGCGCTTCCATGAATCCCGCTCGGTCACTCGGACCGGCGATTGTTTCAGGCCAGCTCGGCAGTCTCTGGATCTATCTTGCCGCGCCCGTGCTCGGTGCAGCGCTCGGCGTCATTGGATGTCGATGCGTTCGGGAAGCGGGCTGCTGTTCAGGATCGCAGAGTGCGGCCCAATAGGATCGGCAGAAGCATCCACGGCATCGGCTCAATCCGTTTCTGAGAAAGAGCGCCCGGAACTCGCCGATCAAAGCATGAACATCCTTATCGTTGAAGATCATCAGGATACGCGTCGAGTGCTTTCAACGCTCCTGGGGCGCGCGGATTATGAGGTGATCACGGCGAGTGGAGTGACGGATGCGTTGCAGCTTCTGGAGAACATGCGGGTGAATGTGCTCCTGAGCGACCTGGGTTTGCCGGATGGTGACGGGCTCGATCTGGTTACTAAAGCAAAGAGGCTTCAGCCGAAACTGAAAGCGATTGCGTTGACCGGGCGCGAATCGGTGGCGGACTACCGACTCGGGCAGAAGGCCGGGTTCGATCATTATCTAACGAAGCCGTTCGATTTTCACGAATTGCGACGCCTGCTCGCCGTCTTGCGCAAATCGGCAGCGTAGGCGGGCCACACAATCCCGCGGAGTCTTCGGGCGGCGTCGATCCCGTCCGGGACTTAGCTGATCCGCGGCAGGAATTCTTCCCGAACAATCTTACCGTTCTTCACCGTGTAAACGCCCACCTCGGATAGCTTTCGCCGCTCTTTCGATTTCTTGTCGGTCACGTCGGCGTCGTATTGCACAACGAAGCGGTTGTGGCCAACAAATGGTTCGCTCGCTTTGAAGGTATGCACTTCCATTGCGTTGACCCACCAATCGATTTTCCCACGCACGCCGTCTTTTCCCCGTGTCTCAGTCGGACCGCCACCTGCGCTGAACGCTTCCACGCTGACAACGTCTTTGTCGTAAAGCGCGTCCAGCGCTTCGTACCAGGCTTGTTTCCTAACGAACTCGACTACTTTCTTCGCTACTTCTTCTGTGCTCATTTTTTCTCTTTCCATTTAGATCGACCCGCCTTCGTCCCGCGTCTGCGGGATTACGGCACGCCTGGCAATTCCTTGTTGAAAAACTTTTCCAAACGATCGAGCACGCTGTTCCAGCCTTCGTTATGACGGTCGCGCGATGCTTCGCTCGGTAATTTTTCGTGGACTAAACGAACTTCAGTTCCGCCATCGCAATCCGACAATTCGATTGTGACGACGCTGTCGTGAGTTTTCCAGTTTTCATCATCGTCCCATTTCCAGGTGAAGGC
The DNA here is from genome assembly GCA_035644055.1 of Chthoniobacterales bacterium. Lineage (GTDB taxonomy): Bacteria > Verrucomicrobiota > Verrucomicrobiia > Chthoniobacterales > UBA10450 > AV80. Next base: position 40,798 of record DASQPH010000142.1, read on the forward strand.
GATTCTTCGGCCAGGCGTCAGTTCGAGGTATTCGCCGAACACGCTCATCTCCTCACCGTCCTGATTAAACAGGTCCCAGCGATATTTTCCGCCAACCCGCGCGTCCGCCGTGAAGTTGCGCGTGCGCACACCTTCGGGTCCCCACCATTCCTTGAGCTGTGCCGGATCGGTCCACGCTTGGTAAACGCGATCGCGGGGAGCGTTAATGAATCGTTTGATCTCGAGTGATGTTTTCTCTGGTACCTTTGTGGTCATGATTATTCCTTCTTTGTTGATTCAACGAATTGTTTGAGTTCCATACCGAGGATTGCGGTCCAACCGACTTCGAAATTCTTCTGAATCGGTTTTTGTTGTCATATTTTGTTTCGTTTAGGTTGCCTGGTCTGTTCCAAATATTCAGCCAGGCGATCGAGCGATCCTTCCCAAAATTTTCGATAGTCTTCGACCCACTGGGCGGCTTGTTTGAGCGGCTTCGCGTTCAATTCCATTTCATGAACACGTCCGTAACGGCGTCGGCGGAGGAGTCCGGCCCTTTCCAGAACGCGCAGATGTTTCGAGACCGCCGGCAACGACATGTCGTGCGGGCGGGCGAGGTGGGTGACGCGACGATTGCCGCGGGCGAGATGAGCGAGGATGTGACGACGGGTAGGATCGGCCAAAGCAGCGAAAGTCCGATTCAA
>DASQPH010000143.1:0-3056 GCA_035644055.1 Chthoniobacterales bacterium
AATGAACCAGACCGCGAAATGAAAAAGCTGCGCGGCGGCGTCGGGATCGGACGCTTGCAGGAGCGCACCCTGCACGATCTGGAGGGTGGCGGCGAACCCACAGAAAAGATTGCCAGCCGTCATCAGGTTCGGCAGCAGATAGATTTTCGGGTTCGGCGTGCTCATGTTCTAGCGAAGCCGAGCGATCACGCTGGTCCCTCCGGTGACGCGGTCGCCCACCTTCACCAACACCTCGGCGTCCAGCGGCAAGTATACTTCCGTTCGCGACCCAAAGCGAATCATCCCAAAGTGCTCCCCCTTCTCCAATTCGTCGCCGACGTTCGACCAGCCCACGATCCGGCGCGCGATCATGCCGGTTAGTTGCCGGACAACGAAAATGCCGCGCGAATTTTGAAACGCCCAGGTCATCGCGCGATTTTTCGTCGTACAGTCGGCGTGGCGCGCGTCGAGGCACAAGCCGGCGTGCGCTTTCTTGTAAATGATTTTGCCTTCGACCGGCGCGCGATTGGTATGGACGTCGAAGACGGAAAGGAAAATGCCGACACGCTTTTGGCGGGCGTGCACCACTTCCGGCTCTTCGATTTCGACGATGTCCGCGACAGTTCCGTCCGCGGCCGCTAGAACTGCATTTGGGTCGGCCGGAGAAACACGCGCCGGATCACGGAAGAACCAGAAAACGTAAATCGTTAACGCAAGTACGAGCACGAGCAGCCAGGGCAAAAAAATCCCGCTCGCGATCGACAGGAGCACGAGAACGGCGAAGATCCAACGTGCTTCGTAGAGAGTTTGGAATCGCATGAGTGACGGGCATTTTCGGGGTCGCCGGAGGCCTGGTCAAGCACGCCCGAGTTACGCCTCCAAACCAGCCCCGCTGACCGGGCCGGCCATCCACTAAATACTGTGCCTCGGCCCTGGCCGCTCCCCCATTTGTAGCGCAAAATTAGGTCCAAAAACCACAGAATATCGGTTGTTGAAAGGGCGTTTTTCGCCTATGTTTTTTGTCGTATATGCCAGCCACTGCTTTGCGTGTTTCAGAAGACGAAAACTCGGACACTCGGAAACGTCAAACTGACGCCACCGGGATCAGTCAAAGCCAGAAATACGACGCCGCCCAGATCGATAAATTAGAGGGGCTCGAGGCCGTTCGGAAGCGCCCCGGCATGTACATCGGCGACCCGGATGAGCGCGGGTTGCACCACATGGTTTTCGAGGTGCTCGACAATTCAATCGACGAGCATCTGGCTGGGTTCTGCACCAGGATCGACGTGACGATTCACGTCGACGGTTCCGTTTCGGTAAAGGACAACGGCCGCGGCATTCCGGTCGACATGCATCCGAAATGGAAGATGCCGGCAGTCGAATTGGTCCTGACGAATCTGCACGCGGGCGGAAAATTCGGCCAGGGCGCTTACAAATATTCCGGCGGTCTCCACGGTGTCGGCGCGAAATGCGTCAACGCGCTTTCCGATTGGTTCAAGGTCGAGGTCTCGCGCGAGGGCAAGGTCCATCACATGGCGTTCGAGCGCGGCAAGACGACGCAGAAACTCGAAGTCATCGCTGAGCTGAAGAACAAGAAGCAGACTGGCACGCTGATTACGTTCTTCCCCGACCCGACGATTTTCACGATCACGACCGAGTTCAAGTTCGAGCGCCTGGCGAGCCGGTTGCGTGAGCTGGCGTTTCTGAATCCGGGCCTTGAGATCACGCTGGTCGACGAGCGGAGCGAATCCGGGAAAAAGGAAACGTTCGTCTACAAAAAGGGAATCGAGGAGTTCGTTCGCGAGCTGGGCGAGAACAAACAGGTCATTCATCCGAAGCCGGTCGTGCTCTCGCGGCAACGGGACGAAGTCTTTGTCGACGTCGTTCTTCAATATAACGACAGCTACAACGACCAGATCCTTTGCTTCGCGAACTCGATTCCGAATCCAGACGGCGGCACGCATTTGACAGGGTTCCGCAGCGCGCTCACGAAGGCGGTCAACCAGTACGCAAAGACGAACGGCCTGACGAAGGAGAAAGATCCGGCGATCTCGGGCGAAGATGTCCGGGAAGGTTTGACCTGCGTGCTCAGCATCAAGCTACCGAACCCGCGCTTCGAATCGCAGACCAAGGTGAAGCTCGTGAACACCGAGATCGACGGAATCGTAAACTCGGTTGTCTACGAAGGGCTAATGACCTTCTTCGACCAGAACCCGCCCATCGCGCGGCGAATTTTCGACAAGGTCTTGACGGCTGCGCGCGCGCGTGAAGCCGCGCGTAAGGCGCGCGAGACGATTCGCAAAGGCGCGCTGACCGGCGGCGGACTTCCCGGCAAGCTGGCGGACTGTTCGGAGCGCGATCCGGACTTGACCGAGCTTTACATCGTCGAGGGTGATTCGGCCGGCGGTTCCGCGAAGCAGGGACGCGACCGCCGCTACCAGGCGATCCTGCCAATCCGCGGCAAACTCATCAACGTCGAGAAAGCGCGCATCGATCAGTTCCTCAAAAACACCGAGATCCAATCGATGATCACCGCGATCGGCACCGGCATCGGCAAGCCGAAGGAAGACATTGATGGAGTCGCGAAAAGCAAAGATGAAGCGAGTTTCGACATTTCGAAGCTGCGTTACGGCCGCATCATCATCATGACCGACGCCGACGTCGACGGCTCGCACATCCGGACGCTGTTGCTCACGTTTTTCTATCGGCAAATGACCGAGCTGGTGCGCGCCGGGAAAATCTACATCGCGCAGCCGCCGCTTTATCAGATCAAGCGCAAGAAGCGCGAGGAATACGTCGATGACGACGTGCAGTTGAACAAAATCCTGATCACGCTCGGCGCCGAAGACGTGCGGCTGAAGAATCTCGCTGACGACAAGGAGCTTTCCGCCGCTCAGCTGAAAGACATTCTCGAATCGCTCGAGAAGCTGGCGAAGCTGAGCGAATCGATCCGCCGGCACGGCGGCGATTTCGAAAGCTTCCTCGGCGAGCGCGCGAAGAAGACCGGCAAGTTGCCGATGTATCTCGTGAAGGTGCGCGACGGCAATGAAGAGATGGTGCATTACTTCCACGACGAA
>DASQPH010000144.1:0-3044 GCA_035644055.1 Chthoniobacterales bacterium
CCACCAATCATAGCCGCCATCCCGCCTTGCGTTGTTGCGCACGCTTCATCCATGAATTCACCGCGCTTTTGCACGAGCTTCAAACCAGTCGCAAAATCGAATGTGCCCGCCGCGGCGTGCGCGGTGATTTCCCCTAACGACAAACCGGCCGCGCCGCCGACTTCAAACTCGCCGAAGACCTCGCGCAACGCTGCCAATGCAGCCAGCGCGTGCACGTAAAGCGCCGGCTGACAATTTGAAGTCTTGGTCAATTCCTCTATCGGTCCGTTCCAGGCAATGTCGTTTAACTTTCGACCAAGAATTTCATCGGCCTGCCGAAACAAATCCGCTGCGACAGGAAATTGCTCGGCGAGGTCGTGCCCCATCCCGACGCATTGCGCGCCCTGACCGGCGAAAAGTAGTGCGATGTTTTTGGGCATACGGGGACGTAGTTAATCGTGTTTTGCATCGAGCGCGAGCGTCTTCTGGGTAGCGCGCATCCTCGCGTGCTGGCGAAAGCGTCCTCGCGACTGCGACCTTCACACAGTTGACTCGCTACCGTAAGCGTTATCCGTTTCTAACGTTGTAATTTATCCTTCAATGCCATTCACGACGCGCGAGATCGATTCACCGGACCCGGTTACCCGGGTGGCCGCGGCCGACGCGGCATTACGCGAACCGGAGCAGTACGATATCGGCGAGAAGATGGTGCTCAACATGGGGCCGTCGCATCCAGCTACCCACGGCGTTTTGCGGCTCGTGTTGGCGCTGGATGGTGAGCTCATCATCAAAGCAACGCCGGACATCGGTTTTCTCCATCGCGGCGATGAGAAGATCGCCGAGAACATGCAATACAACCAATTCGTGCCGTACACCGACCGGCTCGATTATCTCGCACCGCTCTCGAATAATGTGGCCTACGCGCTCGCTGTGGAAAAGTTGATGGGCTGGGACATTCCGCCGCGCGGAAAAGCGATCCGTACGATTTGCTGCGAAACGTCGCGCATTTCCTCGCATCTCCTTGGGCTCGGCGCGATGGCGCTCGATCTCGGCGCGATGTCGGTTTTTCTCTACACCTTCACGGAGCGCGAAAAACTCTACAATCTGTTTGAGCTCTTGACCGGCGCCCGGTTCACCACGTCCTACACCCGAGTCGGCGGACAAATCCGCGATCTTCCGGAAGCTTTTATCCCGGAACTCAAAAAATTCCTCGACGACTTTGGCCCGAGTCTCGACGAATGCGACAGGTTGCTGACCCGGAACAAGATTTTTGTCGATCGCACAAAAGACATTGGCGTCATCACGAAAGAGCGCGCGATCGCGTATGCGATTTCCGGCCCGAACCTGAGGGGGAGTGGAATCGAACACGATTTGCGCCGCAAACACCCATATCTCGACTACGACCATTACGATTTCGACGTGGTCATCGGAAGCGCAGGCGATTGTTACGATCGTTATCTGGTGCGACTCGAGGAGATGCGTCAAAGCGCGCGAATTTTGCGGCAGGTCATCGATAAACTGCCCAGCGGTCCGATCAATGTTTCGAACTGGAAAAACATGACCCCGCCGAAATCGCGAGTGATGACAAAGATGGAAGAACTAATTCATCATTTCATTGTGGTGACCGAAGGGCTCGATGCGCCGCCGGGCGAAGTCTATTTCGGAGCCGAAAATCCCAAAGGTGAGCTTGGCTTTTACATTAACAGCAGAGGCGGCGGCGTTCCGTATCGGTTGAAAATTCGCGCGCCGTCCTTCGTGAACCTCAGTATCCTGCCGGAGCTTTTGCCCGGTTGCCTGGTCAGTGACGTGCCCGCCGTGCTCGGCAGTCTGGACTTCGTGATGGGCGAATGCGATAGATGAACCGAATGAGACCCATGACTACGATGTTCCGAACTGCGTCGCGACTCGTGCTCGTGCTCATGCTCGTGCTCATGCTCGATAGCTGCATCGGCAAGCGAATCACCAAGGTGAACGTGGATCAGGTCACGGAAGGCATGTCGAAGAAGCAAGTGGAATCGATTTTGGGTCAGCCTACTTCGTCGAAAACTGAGGACCCGACGATTACGAAGCAAACGACGTACGTTTATCGTCAGGGCAAAGATACGGTCACGATCGTTTTCAAGGACGACAAAGTGCAGTCGAAGGACAGCACACTCTCCGATTGATCCGCTGTAGCGTGCGCTATCCCCAGCGCGTTTGTCCGCCGGAGCGTCGCATCATTCCGCTGGGGACAGCGGACTCGAGAGCGCGAAACGCGATTTGCCGCGTATCCCTGCGCTGGGTTAGGTTCAACGATGGCAGACGCGACGCGCATCCAAATTCCCGCCGCGCTGGGGCAGAGAATGGACGCGGCGATAGCGCGTTATCCGAGCGAGCACCGTCGAAGCGCGGCGATGCCGCTCTTGCATTTGTGGCAGGAACACTTCGGGTTCATCGGCGACGAAGCCATCTTCTGGATCGCGGAAAAACTCGGCCTCCAACCGATCAACATTCTCGAGGTAGTCACTTTTTACCCAATGTTCCGCCAGCATCCGGCCGGGAAAACGCACATCAGGATCTGCCGTACCCTGAGTTGCGCGATGGCGGGTGGAATGGAAGTGATGGAAAATTTGTGCGCGAGTCTGGGAATCCAGCGCCCGAGTGATGGTGAAGAAATGCCTAATCCGATCGCGGTCAGCGCCGACGGAACTTGCAGCGTCGAATTTGTTGAGTGTCTGGCCAGCTGCCACACCGCGCCAGTGTGCATGGTTGGCGAACAACTGCACGAGAAGGTAAATCCAGAGTCCGCAGCCGAGCTGCTCGGCGGCCGGCACTCGGCAATCGGCAATCCGAAATTAGCGTGGCCGCCGCATCCTTTGGAACACCGCCTGATTTACAAAAACATCGGGCGCCCCGGTTGGACTAGCGACATCGATTGTTACCTGCGCGGCGGCGGTTACGAACAATTAAAGCAAGCGTTGACTCTGTCGCGCGATGACATCGTCAACAAAGTCAAAAATTCAGGACTCCGCGGCCGCGGTGGGGCGGGGTTCTCCTGCGGTTTGAAATGGAGCTTTATCAAGCCG
>DASQPH010000145.1:0-42343 GCA_035644055.1 Chthoniobacterales bacterium
CGACGAAGACAGCGTGGCCTTGTTTTACTTCCGATTCGAGAAGCTGCGGCGTGAACGGCTGCCAGTCACCCTGCGTGGCCCTTTCCGTGGAGGTCAGTTTCGCCTGCGCGAATTTCTGGCCGATGCAAAAATAGCCAGAGCCGAGCAGGAGCACAAGCAGGAGCACGATTACGACGCCGCGGGACATTGCGGATGCGGTCGGGACGATGAAGGCGCCTTTCATCCAACAGGCAAGACTGAGCGCGAGGAGGAAACAGGAATTCCAGATGATTGCTTCGACCCCGCGTTCGGCGCCGAGGACGGCCAGCAGGAAAAGGAGCGTCGCGAGGAGAAGGAAGCCCATGAGCTGTTTCACGCGCAGCATCCACGGGCCGGGCTTGGGCAGCAGCCGCAGCCAGGCTGGTTGAGCCGCGAGCAAAAAATATGGAAACGCCATTCCAGCGGCGATGGCGACGAACATGACCAGGATCGTCCAGCCTGATTGCGTGAAAGCGAACCCGAGCGCGGTGCCGAGAAACGGCGCGGTGCATGGAGTGGCCAGCACAGTCGCGAACACGCCCTGGAAAAACGAGCCGGCGTCGCCCTCCTTTGCGGTCCAGCCGAGCACGCCGCGATTCGCGAATTGCGGCAGCGAAATTTCGAAGATGCCAAAGAGATTGAGCGCGAAGACCAAAACAACGGCGCTCATCGCGACGACGAAATAAGGATTCGTGAACTGGAACGCCCAGGTGATTTCACGGCCGGCGGATTTCAAACCAATGAGCAAAAGCGCCAGCCCGATGAACCAGGCGAAGATCCCGGCGACGAACGCGAGGCCGCTGCGCAGGATTCGCCGCCGATCCTGGCCGGCGTGCTGAATGAATCCGAAAATCTTGAGCGAGATCACCGGCAGCACGCACGGCATCAGGTTGAGAATGAACCCGCCGATGAAACCAAAGAGAAGGTATTTCCAAAAAGCGTCGGGTATGGAGGGCGCAGCGGCGGCGATGGAGGACGGCGCGGTCAACGACCAGGCGTTGCGATCTGGTCCGTTGTCGTTTTGGCCGAAGACAATGATTCCATTCAGCGCCGAGACATTTTTGTCGTCCGTCTCAATCGGCACCCGGAAAATAATTTTCCCATCGCTCGCGCGCTCCGTTTTCGGATGGCTGACTACGACGCGCGGTTCCGGCAACGGAAAGAAATCTGCCGCCGGATAATTCGCGAGCGCCGCGCTTTCCACGGTGAGCCGCAGCTCGTTTCCCTCCCGCTGCCAGCTTGCTCGAGCGACTTTCGTCTCGGGCCAGTTCTGCGGCAGACTGCGGCGGTATCGGGAAAAAATTTCTTCGTTCGCGGCGGCGGATTGCGCGGCAACCGGAAGATCCAGTTTCAAATTCGCGTTCCCCGGTATGCAGATCTTTTCGCAAACGAGCCACGACGCCTCCGCGGCAAGCTGGACCGTGTTCCCGGTGAGTGAAGCTGGCGGGGTGATTTCCTGCAACAACAGCACTTCATCGTGATATCCATAGATTTGAATATCGCCGGGCTCATTGAGTTTTAGCGGAATCGGCCATTGGATTTCGCCGACTTTCCAACCATCCGGCAATTTCCAGTTGATCTCAGTAGGGATGCCCGCGTCGCCCGGGAATTTCCAGTAGGTGTGCCAGTTCGGGACCATGTGGAGGAGGAGACCGGCGGTAAACGGCTTTCCTGGAACGATGGCCGAAACGTCCGCGAGAAGTTTCGCCTGGACGAGCTCGCGGCCTTGGTAAGTTTGAGCGGCGGCGGGTACCGCGGCCACCAAGAGGGCGCACAAAAGTCGGGACACCCGTAACCCAACCGACGAAGTCGGCGAGGCCGGGCTTTCCAAGGCCCTTCCCGGATGTCGCGGCGCGTGCATGGCGTTATTTACCATCGCGAATCCATCGGAGCAACGCGGCGCCCGATGGCTCGCGCTGTGCTTCTCTTTTGCGCATGCGCAAGTTCCTGGTTATCGCCGTCCTCGCCGGTTTGACCTGGCTTTTCATTGTGCAAAAACGCAGCGAATCCGCGAAACCGGAGCAGAAAAGCAAAACGGCGACACAAGTCGCCTCAGCGTCGCCGCGGCCGGTAAGCGAGCACAACTGGATGAAGCATTCGCTCGATCGGGCGAATGAAGTGAAACGCCAGGTAGTTCAGCAACGCAAGGCTGACGGAACGCGGTAGGCCGCGTTACTTCGCAGCTTTTTCCGCGAGCTTTTGCCGGATAGCTGCCTTGAAGTCCGCTTTCGACATTGCGGCTCCAGTCGCGGCGGCGACTTCGTCCTGACCGAGCTTCGCCACATTAGCCATGGCGGCACCGCTATCCTTGGTGATTTTTTCGTTCGTGCCGTTCGCGTCTGCCTGAACGTGGAACCGCCCATGCATGATTCCCACCAGCGGAATGAACTGCGATCCGTTGTGTTCGACGAAAAGAATGTCGCGGTCACCCATCTTGAATTTCGGTGCGTCGGTCACCTCGATCGTCTGATCGCCGACGGTACCGCCGAACATCCGGATGGTGTACTCGGCGCCGACCGCGCCTTTGATTGCATCGTCGATCTTGAACGTCACGTAGGTCACGATGTGGCGATTAGCGCCTTCGCCGGTCCATTCCGAGCGCGTGCCGGTGACGGTTCCCTCGAAAATCATTTCGGCCCGAGTGACGAGCTCGTCGAAAGTAGGCGGAATAACCGTTGTCGCACGGGCAGCCGGCAGGGCCAGCAAGATGAGCGAGAGAAACACGAGAGAGCGCAGCAATTTCATAACGGGGTGTATATTCATCGATTCAAACAGCGTTTTCTCCGCCCATGGTAACGTCGCACGGATTATCTCCGGCATCTAATCGTTTGCGCATCGAACCTACGGATCAAGATCGTATACTTCCACAAGCGCAACTCCGGCGGAGCCATCCACGCTGCGGACGATTGCGGTGTAGTTTCCGGCCCCGAGCGTAGCCACGATCGCTGATTCAAGCGGATTCACCGGCGGAATCGTGCTCGCCAAAATCTCGGAGACCTGGTCGCTCTGCCCCCAGTCGTCATTGTAGGCGAGCAGATTACCCGAAGCATCGCGCAATTCCAAAGTCGGATCGGCAAGCGCGCCGGTGATCGCCATCACGCCCGTACCCAGCGACGGACCGAGCGCGCGAATAATCACCTTCTTCGACCCGCCCTGCGTAATCAGGCCGCCAATCATCGGCTCGCCTGCGGTGCCGATACGGCCGCGCGTGGAAATGTTAACCAGGCGCGTCGTGTTGGCGTCCATTTCATATGCTTCCACGAGGCCATTGCCGCCGGCGTCGCCATATCCGCTAACGATGGCGGTGTAATTGCCGGGCGTAAGCGTGACCAGGAGCGCCGCCTCCAGCGGGTCGCTCGGGGCGATGCCGCTCTGCTGAATTTGCGAGGCCTGAGCGCCATCGCGCCAATCGTCGTTGATCGCGATGACGTTGCCGGCGGAATCATGAACCTCAAGAACCGGATCAGCCAGCACGTTGGTTACGCCCGCTGCCGCGAGTGATGGACCGATGGCGCGAAGAACCAGCGTCTTTTTTTGCGTGCCTTTGATGATGAATCCGCCGATGAGAACGTTTTGACCCGAGCCGACTTTCATCCGGGTGGAAATATTCGCGAGATGGCCCGCGCCGGTTCCGGGTGTCGAGATCGGGTTAGGTGTTGGCGTTGCCGTGGGAGCCGGCGTTGGCGAAGGTTTCGGCGTGGCAGTGGCAGTAGCGGTTGGAGTCGGCGTCGGAGTTGGCAGAACTCCAGTGCCGACTCCGTAAAGAGATTGTCCGCCCGCGATGTCATCCGCCGCGAGAACTTCCTGATCGCTCACGATGGAATTCATCACGGCGGTAACGTGCTGACCGCCCGTGTCCGGATGGCCAAGGCCGAGCGTGTGTCCCATTTCGTGAAGAAAAACGCGCCGAATGTCGGCGATGGCCGGGCCGTGGGCGACGAACTGCAACGGCCCCCGATAGGAATCGAAAGTAGCGTTCCGATTAAAGATCGTGTCGGATTCAACCATGCTGCCGCCGGAGCTGGTGTAATAAGTCACCGCCAGCGTGCCGGACCCGAACGATTGTCCGAAGATCGAGTTTGAGAAAAACACCGCATTGAGCCGGTCGCCGGAGCTCGTGGGCACCACCGGATTAACGATCGTGGTGACCTGCACGCGCTGGATCGTCTGGTTCCACATGCCGGCCACTGGAAGGACCGCGTCGTCCCACGACGTATTGCCATCCTGTAACGTGCGTCCGGCGCTGCCGAGATTGAGCTGCATGAGGACAGTGGAACCCGCCGGCCAGCTCTTGCCTTCGAGAACGTAAGCGTCGGCAACAGGCGCAGCCATCCCCAGCGCAAGAGCGAGTATGGCGCTGGCGTACTTCAATACTGCGGATCGTGACATGGGTTTGAAGAAAGTAGGAGAAGAAAGCGCCGGTGGCCGGCAATGAAGATGAGGGAGCAGATACCGTACGCGTGGGGGGAAGTTGCGGGATTTTTTTCGCCATCTTCCGTAAAAATCTGCGCGTCCGCTGCTTGAGACTACGGAAGGCCCACTCAATGAGGCTTTAGGGGACGAGAAAGATTTTTCCCGAATATGGATCCTTCACTTTCTGGCCGGACGCATACCCGGTGACGTCAACGTAGCCGCCGCTAGGATCGAACGGGCTAAAAACGTAACCGGGTTTGCCGGGGACCGGCTTGGCGGTGGGAATCTGCGATTGGGTCGAAGCATTGCGCGACGGGCTGGGCGACGGCTTGGATTTTTCCGTAACCGCCGCGGGCGAAGACTTTGGGCTGGGGCTGGGTTTGGTAGTGGTGGTCGTGGTTCGTCGTTCTGTTGTCGTTGCGGGCGGCGTGACGTTGCGGCCTGGCGTGGTGACGGCGTCGGAACTGGCGGTGGTGGTCGTGGTCTGCGTATCGCCATCGATGTGACGGCGAACATAATTGGCGGGGGCGTCAAGGACGTGAAAGGAACTCACCGCCACATCGTGCGCCGCCCGGCAACCGCCGAGCACGACGAGCCCCAGCACAAAAAGTCCGACCCGTTTCACGGCGTACCTTTATGCGCCATTCCGGTTGCCGCCAGAGAATTCCTCACGTCCGCGACGAACTCATCGATCTGGGTTTCGGTTGTCGACCACGCGCACATGAACCGATGCACATCCGGTTCGATGAATTTGTAGAAGTGCCAGCCGCGGCAATGCAGAGCGGTCACCAATGATTCCGGCAAACGGAAGAAAACCGCGCTCGCTTCAACGGGAAACACCGGTTCGACGCCCAGCACTGAAGTCAATTTTTTCGCGAGCAATTTTGCGCAGTGGTTTGCGTGCCGCGCGTTCTCGATCCACGCCTCGTCGCGGAGCAAGCCGGTCCATGGCGCCGCGAGAAAGCGCATCTTGGATGCGAGCTGTCCCCCTTGCTTTGCGCGGTAATCGAATTCGTAGGCGAGTTCCGGGTTAAAAAAAATCACCAGCTCGCCCGCGGCTGTCCCATTCTTCGTCCCGCCGAAACACAGGACATCGACGCCCAGCTCCCACGTGAGTGATTTCGGGGTGCAGTTCAAAGCCGCGACGGCGTTCGCGAACCGCGCGCCGTCCATGTGAACGAGCAGGGAATGTTTGCGCGCGAATTCGCAGATCGTTTCGATTTCGCCGCGCTGATAAACGGTGCCGAACTCCGTGGCTTGCGTCAGGCTGAGCACACGCGGTTTCGACGAGTGAACGTCGGGATGCCGCGCGAGAGCGGCAGCGACGTTGCTCAAGTCCAGCTTGCCGTTCTCGCCTGCCGTCGGGATGAGTTTTGCGCCGCCGGAAAAAAATTCCGGCGCGCCACATTCGTCGGTCTGGCTGTGCGCGCGTTCGTGGCAAATCACGCCGTGGTAAGGGCGGCACAAATGCGCCAGCGCCAGCGCATTCGCCGCAGTGCCGTTGAAAATGAGAAACACTTCGCAGTCCTTCTCAAAAATCTCGCGCACACGCTCGATGACGCGCCGAGTCCAAAGGTCATCGCCGTAGGATATCTCGGTGTCGACATTCGCTTCCGCGAGAGCGTTCCACGCCGGCGGACAAATACCGGCGGTGTTATCGCTGGCAAAGTCGTAACGGTCCACCGGCTGAGTCATCGCCGGTTTCAGTAACCGACTTCGCAGGGCGGAGCAATCCGCAACCGGCAGGACGTCGCGCCTCTAATTGCAGCCACGCAGCAGAAAAAACAAAAGCAGAACCGGAATCGGCACCCCCAGAAGCCATAACAAAATGTAACCGGACGCTGCCCATTCCTCGATCTTGTCTCTTAGTTTCATACCCCTTTTTTCCCTTTCTGTGTCCAGATACACTTCGTAAATCGCGCCTTGAACGGGTGTCTGTCGGTGAAAATTTTTCTTGGCCTAACGAGTAGTTGAAACGCGCGTTTCCTAATTCTCGAACTGCGTTTCGAGCACATCGAGATAGACTGAAATCGGATCGCGCTTGGTTCGCTCGGGTTGCGCCGCTCGCTCCGCCGCACGCATGTAATCGGCGAATTCTCCACTGGGACCGGCCAGATTCGTCGCCTCGAACCAATTCATGTAATCGTCGATCTGGCGCATTTGCGCTGTGACGCTCGCGCGCGCCGATCGCAGGCGCTCGAGTCGCCGGCGGATCCCGCCCGTTTTTCCTCGCAACAATCGCGCCGCGATCTCGGCGTATTCGGCGACAATCGGCGCGTAAACAGGATTTGCCCGCGTCGCCAGCGCGCTTAAATCGTGGGCCAGCGAACCAAGAACACTTTTCGCCGATCGGGATTTCAGGAAATCCGGGAACTGTTCCAACTCGAAACTCTTTTGGACACCCCGCTCCGAAATCTCGAGCCGCAGTTTTTCAGTCAGGAGCCGTTCGGTTTCGGCGGTCCCCAGCAGCTGATACGGCTGTCCCGTTGAAAGGTGAGCAATCTGTTTCGCCCAGTTTTTTTCGGCCATCTCCGACGCGAGCAGGTCGGGAAAATGTTTTCCCAGGTCCGACATCGCATCATTTGAGGCGACCGGCAGATCAGCAACAAATCGCGCGAGACGACGCGGACCATCAGGCGCACCATTGAGCAAATCGACCAGGGCAAAAGCATACGCGCGATAGAGCGTCCGGCCCGCAGCATCCAGCAATTCGGGACGCTGCGTCAGAAATTTTTCCAACGGCAGGACGGTCTTCGCCGATGCAGGCAGCGCCAGCACGCCAGCCACACGGTCTCTGGAAAACTCCGATTCGGCTGACGGAATCCCCTGAAGCAGCCAGTCGGGCGGCGAGACGTAGGCGGCGCCGACCGGAAGGTTCGGTTGGCCGCGGTACATCATCTCGAGGAGCAACGCTCTTAACATTTCGCGCCGAATCTCCGGACGGCTCATCTGCGAACTCACCACAAGATTGAGCTGGAGCTTTAAACCGAAGCCGGTCTGTCCCACATCAACACTGAGTTGCGACATTTCCGGCAAATTCGCCTGGGGATACTGCGCGTTGATGACGATTGCCGTTTTCCATTCGTCACGCTCGTCCAGCAACGTGAGCAGTTCGCGCTTGGTTCGCTCCGCGAAATCGCAAATCGCGCCGCGGACTGCGACATCGGTTCCGTAAACAATGAATTGTCGGGAAGTGCTGATGCTTTGCTCAATCGGCGCCGCGAGACTCGTGGCCGCGATCAGTGCACCGGCGAGAAACGGGCAGGGGCAACGCAAACGTAACACGGGTTGAGCCTTCCAAATTTGACGCGGAGAAAGCGAGCCAAAAACCGGCCCGAAAATTTTCGGCTCCGACGTAATTAAAGTGAAACTTTTTCCCTTCGCTGGCGTCTAATTAAGAGGAGGAAAATGACAATGAAAACAACTAAACTTCTTTTTATCGCGCTGGTCTTCGCAGCGATGGCGACTTCATCCGCCTTCGCGCAGACGCGGACGCGAACAGCGGTTCGACCTTCCATTAGCCGCTCGACGACAGTCGCCGCGAGCCAGTGGAACCATCACCGCTATTATCGGCCGCGGTCGAGTGTCTACTTTAACTTCGGCCTCGGTTATCCCGGCTACGGCTACGGTTATCCGTATTACGGCACGTATCCGTACGGCTACGGGTACTACACGCCGTATACCTCGCGCTACACCGTCTACGACAGAGGCATCACGGATGACGCGACGGTGGCTGCGGTCCAACGACGGCTCGCCCGCGGTGGGTATTACCACGGCGCCGTTGATGGTGTGATCGGGGAAGGAACTCGCACAGCGATCCGCGGGTTCGAGCGCAACAACGGTCTGCCCGTTGATGGCGTAATCGACACCCAGTTGCTGCGGACGATGGGCCTCGCCTAAAAGCGAAGCTTTGTCGGGTTGGCGTTTGGCCGGGTCGCGCGAGTGGCCCGGCCGACGTTTTTTAAGACTTCGGCGTTAACACGACCGCCTGCGGGCGGAATTCGATCGCACCCATCTTCGAAATCGCCTTCCGTTCGCGATCCAAGGCCGTCCAGAGATCCGAGAACAACGGATCCGCATATTTCATCAACATCGGATGGACCGGCAGCCGTCCGATGCTTCCGCCATTGTTCGTGGTGTTCAACGTTCCGTTTTGCAAACTCACTTTCGACGACGTGGTGGTGAAGAGCGAGAATCCAAAGAGCGATCGTTCCGCTGTGATCGCACAAACGTTCTCATCAAATTTCACGATCGCGCGCTCGAACTGTAACAGCTTGCTCAACGCCGTCTGTTTGCTTTTCAACGCGCTGCCGAGGTAGGCGTTTACCTGCGCCTCGGTGTATTGCAGCGGCGCCGCGCTGTGATTCAGCAGCGCGTTTTCCATGTCGAGAGTGATTTGGGGCGGAAAGTCGCCGGTCTTCAGACGCGGCGGCATGTCCGGCGGCAAGATCATCTGGATGACGGCGGCCGTCGCCAGCGCGCCCAGAATCATTTTGCTGGTTTTAAAAAACAGGTGCCTGATCTTCGCGCGCTGCGGATCGAGCATGGTTCGCAGTCGCTTCTGCGTTTCTTTTGCGTCTTCACCCTTCGGCGCAATTTTTGCGAGCGCGGTCCGATCGAGTCGCGCCCCGCAATCGTGGCAATAAATTCGTTCGGGCTCGTTCTCGCGCCGGCACTCGGGACAAACCAGTTTGATCATTTGTCGGATGACTTCTTCGGTTTCGGTTCAGACTTCGCCGGCGCTGTTGCCGGAGCCGCTTTGCCTTCTTTCGCCGCCGGCTTTTCCGCTGTTGCAGGCGCGTCCTTCTTCGCTGCTTCGCGATACGAATCGCTCCGGTAGTCGGTGATGTAGAATCCGGAGCCCTTGAAAATCAGTCCGGCGCCGGTGCCAATGAGCCGTTTCACCTTCCCATGTCCCCATTTTTTTTGCTGGCAAAGTTCTTTTGGACATTCCTTTAACGGCGCGTCACGCATCGATTGCACAGTCTCGAAAGTGCCACCGCACTTCTCGCAGGAATATTCGTAGGTCGGCATTAACGGAATGACTGGCGGCGAACGGTCGCAATTCTCGCCAAGAAAAAGCAGAATACAAGCCAGCGACTTCCGTCAGAACTGGTGCATCTCAGTTGTCGTTCCGCGCTGTGGTCATCTTGACTTTGAAGTTGTCGCACCGTAATGGCCTCGCTGATTTTTGTTATGTCGCACTCGCTTTTTCGCCGCTTGTCACTGATTTCCGCAACCTCCATCGCGCTTTTCTTGGTCGGTTGTGATGGAGATGATCCGACCGCAGCCCGCTCGCAATACCTCGGCGGCGTTTACGGCAATCAGCCCGTATCGAGTTCTGCGCCGCAGGACAGCGTCTCTTATTGGGACGGGGACGGCAGCTCCGGAAAACCGTCGATCAAGATCAGCTTGGGCGAGCAAAGGGCCTATTTTTACAAGAGCGGTCAGTTGGTCGGCATTTCACAGCTTTCGACTGGCCGTGAAGGAATGGGAACAACGACCGGATCGTTCAAGATCATCCAGAAAGATCAGAACCACGTTTCCAGCCAGTTCGGCGATTACGTCGACTCAGCGGATACCGTCGTCGTCGCCAACGTGGACGTGGGCAAGGATCCAAAACCTCCCGGCACTCATTTCAAGGGCGCGCCGATGCCTTATTTCATGCGCATCGTCGGCGGCACTGGCCTGCACGCGGGTTATCTTCCAGGTTATCCGGCCTCGCACGGTTGCATCCGCATGCCGGAGTTCATGGCGGAGAATTTTTTCCGGAATGTTTCTGTGGGAACGCCGGTCACGGTGACGCACTGACGCGGCTCCTGCCGGCTTGCACTTGGCGCCTGGCGGCGACATGATCGGGTTCCGGCTCAACCCGCCATGATTATCATCACTCAACCGAACGCGACCGAGGACCAGATCGAGCGCGTGGTAGCGCGCGTCCGTGAGTTCGGGCTCGACGCCCAGGTCAGCCGCGGCGCTTCGCGCGTGATTATCGGCGTCATCGGCGCCGAGGATCGGATTCGGGAAAAACCGCTCGCCGCCATGCCCGGCGTCGAAGCGATCGTGCCGGTCGAGAAAGCGTACAAGCTGGCGTCTTACGAGTTTCGCGGCGCGGCCTCAGCGGTCGCGATTGGGAACGTGAAGATCGGCGGCGATCAAAACGTCGCCCTGATTTGCGGCCCGTGTTCGGTTGAAAGCCAGGACCAGATTCTTTCCATTGCGCGAGTCGTCCAGGATTTAGGCGCGGATGTTTTGCGCGGCGGCGCGTTCAAGCCACGGACTTCGCCCTACAGCTTCCAGGGACTGCGCGAAGACGGCCTTCGTTTCCTCGCTGAAGCCCGGCGCCAAACCGGTCTGCCCGTCATCACCGAAATCATGGACGCGCGCGATCTCGCGCTGGTCGAAAAATACGCGGACTGCCTCCAGATCGGCACGCGCAACATGCAGAATTTTTCTCTTTTGAAAGAAGTCGGCCGCAGCCATCTGCCGGTTCTGCTCAAGCGCGGATACAGCGCGCGAATCAGCGATCTGATCATGAGCGCGGAATACATTTTGAGCGAGGGCAACATGAACGTGCTGCTTTGCGAGCGCGGGATTCGGACCTTTGAAAACGCGACTCGTTACACTCTCGATCTCAACGCCGTTCCGATCCTGAAATCGAAAACGCACCTGCCTGTCGTCGTCGATCCGACGCACGGCATCGGCTTGCGCGATTTCGTTCCGCAGATGGCGCTCGCCGCGGTCGCCGCCGGCGCCGATGCCGTCATGATCGAGGTCCACGATTCGCCGCAGTTCGCGAAAAGCGACGGGGAACAGGCGATCGTCCCCGAAGTTTTCGCCGACCTCGTCCCCCGTTTGCGCGCCGTTGCGGAAGCCGTCGGCCGAAGAATCTAATTGCCAGGCCGTTTGAAGTTCGTCGGGTTCCGGCGAACATGCGCGGTGGAAGAATCGTCCACCGATCACCTTCCTTCCATCGCCGCGCATGCTGAATCGATCTCGCAGAAAATCCGTGAGATCGCGGAAGGCTTGCGCCCTGTCGCTTTTTCTCATGTCACCGAAGCGGCCCAACCCTTCCTCGTCGCGGCCATTGCCGGCGAAATTCCTAGAACGCTGTGGGTCCTCTGCCCGAGTGTTCGCTCCCAAGAACTGCTTTACGAAACTCTCCTGAACTGGCAGCCAAATGCTCTCTTTCTTCCGGAAGCCGAGTTCGCCGCCGTGGAAAACATTCTGCCCGATCCTGAGATCGCGGCGGAACGCCTTGCGTTATTGAGCCGCGTTCAGCGCGAGAAAGGCCCGCATCTAATTGTCGCCACCTGCGCGGCACTTGATCAGCCGGCGCCGAAGCCAGCCGCGCTTGATGCTGCCGTTCTCGTTCTGCGGCGGGGTAAACAGCATCCGCTCGAGCGGACGATCGAAGCGCTGGTCGCCGCCGGTTACGACCGCGCCTCGCAGGTCACGACGCGCGGCCAGTTCGCCGTCCGCGGCGGCATCGTTGATTTGTTTTCCTGGCAGGCGCCGCGCCCGATCCGTATCGAATATTTCGGAGACGATATCGAGTCGCTCCGCGAATTCGACGTCGATGCGCAGACATCCGTCCGCAACCTGCAAAGCGTCGAAATTCTGCTCGAGGCTGCGGAACAACAGGCTGCGGTCGTCCGCGATTACGTAGCGGCGGATCATCTCCGCCTCGAAATCGAACCTGAGGAAAAGAGCGAAGCCGACATTAAAATTAGCGAAGGCTGGCTCGGCGAAAATAAGCCGGAAGATTTTCACGGAGCGTTCGACAGCTGCGACATCGGCGATTTCGCGGTCGGCGATTTCATGCTGGTGGAAGCGAAGCGCGCGCAATTCGCCGCGCGCCTGCGCGATTGGCGCGCCGCCGAGTTTCGCATCGTCATTTATTTTCAGACCGAGGGCGAAATCGAGCGGTTCCGCGAAATCATGGGCGAGGCGATCGCCGGCATCGAGCTCGTCGAAGGAACGCTCCCGCGCGGTTTTGTTTTTCCCGACGGCAAACTGGTCGTGTTGTCCGGCGCGGAATTGTTCGGCCGTTACACGACCCACGGCCGTCGCCGACTTCAGCGCGCAGAACAACTGAGCCGCAACCGCGCCCAGATCGATTTCAGCGAACTGAACGAAGGCGATCTCGTCGTCCATCTCGAACACGGTGTCGGCCGATTTCTGCAGCTGACACGTGTCCCCTCGCCTGCCGGCGAAATGCAGGAAGCGCTGGCCCTCGAATTCGCGAACGACGCGCGGCTCTATGTTCCGCTCGAACAAGCCTATCTCGTTTCGCGTTACGTTGGCGTCGGCAAAAAATCACCGCCGCTCAGTTCGCTCGCGGACGCAAAGTGGGCGCGAGCGAAAAAAAGCGCGACCGCTTCGATTTTCGATTACGCGGGCAAGATGCTCGCGGTGCAGGCCGAGCGCGAGACGCAGCTCGGCTATACGTTTGGCCCCGACACGAAATGGCAACGCGAATTCGAACATTCATTTCCGTTTCGCGAAACGCCGGACCAGCTGACCGCCATCACCGCGACGAAAACCGACATGGAACGCGCGCGCTCGATGGATCGCTTGATCTGCGGCGATGTTGGCTTTGGCAAGACCGAGGTCGCGATCCGCGCCGCGTTCAAGGCCGTGATGGAAGGGAAACAAGTTGCGATTCTTGCGCCGACCACAGTCCTGGCGCAGCAACATTTCGAAACGTTCCGGCAACGGATGCTCGATTACCCGGTGCGGATCGAAATGCTGAGCCGTTTTCGTTCGCAAGCCGAGCAGCGGAAAGTTCTCGAGCTTCTGCGCGAAGGCGGCGTCGACGTCGTCATCGGCACGCACCGCCTCATTTCGGGTGACGTCGCCTTCAAGGATCTCGGCCTGGTCGTAATCGATGAAGAGCAGCGTTTCGGCGTGCTCCACAAGGAGAGATTCAAGGAACTCTTCAAGCTCGTCGACGTCCTCACGCTTTCTGCCACGCCGATTCCGCGCACGCTTTATCTCTCGCTCGTCGGCGTGAAAGACATGTCGACGATCGAGACGCCTCCGCTAAACCGCCTCCCGGTGGAGACCGTCGTTTGCGGTTACGACGAGCGGATCATTCGCGACGCGATCAATCGCGAGCTCGACCGCCAGGGACAGATCTATTTTTTGCACAACCGCGTCCAATCCATCGAAAAAATGCGCGACAAAATCGCGGACCTTTGTCCGCGCGCGCGGGTCGAGTTCGGCCACGGACAAATGGATGCGGACGAACTGGAATCGGTGATGCACCGTTTCGTCGCCGGAAAAATCGACGTGCTCGTTTGCACCACAATCATCGAGAGCGGCCTCGATATTCCGAACGCAAATACGATCGTCATCGATCGTGCGGATCGCTTTGGTCTCGCCGATCTTTATCAGCTCCGCGGCCGCGTCGGCCGCGCCGAGCACAAGGCCTACGCCTATCTCATGCTGCCGCGCGAGATGATGACGGTGGGCGCGGCGCGGAA
Organism: Chthoniobacterales bacterium; assembly: GCA_035644055.1. Lineage (GTDB taxonomy): Bacteria > Verrucomicrobiota > Verrucomicrobiia > Chthoniobacterales > UBA10450 > AV80. The sequence goes on from DASQPH010000145.1 coordinate 13,920, forward strand.
ACGGATCAACGCGATCAAGCAATACAGTTCGTTAGGCGCGGGGTTTCGCATCGCGATGCGCGATCTCGAGATTCGCGGCGCGGGCAGCATTCTCGGCACGGCCCAAAGCGGCCACATCGTGGCGGTCGGGTTCGATCTGTATTGTCAGCTGTTGAAACAGGCCGTCGCGCAGTTGAAGGGCGAGAAAGCCCGGGCGCGCATCGAGGTGGAGCTGCGGCTCGATTTTGTCGCGACGAACGAAGCCGAATTCATCCAGGCGGGACCGGAGACGCGGGTGCCCGCGTTCATTCCGACAAGTTACGTCACCGATTCCACGCTGCGCATCCAGGCTTACCGAAATCTCGCGGGAGTGACGACGCGCGAACAACTCGACCGCCTCCGCAAAGAATGGCGGGATCGCTTCGGGAAATTCCCGACCACAGTTGACAACCTGCTCCTTCTCAACGAAATCAGGCTCTCCGCCGCCCGGGCGGGCCTCACGCGAGTCGAGGTCCGCGAAGCCAAATTGATGCTTACCCGGCGGGGGGATTTTATACTTGTGGGAGGCAAATTCCCTCGCATAAGTACCGATAGAATCGAGCGCCAACTCGAAGAAGTTTTGGACCTCATCAGGAAACTTTAGATCGCATGATTCGACCTTTATTTGCGGCCGTCCTGGCCGGAACAACTTTACTTGGTTCGCCTCTACTTCGCGGCGCTTTGGCGGCGGAAGAAGAACAACCGAGGATCATCGACGGCATCGCCGCGATCGTGAACGGCGACATTATTACCTACTCGCAAGTGCGCGGTCTTTCCCTGCCGCGCGAACGATTGCTGCGGCAGCAAGCGCAGGGGCCGGAGCTGGAAAAGAAGATTCAGGAAGCGCGCTCCCTCGCCCTCAAGGATTTGATCGATCGCCAGCTCATCGTCCAATCGTTTCATAAGGAGAAATTCGAGCTGCCCGAGCATTTCGTGGACGAACGAGTCAACGACATTATCCAGAGCGATTTCGGCGGTGATCGCGCCGCGTTCATTAAAACGCTGGCCGCCCAAAATTGGACGCTGACCGAGTTCAAGAAGAACGAGATGGACAAAATCATCGTCGCCGCGATGCGGAGCAAGAACGTAAAACGCATCACCTCGGTTTCGCCGGCGAAGGTGATGGATTATTACAAGCAGCATAGGGCGGAACTCACCTCGAAGGAGCAGGTCAAGCTGCGCATGATAATGATCCCCACGCGCGCCGCGGAAGGAAACCAGGTCGCGCAAAAGGCGATCGCGGAAGAGATCCTTGGCAAGCTCGCGGATGGCGCGCCGTTCGATCGCATGGCGCAGATGTATTCCGAGGATGCGACCCGGGATGCCGGAGGCGATTGGGGTTGGATTGACCGCAAGACGCTGGCGCCGGAATTGGAAAAGGCGGCGTTCAATCTGCCGCCGGGGCGCGTCAGCCACGTGATCGAGCTCGGAGCGAACTATTACATTTTGAAGGTGGAAGAAAAACATGGCGGCGAAACGCCCTCCTTCGCAAAGATTCGGCCGGAGATCGAAAAGAAGTTGATGCAGGAAGAAGAACAGAAGCAGCAGGAACTCTGGATCGCCGGTTTGCGGCAGAAGGCGTATATCCGCACCTTCTAATCTTCCTCTGAATTTCTTCGCGGCGATCCGTCTTGCGGCGCGCATCGCCGTTGGTGACAATGCGCGATGAGCTGTCGGGTCGGCATTACTCTCGGCGACCAGGCGGGAGTCGGACCGGAGGTCGTTCGCGCCGCACTCGCTTCCGGTCGACTGCCAACCGATGTCGAATACTCCGTCATCGGCCCGACCGTTAACTGCTCGTTAGGCCAACCGACAACGAAAACTGCCGAGGCTGCGTTTAGTGGACTCGAGGAAGCAGCACAGCTCGCCTTGAACGACAAGCTCGACGCGGTCGTGACGGCGCCCATCAACAAAGCGCGGATGTACGAGATCGGATTCCGGTTTCCGGGCCAGACCGAATTTTTTGCCGACCGCTGCGGGACCAGGAACTTCGCGATGTTGCTGACGGGCCGAAACCTTACCGTCGCACTTGTCACCGTTCACCTTCCGCTCCGCGAAGCGATCGCGGCCTTAAAAACGGAAGAGATTGTCCGGGTGGGTCTGTTGCTGGAAGATTTTCTTCGACGTCGCGGAATCGCAAAGCCGCGCATCGCCGTCGCTGGTCTGAACCCGCACGCCGGTGAATCCGGCGCGCTCGGCCGCGAAGAGATCGAATTGATCGCACCCGCTGTCGCCGAACTCCAATCTGCAATCTCCAATCAACAATCTGCAATCATTCGCGGTCCGTTTTCCCCCGACACCATTTTTTATCACGCTGCAAATGGCGCCTGGGACGCCGTGCTTTGCATGTATCACGACCAGGGATTGATTCCGTTGAAGCTGCACGCCTTTCACGAAGGCGTAAACGTAACGCTCGGTCTTCCCTTCCTGCGGACCAGCCCCGATCACGGAACGGCCTTCGACATCGCCGGCAAAAACATGGCGCGGCCTGACAGCATGATCGCCGCGATCAATCTCGCGGTGGAACTCGCCCGAAAGTGAAAAGCTCCACCCGGACTCATCTCTCTCTCTTAGCGACGGTCGTCGTCGTCCTTTTTTGGTCGGCATGGCAACCGCACGATCGCTTTACCTGGTGGCTCGAAGTCTCGCCCGCCCTCGCGGGGATCGCGGTTTTGCTGGCAACTTATCGCCGATTTCGTTTCACAACGTTGTGCTATACGCTCATCGCGCTGCACGTCTGCGTGCTCTGCGTGGGCGGGCATTACACCTACGCACGCGTGCCGCTGTTCGATTGGCTCCGCCCACTCTTCGCCTGGCAACGCAACAACTACGACCGGCTCGGCCATTTCATGCAGGGTTTCGTGCCGGCGATTATCGCGCGCGAAGTTCTCCTGCGGTTCAATGTTCTCGCGCGAACAAACTGGCTGCCCTTTCTTGTTTTCTCGATTTGTCTGGCCATCAGCGCGCTCTACGAATTGATCGAATGGTGGACCGCGCTGCTCAGCGGCGCGGCCGCGAACGATTTTCTTGGAAGTCAGGGCGACGTTTGGGACACGCAAGGGGATATGTGCGTGGCGCTGGTCGGAGCGACGGCCGCGCTCATCTTTCTTTCGGCCATCCACAATCGCGCGATCAAGAAACTGGAGGGAACCTCGCCATGAGAAAGTACCTCGTCGTTTTCAATCTCGGTCTCCAAAACACTTTCGTTTATCGGTGGAATTATTTTTTGCGCGCCATCTTCGGCCTGATCCCGCTGGCCGGCACTGTCTTTCTCTGGCGCGCCGTTTTCAAGGAACCCGGCGGCGGCATGCACGGCTACAACTACGGTTCGATGATTTACTATTACCTTCTTACGATCGTCGTCTCGAATCTCGTCACGCCCACCGAAGACGAATGGCAGATCGCCAGCGACATTCGCGAGGGCCAGATCAATTCGTTCCTGATCAAGCCGCTGAATTATCTCGCTTATCGTTTCAGCATTTTCCTGAGCGGCCGGCTCGTCTTTACCGCCGTGACCATTCCGCCGGTCGCGCTCATTCTCTTTTATTTTCGCGAATACCTGACGTTGCCGCCGCACGCCATCACCTATTTCTGCGCCTTCACCTCCCTGCTGATGGCCGCGATGATCCAGTTTTTTATCACCTACACGATCGCGTTGGCCGCATTCTGGATCCTGGAAATCTCGACGATCGTGTTCATCATCTACTCCTTCGAATATTTTCTCGGCGGCCAAATGTTCCCCGTGGACATCATGCCGGCCGGCATCCAGGCGACGATGAAATGGCTGCCGTTCTACTACGAATTGTTTTGTCCGATCGCGATTTTTATGGAACGGCTGCGCGGTCCCGAGATGGTGCAGGCCCTCGCGATCCAACTTGGCTGGGTCTTATTCATGTGGGCCGCGGCGCGGTTCATGTGGAAACGCGGGCTGGGGCATTACCAGGCGGTGGGGGGTTAGATTTACTCTTTCGCGCCCGGCAGTCCCGCTTCCTTCCACGCCCGGAAACCGCCGGCCAGCGACCGCACATTTTCGTATCCCATTTTCTGCAGGCTCTCCGCCACCAGCGCAGAACGGCTGCCACCGCCGCAATAACAAATGACTGGCGTTTTCAAATCCGGAACCTGTTCTTCGATTTCCAGCTCGATACTGCCGCGATCCAGATGCTTCGCGCCTTTCGCGTGATCGTCGCGCCAATCTTCTTCCTCGCGCACGTCGATCAGGACCGCGTCGCCGCGCTCGGTCTGCTCTTGCGCTTCCGCGGGAGAAATCTCGGTGATGTTCTTCTTCGCCTCCGCGACCAGTTTCTGAAAGCGATTCATAGAATCAACGTGCGGCGCGGCCGGGAAACGTCAATGTTGCATCCGGAAGATGAGGAATTCGATCGCGCGAGTTTTATCCGCCTGGTTCATCCTGCAATTGGTTCCGCAGTTGAGCCTCGCCAAAGACCTTGGGTGGCAACCGCAAAAAACGTGGGTCTTCGTCGTTGGCGTGCTGAGTTGGAAGCACTCCGAAACCTACGGCTCGTTCCCGGTGAAAAACCGGCGCGACAATGCCTTTGTCGAGTTCTTCAAACAGAATGGCGTGCCGGATTCGCAGATCGTTTATCTCCAGGACAAACAAGCCACCCAGCAGCGGATCGACGCCGCGTTCAGCGAGCAGTTGAAGAAGCCAGGCGCGACCGATCTCCTCATTGTTTACTATGCCGGCCACGGTTCGAAATCGGATGACGGCAACGACGTTTTCCTCGCTTCCTACGATGCCGGTGATGACGACGTCGATGGCTGGTCGGTGAATTCGATCCCGGCAAAAATCAACGCGAGCAAATGCAGCCGCGTCCTTTGGTTCATCGATTGTTGTTATTCAGGACAGGCCGGGCTCGCGATCACGAAACAATCGAAAGGGCCGGCCTACGCCGCGGTCACTTCCTCGGCCGCGAGCGAATCGTCGACCGAACACTGGACGTTCACCGAAGCGCTCCTCGATGCGTTTCGCGGCGTGTCCTACGTGGACTTGAATCATGATGGCGCGGTGACGCTGTCGGAGTTTGCCGCCCATGTCGAAGCGGACATGAACGCAGCGGAAGAACAGCGCTCGACCTTCACGCACACGAAGGGTTTCGATGCCGACCTGGTGTTGGCCCAGGCGAAGCCGTTGACGAACCCGCGCGTCGGCGAACGCGCGAAAGCGCGAGACAGCGACGGCGATTGGTACGCCTGCCGGATCATCGAAGCGCGCGGCGAAAAGTTGAAAATCCATTTCATCGGTTACGAGGACGATGAAGATCTCTGGGTCGCGCGGGAAGATCTCCAGCCGATCACGCCGGTCCTTTACGCAAAAGGAACGAAGGTAGAAGTGCTTTGGAAAAAGCACTGGTATGCGGCGACCGTCCTTCAGGCGAAAGACGGGGTGCATCTGATTCACTACACCGATTACGATTCGAAGTGGGACGAGTGGGTCCCCTCGCGCCGGATCCGCGAGCCGAAGTCGTAGCGTTACTCGTAACGCAACGCGTCGATCGGATCGAGCTGCGCCGCTTTCCGCGCCGGATAAAATCCGAAAAAGATGCCGACGCCGGCGCTGACCACGAACGCGAGAATGATCGAGCCCGGCGAGATAAGCGACGACCAGTTCTTGAGCATCGCGATGACCTTCGACGCCACGATGCCGCTGATGATTCCGATAATGCCGCCCACGACGCTCAGCGTCATCGCTTCGATTAAAAACTGAGTGAGGATATCGCGACCGTGCGCGCCGACGGCCATGCGCGTGCCGATCTCGCGCGTCCGCTCCGTCACACTCACCAGCATGATGTTCATAATTCCGATCCCGCCGACCACGAGCGAAATAACAGCCACGCCCGCGAGCAGCGCGGTCATTGTTTCCGTGGTCGCGGTCGCAGCCGCGGCGATTTCCTCCTGCGTCCGCACCGTGAAATCGTCGTCGCGACCTTCCCGAATATTGTGGCGCTGCCGCAAGAGCGCGATGATCTGCTGCTGCGCCGGCGCGAGATCGCGGGGACTAGCGACCTGCGCATTGATGTTGCGCAACGTTGTCCCGCCGCCGAGCACGCGTTTCATCGCGCTCGTATAAGGCATGATCACGATGTCGTCCTGGTCGGTTCCTTGCGAGCTGAGCCCTTTTGGAGTGAGCACGCCCAGGATCTGAAACGGCACATTCTTTATGCGTAACACCTGCCCGATCACATCTTCGCTCCCGTAAATCTGAGTGGCGGTGGTGCGGCCGACGACGCAAACCTTGTTCGCGCTCCGCACGTCTTGCTGCGTGAAGGGCGCGCCATCGGCGAGCGACCACTGGCGTAGATCGAAATAATCGGCGGACTCGCCGTAAATGCGGGTGAACCAGTTTTGATTTCCGGCGGCGACCTGCGCCGTCGAAACTACTTCCTCGCTGACCAGCGTTACCTGCGGAACCTCGCGCCGGATCGCTTCGGCGTCTTCGATCTTGAGCGTACCCGCGCCTCCCCAACCGGTTCGAATTCCACTTGCCGTCGTGCTTCCCGAAAAAATCAGAATGATGTTTTCGCCGAGGCCGGCGATCTGCGCTTCAACCTGCGCTTTCGCGCCGTTGCCGATGCTCACCATTGCGATCACCGCGCCGACGCCGATGATGATGCCGAGCGCAGTCAATGCCGAGCGCAGTTTGTTCCGGCGCAAAGCGCGCGCCGCGATCTTGAAAGTCGAGGCGAGCCGGAGCCGTCGCGCGAAAACCTTCGAAGTCATACTGCCACCTCCAATCGATCGCCCGCCGAAATTCGCTCCAGCTCGGCGACCGCGTTCAATCGGTTTTGCACCAGAATGTCGTTCCGCACCAGGCCATCCTTCATCACGACATTGCGGCGCGCGTAGGAGGCGATGTCGGCTTCGTGCGTGACCATGATGATCGTGATGCCCTTGTCATTCAGGGACTGAAAAATTCCCATCACTTCCACGCTCGTCCGGCTGTCGAGATTTCCCGTCGGTTCGTCCGCGAGCAACACTTCGGGATCGTTGATCAGCGCCCGGGCAATCGCAACCCGTTGCTGTTGCCCGCCGGAAAGCTGGCTTGGGGTGTGATCGCCGCGCCCCTCCAGGCCTACCGCGGCCAGGACCTGTTCCGCTTTTTCGCGCAATTGCACATTCGTCAACACCTCGGCGGAATAAAGCAGCGGCAGCTCGACATTTTCCAAGGCTGAAGTACGCGCGAGCAAATTGAAATTTTGGAACACGAACCCGAGTTTGCGATTGCGCACATCCGCCAGATCGTCGCGGCTCAGCGACGACACGTCTTCGCCATCGAGGAAGTAACGGCCGGCAGTGGGCCGATCCAGGCAACCGATGATATTCATCAACGTCGATTTCCCCGAGCCGCTCGAGCCCATCAGGGCGACGAACTCCCCTTGTCCGATCTCGATCGACACGCCACGCACCGCCTGTACTTCCACCTCGCCCGTCTTGTACGTTTTCCGAACGTCATCGAGTCGAACGGCAGCGCTCGAAAAATCGTTCATCGCTCGCTAGAAACGTCGCGGGCCGCCGCCGAAAGGATTGCTCGCCGGGGTGGGCGCTGCGCCGTTCTCCGTCACGCCGGTCACGACGCGGTCACCTTCCTTCAAGCCTTCCAAAATCTCCGTGGTCACCCCGTCGCTGATTCCCGTTTTGATTGTGACTGGTGTCGGCTTCGATGCCCCGGACGCCAAAATATACACGGTCCGTTCCACTCGCCGTTCGGGGCGATTGCCTCCCGGTTTGTTTCCACCACCCGGTTGTCGCGGCCCGGCTGATTGATCGCGCTTCGGCGCCGCGGTCGGAGTCTGGTCCGGCATTCGAAATCGCAAGGCGCTGTTTGGAATTTTCAATGCTTCATCACGATGCGCCGCCACGATGGAAACGTTCGCCGTCATTCCGGGCTTCAATTTCTGGTCCGGGTTGTTGACGCCAATAACCGTGTCGTAGGTCACGACGTTCTGGACCGTAATCGGCGCGTTCCGAACCTGAGTCACTTTTCCCTGAAACGTGCGCGCCGGAAAAGCGTCGACGGTAAAATCGACGTCCTGATCGACCGCAACTCCACCGACGTCCGCTTCGGCGACGTTGGCGTCGATCTGCATCTTCGCGAGATCATTTGCGATCGTGAAAATAACCGGCGCCTGCAAACTCGCCGCCACGGTTTGACCCACATCCACGTTGCGCGAGATCACGATCCCATCGATCGGCGACGTGATCGTGCAGTGATCGAGGTCCGCTTTCGCTTTCTGGAGTGCGCCTTCCTTGATCTTCACGTTCGCCTCGGCCTGATGCAGATTCGCCGTCGCCTGATCGAGATCGGACTGCGCCGAGTTTTGTTTCGCGACAAGCGCTCTGGTGCGGGCTTCATTGAGTTGCGCGAGCTCCAGCGCGGCCCGCGCGTTCGCCACATCGCCCTCGGCTTGATTTACGCTCGCCTGGAAAACGACCGGATCGATCTGCGCGATCACGTCGCCGGCTTTCACGATCGAATTAAAATCCGCGGACAGCTTTTGAATGTTACCCGACACCTGGCTGCCCACTTGAACGTTCTGGACCGGATTCAACGTGCCGGTCGCCGTCACCGCCTGCGTAATGGGCCCACGCGTCACCGGCGCGGTTTGATAGGTCACGCCCGCGTCGCTCGCGCAACGGCGCACCAGCAACGCCAGCGCAATTAAACCTACGGCGGCGATGACAAGCGGAATGGGTTTCTTAAACATTTTCGGAGCGACAGAACCATGATCGGAGTTGGGGTAATTACAACCGCTGCGATGGTTCGAAGTTGCGCTTCGCCGTTGACGAAACCTCGGGCGCGCCGGAAAAGACCTAACGATGCGCCGCTATCTCGAGGTCTGGGGGATCATGTTGCGCAACTCGCTCATTCGCGAGCTGAGTTTCAAGGCCAACTTCATTCTCTGGATGATCGTGGAAGTCCTTTGGTTCTGCGGACAGGTCGCCTTTTTCAGCATCATTTTCGGACAGGTCGACCGGATCGTCGATTGGTCGAAATGGGAGGTAATTTTGCTCGTCGGGACGCATCAGATGATTGCCCAGTTGTTCCAGGCTTTTTTCTTCGTCAACGTTTCGAATATTCCGGAGCTGGTCCGGACCGGCCGGCTCGATTCGTTGCTCGTCCTGCCGATCGACAGCCAGTTCGCGGTTTCCACGAAACAATTCGGACTCGATAGCGTCCTGAACGCGATCCTCGGCGCCATCGTGGTGATCGTCGCGCTGATGAAGTTACAAGTTACCCCGAGCCTCTCAATCATCGTGCTTTATCTGATCGCGATCGGTTTCGGCGTGGCCGTGCATTACTCCATCATGCTCACGCTGGCCGCGATCAGTTTCTGGATCGTCCGCGCCCAGGGCCTCGTCTATGGCTACTTCAATTTCCTCCAGATCGCCCGCTATCCCGACGTGATTTTCCCGCGCATTTTCCAGTTCGTTTTCGGCTGGATCGTTCCAGTGATCATTGTCGCGAACATTCCGGCGCGGCTCCTGATCAAGCCACTCGGCCACCCGGGGTGGCTTATGTTTCACCTCGTGATCGCGGGGACGATCGCGTTTCTTCTGTCGCGAATTTTCTGGCGATATGCCCTCCGGCACTATTCCAGCGCCAGCTCGTAAAGCACTCAAAACCCGCGCTTTTTTTGCTCGTTTTTAAGGGGAAATCTCCCCTTGCGCCGCGCTGGAAATGTTCTTTAGTAAGCCTCCGCTCGCGCCCAGCCAACCAAGGGCGTCTCCCAATTTATGGCCAGTTCCGCGAAGAAAAAGAATTCCAAATCGCCTGCGAAATCCAAGCGCCCGGCGAAGAAAGCGTCGCGCCCAAAGGTGACGAAGTCGCGCGCCAAGCCGGCGAAGCGCGCCAAGAAACCTGCGACGAAAAAGCCAGCCGCCAAAGCGACCAAGAAAAGCGCGGCGCCGGCGAGCAAGCCTTTGAAAGCCAACGGCGCTCGAAAAAATTTCGGTTCCAACCACGCATCCAACGAATTGCTCGCGGCCCGGAACCACAAGCCGCGGAAGCTCGATCCTTTCGTGCGCGGACAAAAAGAAAAGCTCCTCAATTTGCGCGACGCGATGGTCGATTCGATGGCCGGAGTGGCGAAAGACAATCTGCGTTCGCGCGCCGAAGGCAGTGAAGCTTCCGCGTTTGGCATGCACCAGGCAGACGCAGGCAGCGACGCCTATGATCGCGATTTTGCACTCAGCCTTCTTTCCCAGGAACAGGACGCGCTTTATGAAATCGATCAGGCACTGAAACGCATCGAGCTCGGCAGCTACGGCATCTGCGAAATGTCGGGCAAACCAATTTCCCACGCGCGTCTCGAAGCGATCCCGTTCGCGCGGTTCACCGTCGAATGCCAATCGCAGCTCGAGAAGCAGAACAAAGCTTCGCGCGTCCGGCAATCGGTCACCTCTCTCTTCGGTCTGACCGAGGAAGAAGGGGGCGAAGCCGAGGAAGAAGAAGCGAAGCCGGAAGACACGAAGGAATAAGTCATGGCGCAGGAAATCATCACACTCGAATGCACTGAGGCGAAGGCGGAAGGCAAGCCGACGTCGCGTTACATGAGCACGCGTAACAAAAAGAGTCCGCGGACACCGAACCGGCTCGAGAAGAAAAAATATAATCCGTTTTTGAAGCGGCATACGCTCCATCGCGAGACGAGGTAACCAACGATGCAACCGAAAACCGCCAAACGCCGTTCTGCTTTCCGCCGTGCTAATCGCACGATGCCGCGCCGCCGCATCGACATCGCCACCGAGGCGATCGATTACAAGAACCCCGATCTGTTGAAGAAATTCGTGACCGAGAGCGGAAAGATTTTGCCGCGCCGCGTCACCGGCATGCCCGCGCACATGCATCGCAAGATCACGCGCGAGATCAAACGCAGCCGTTCTGTGCTGCTGATGAAGTAGACACGCGTCAAGGAACGGCGGTTTACAAACCGCCGACGAACTAAGACGGCGGTGTGGACAGCGCCGCTCCTTGAATCAAAACCTCGCCGATCTTTTTAATCTCGGCGTTTGTATTGTAGAAGTGCGGGCTCACTCGGAGCCAGCTCCGATTCGCGCGATCGAAACGCAGCGAGATCACGATGTCGTTTTTCATCGCGGCTTCCCAAAGCGCGTCCGACGGCACACGCGAATGACGAAACGTTAGAATGCCGCATTGATTTTTTCCCTCACTCGGACTGAGGAATTCGAAACCAGCGGGCGCGAGTTTATCGCGCAGAGATTGATTCAGCTGTTTGATCGTGTCGGAAATTTCGTTCGCTCCCGCTTTGAGCAGAAGTTCCACAGCGGCGCGCAGTCCCGCCAGAACGCTGTGGGTGTACGCGCCCGGTTCGAATTTTCTGCCTCCGCTTTCGAATTTCACTTCGCGTTGCGCGATGAAATTCGGCGAGACCACGTTCCAGCCGCCGATGATCGGCGGCCGGAGCAAATCGTGCCGGCTTTTTTTTATGTAAAGAATTCCAGCTCCCGATGGACCGAGCATCCATTTTTGCGCGCCGGCGCTGAGGAAATCGATGTGCTTCAACGGGGCCGGAAAAACGCCCAGGGTTTGGATCGCATCGACTGAAAACAAAACGCCGCGCTCGGCACAGAGCGCGCCGATGGCATCGAGATCGATCCGAAAACCGCTGCAATAATTGGCGCTCGCTAGCGCCACGAGTTTTGTCCGCTTCGTCAGCGCGCGCTCGACGATTTCCGGCGTGATTTCCCCGATGCGCGCCGTCTCCAGCAGCACTGGCTTCACTCCCTGTCGCTCCAGCGCGAGCCACGGATAAACGTTCGCCGGATAATCATCGAGATAGCACAAGACTTCGTCGCCCGGCTTCCAATCAAGCCCGTTCGCTACCGTGTTCAGACCACTTGCCGTCGGACCAGTGAACGCGATTTCTTCCGTTTCTGCGTCCAGCAAGCGTGTGACGAGGATCCGCGTTTGCTCGATTCGCTCCAGCTCGTGCTCATACTGGCGCGCATCGATCGAAGCGCGTTCGATCGATTCCTTCATCGCATCCGCGACCCGTCGCGGCAGCGGCGCATCAGCGGCGTGCGCGCAATAAATCTTCCGGGCGCAGATCGGGAATTCGTGCTGACGCAGCTTTTCGTCCGCGGCCAGCTGAGCAATCACGATATCTTCTGCGTTCGCTCGCCCTGTTCGATCAACTTCCAGAACTCGCGGTGCTTCCCGAGCTGATCGTCTTCCGCCATCGGGAGTTTACTGCGGAAAAGAAAATCCCGGAACGTGTTCTTGTGCAAAACGCGATGGACCGTGATTCCTTCCGGCCGGCGTTCGAAATAGATCCGGTAATCTTTCGCGCGATATCGGTGCAGCTTTTTTCCTTCGCGCTCGATCACACCGAAGCGGCTGCTGTCGAGATTGTCGAGGTCCTCGGGAAGAATTTGGAATTCAGCCAGCAGATCGAGCTGCAACCCCTTCGGCAGCGCCGCCATTTCCGCGGCGCTCAATTCGTTGAAGATGATCTGAAACATCGCGCCTCACACATACACACGCCGCACCCGGCTGCCAACGCGCGTGACAATGTCCCAATGAATGGTGCTGGCGCGCTCAGCGAGTTCAGCGGCGGAAATTTCTTCTTCGCCCTGCTGGCCCAGCAAAACGACTTCATCACCGACGGCTGCGTTCGGAACATCGGATACATCGACGACCATCAAGTCCATCGTCACTCGGCCGAGCAGCGGGCAGCGTTTTCCCCGCACCAGCATCGCGGCGTCGCGGTTCGACGCCTGCCGCGGATAACCATCGGCATAACCAGCTGACAATGTGGCGACGCGCATCGGGCGCGGCGTGATGAACGTCCGTCCGTAACTGATGCCGTGTCCTTCCGGCATGTCGCGGATCAACGCGATCCGCGTCTTCCAGGTCATCACCGGTTTGAGCAAGCGCTGAAATTCCGGCAACGGTGAAATGCCGTAGAGCATGATACCGGCTCGAACGATCTCGTGCGGCGTGTCGTTGAATGCGAGCGTCCCCGCGCTTTGCAGGACGTGCGCTTTGTAATCGCCCGGCACTTTCGCGCGAAATTGTTCAACCAGTTTTCGAAATCGCATGAGCTGGTCGCGCGTGAAATTTTCGTCCTCGTTCGAGACCGGCATGTGCGTCGAAATGCTGTGGACGCGCACGTTGCGCAACGCCGTCACTTTCTTGAACACCGCCACGCTTTCGTTTTCCGGCACACCCATCCGACCCATGCCGGTGTCCAATTTGAAATTGATCGCGACTGTTCCGATTCGATCGAATGCTTCCGCTTCCTCGACGGCTGAAATCGTCGGAATGAATTTGCCCTCGACGATCGCGGATCGTTCGCTCGGCAAAGCCGGGCCAAGAATCATGATCGGATGGTTTAGTCCGGCCGTGCGAAGCGCGAGGGCTTCCTCAAGATTGGCGATGCCGAAATATTTGACGTCATTCGCGAGGGTTTCGGCGACGCCGACAAGACCGTGTCCGTACGCGTTTGCCTTCACCACCGCCAGCATTTCTGCTGAACCGATGCGTTCGCGGACAACGCCGGCATTGTGACGCAAAGCGTTGCGATCGATCTCTGCCCAACAACGGTAGATATCAGACATCTTGTTTCGGCGTGGTGATATGCGGCTCGCGCAAATACATCGGCTCGAGCGGCGGCAGAACAAACGCGCGATTCGCCTCGCCAGCAAGCTGCGCCAAAATTCGAGCGGAAGGATGGCGAACGCTGACGCCCTCAAATTGCGGCAGCGCTTCGACGGCAAAGATCGGTATCCGCGTTCTCAAACTGTCGAGAGCGATTCGCAACTCGGCTTCGGTGTGAAGACCGGGCGGAACGGCCAGGGTATTGCCGCGAACCTGCGCCAGAAAAAACGATTTCCGGCGGGCGTCACCCACGACGGCGTATTCAACCGCGTCGCATTCGATTGCGCAGAGCGACGACAAGCCGACGAGCTCCGCCTTCGTCGCGATCTGCAAACCGATTGCTGTCGAGACGGCGATCCGCGTCCCCGCATAGGAACCTGGTCCGAGTCCGACAACGATTCGCTCCGGCATTCCAAAACGTTTCTGCGTTTCCGCCACGTTTTTGAAAAATTCGCCGGAATTTTTCCGGTCGTTTGCCCATTGCGCGGTCCACTCGAAGTCGCCATCGCGCCAGGCCAGACTGCCGCGCGCACTGGAAAGTTCGAACGCGAGAATCTTCACGGAAGAATGAGCAAGCGCTCGTTTTCGGATTTCGTCTCGAAAGAAATCCAGAGCGCGTCGGCCGGAATTATTTCCCGAAATTTATCGGCCCATTCGACGACCGAAACGCCGTCGCCGAATAAATATTCGTCGAGTCCGAGTCGCTCGGCAGCTTCTCGATCTTCGATCCGGAAAAAATCGAAATGATAGACCGGGAGCCGTCCGCCGGTGTACTCGTGGATAAGCGTGAAGGTGGGACTGGTCACTTCCGCATCCGCTCCGATTCCGGCAACCAGCCCCTTCACGAATTGCGTTTTACCGGCGCCAAGTTGACCGACCAAAGCGACAACGCTTCCTCGCCGCAAGGCGCTGCCGAACTCACGCGCGATTCGCTGCGTCTCGACTGGACTAACGGAAGTGAACGTAGCCACGGGGAAATTTTCGATTTTCGATTTTCGATTTTCGATTGAGTCGGCCGACCCGAGTAAGAGGAACGCTCGGGAATTTCTTCCGCCAGCGTGACAGAAGCGATTTCGAATCGTTTGGCGAGATCGCGAAAAGCAGTTCGTAGTCTTCTCCGTCGGAAATCGCCTGCGTGATGGTGCAGCCGCGATTGAGCGGCAACGCCGATTCATCGATTTCAAAGCTGACGCCGCTGGCGCGAGCGAGACGCGGCAAATCGGTTCCGAGCCCGTCGCTCAAATCCATCATCGCGTGAACGCGAAAATTTTTGGTGAGCCAGCGCGATTCAGCGATGCGAGGAACGAAGGCAAGATGACGGCTGCGCAACGATCCGCCGAGCCGGCCCGTGAC
This sequence comes from Chthoniobacterales bacterium, assembly GCA_035644055.1. Lineage (GTDB taxonomy): Bacteria > Verrucomicrobiota > Verrucomicrobiia > Chthoniobacterales > UBA10450 > AV80. Next base: position 28,933 of record DASQPH010000145.1, read on the forward strand.
AAAAAGTTCGTCGCCCGGCTTACCGCCGCTTCGTCCGATCCATCGGGTTTTCTCGACGCTTCCGATGACACTAACGGAGATCACTGCCGGGCCTTTAATGTTACTCGTCTCGCCGCCGACAATTGATACTGCAAACGCGCGCGCGGCTTTCTCTATTCCACGGTAGAGCCGTTGCACCCAGCCGACTTCGCGCTGCGACGGCGCGATCAACGTCACCAACGCAAAGCGCGGAACCGCCGACATCGCCGCAAAATCGCTCAGGGGCCGCGCCATTGCCTTCCATCCCACCAGTTCGGGCCGGGCATTTTTCGCGAAATGAATTCCCTCGACGAGGCAATCGGTTTTCAGCACCTCAAGCACGCCGCGCTTCCCCGATTCAACGAGCGCACAATCATCGCCAGCGCCGAGGACGACCGCGCGGTGCGAACCTAGTTTCGACAAAAGTTGCTCGAGCAGCCGGTCCTCACCGACGTCTCGCAGTTTCATTGTTGTTGCACAAACTCGGGAAACGCGAGAGCCGTCAAAGTGATCCCGTTAAAGAGCGCGTGCATCGTCATGGGCACGAGGATGGAGCCGCTCCATTCATACGCGATGGCGAAGCAGGTTCCGAGGACAAAGAGCGGCGCGAACGATGGCAAATGCGCGTGGACCGCGGCGAAGAGCAACGAGCTCACGAGAATGCCGATGAATCGGCCGAAATAGCGGCGGGCCACTCCATAAATGAAAAAGCGGAAGATGAATTCCTCGGCGAGAGGCGCGAGAGAAACGGCGAGAACAATAATGAGGATCCGTTGCTCCAGGGTCGTCGATTCACTGAACGTTTCCACGATGGCCTGTCGCTGCGGCGGGCTGCGCAAAAGGCGTTGGGTGACGATGTCAGCCAGAAAAATCAGCGGATAGGCGGCAAGGATCAGGATCGCTCCGGTGACGACGGTCCGAAAAAAACCGATTCGGGAAAAGCCGCCGATCAAATTCAAATCGAACCGGCGCAGGCGAAGAAATCCCGCGACCGCCAGGAGCAATCCAATCGTGAGGGCGCCGCTCGTGACGAGATCGAGGCTGCGCATTCGCGAGGCGTTATGGGTGGAAGCGCCGGCGAGAGTGAGCAGGAAAAAAGAAGTGAGCAGAACTGCGATGACGGCTTCCGGCCAGTCGAAGGTACGGGCCGGTGGGATTTCGGCGTTCGGCGGACGCGCTGCGATTTGCCGCAGAAGCGAAACATAAATATAAACGCCCGCGACGAGGAGAAACGCCTGAATCACAGCGCTGAGCGCCGGAATTAAGCCGTCGACGGTCATGCTGCGCGACTGCGCTCTACGGAGCGTAGAAGCTCGGGAGAAAGTAGGCGCGCCCGGTTTCCAATTGCGGCATGAGTTGGCTCGGCAGGGTCAACTCGATCTTGTTGTTCGCGCTCCCGAAGGCGCGGAAGAAGCGGCTCCAGGTGAAGGGCGGTCCATATTTTACGACGGTCGCACCCGGCGCGCGGCTCAATTCCTTCGCCTTGGCGAACGCATCTTCGATCTGTCCGGTGCCGTCGATCAACTTGTTATCGAGCGCGTCTTTCCCAGACAAAATCCGGCCGTCCGCGATCGAATTTCGCAACCCGTCCGCCGGCAGATTTCGTTCGCGAGCGACGATGCCGAGAAATTTCTCGTAGGTTTTCATGACGAAACCCTGGATCATCTCGCGCTCTTCCGGCGTGACCTGCCGCGCGCCATTGAGCATGTCCTTGAACTTCCCGCTTTTAAAAACAACCGACGAGAGGCCGACCTTGTTGAAGAGCTGTTCGTAATTCAGCGTTTGAATGATGACGCCGATGCTGCCGGTGATCGTCGTCTCGTTGGCCATTAAATATTTCCCGCCGCACGCGACGTAATATCCGCCCGAAGCCGCGAGCGAATCCATGTAGACGACGACCGGTTTTTTCGCGCGCGTTTTCACCACCCAGTTGTAGATAACGTCGGACGCCGTCACTTCGCCGCCGGGCGAATCGATTTCCAAAACCACCGCCCGGACGTGATCGTCATCGCGCGCCTGCTGGAGCGCGAGGCGCATGTCGTCGACCATGGTTTCGCCGACGTTGCCGGGAAGCGTCGAGCTGATCAGTCCCCGCAACGGAATCACGGCGATTTTGTCGTTGTTGCCGCGCTGCACGATCACCTCGCGAAACGACGGCGTCGGTTCTTCATTACGAGGACTGGTGCCGAAACGGCGAAACGCGCTCGCGGCGAGAACGAGATTGATGAACACGCTGCCGCACAACGCCACCGCGAGAAAAACGCTCAGGCAACCGAGTTTTCGATCCGCAGGCATGACCGGGCAAACTGGAGGAGAACAGAGTCGCGCACAAGGGAGAAACGGTGGCTCACAAGCTGCTTTTTTGACCCGCATGAACAACGCTGGCCATCTCCCCATCAGCGAAACCGCGCGCCGCGGTGGCAAGGCCAGGGCGAAGCGCGGCCGGCCCCGGAAAAATAACGGTGCTCAGCCCGTTGAGAGAGAATTGCCAGCGGTCGGCACCCTTACCCGCACGAAGAGCCTCTTACTCGCCGCGCTTCGCGTCTGGGAACTGAAGCATCGGATCACCGACTAGCTGTCTTGAGGCCGAATGTCTTAAAAGGCGCCTTGCTCGGCGCGGCCCTGCTCGGCGTCTCCGTTCAAGCTGCCACGATCGAAACGCTCTCGTCCCTCAGTCAGCCGCTTTCGGCACTTCCGCAGGTCCGATCTGCCGATGGCACGTTTTACGGCGCGGATTTTGGCACCTTCAACGGCGGTTTGAGCCACGGCGCGATCTTAAAACTCAGCCAGAATGGTTCGCTCACGTCGCTCTACGTTTTCCAGGCCGCGACCCCGGATGAGGCGAACCCGACAGTGCTGATCGCGGGCGCCGATGGGAATTTTTACGGAGCCACGGCGCCGCGGGCGGTTGGCGATCTCAACGGGATGATCTTCAAGTTGACGCCGACGGGAACGTTCACGCCAATCTATCATTTTCAGGACGGAAAAGGCACCCACGCAACCACGCTCGTTCAGGGCGCGGACGGTAATTTTTACGGAACAGCCGCCGGTGATTCGAGTGGCGGATTTTTCAATCACCCCGCCAGCATGCATAACCCCGGAATATTTTTCCGGCTTACTCCGGCCGGCGTCTTCACGGTTCTCTACGCGTTTACGGGCGGTGCGGATGGAAGTCTTCCGAACGCATTGGTCCAGGGAAAGGACGGTAATTTTTACGGCAGCACTTTCTGCGGACCTGAATCGCCGGCGAACCTGTTCAACGGGAATGGAACGATCTTCAAAATCACGGCGGGCGGTGTCTTGACGACGCTCTACTCGTTCACGGGTACGAGCGACGGCGCGAATCCTGGAAACGTTATTGAAGGCGCAGACGGCAATCTTTACGGAATTGCCGACGCCGGGACGACGCGCACCGTTTTCAAATTCACCAAGGCCGGGCAGCGCTCGACAGTTTACAATCTACAAACAACCAACGGCACGGTGTCCGCGGGTTTGCTGGCGAGCACCGACGGCAATGTCTATGGCACCACCAAAGACGGGGGCATTCCGAAAGCCGGGAACATTTTCAGGATCGATCCCGCCGGACAAGTAACGACGTGGGCTTTCGATGGCGCCGGCACCGGTGGTCAGCCGAGCCGGCCATTCGAAGGCGCCGAACACAGTCTTTACGGCGCGACTGCGCTCGGCGGCGGGTCGAACGACGGCACCGTCTATCGCCTGAACATGGCGCCCCCGCGGGACCTGTTGAATATCTCAACGCGGTTGCAGGTGCTGACCGGCGACAAAGTGCTCATCGGCGGATTCATCATTACCGGCACCGACCCGAAGAAAGTAATCGTGCGCGGGATCGGGCCGTCGCTGAGCGGCGTTGGAGTCACCCTTCAGGATCCGGTTCTGGAATTGCATCAGGGAAATTCCACGATCGCGACGAACGACGATTGGAAAGAGCATCAGGCCGAAGTGGAAGCGACAATGATTGCGCCGACGAACGATCTCGAGTCAGCCATCGTTGCCACGCTCACGCCCGGGCCTTACACCGCGGTACTTTCCGGTAAGAACAACGGGAGCGGCGTCGGCGTTGTCGAAGTTTACGATCTTGATCAGGCCGCGAACTCGAAGTTGGCGAACATCAGCACACGCGGTTTCGTCGATGTGGGCAGCAACGTTATGATCGGCGGATTGATCGTGAGCGGCGGCGCTGGCGGCGGAAACGCGAGAGTCATCGTCCGCGCGCTTGGTCCTTCGCTCGATGCGCTCGGCGTCCCGGGCGCGTTGCCCGATCCGAATCTGGAGCTGCACGACGCCAGCGGCGCGACGATCGCGTCCAATGACAATTGGAAAATGCGACCTGACGGCAGCAGCCAGCAGGGCGAGATCGAAGCGACGGCCGTCATGCCGGGGAACGATTTGGAATCGGCGCTCGTGCAAACCCTGCCGCCGGGCAGCTACACGGTTATTGTGCGCGGCACAGGCAACACGACCGGCGTCGCCGTCGTCGAAGCCTACACGCTTGAGTAAGTGCCAGCAGTCGGCACCTAACCCGGACCAAGAGCCTGCTTCTGGCAGGGCTCCGAGTCTGGAAACGGAAGCATCGGATCACCGATTAACGTCGACCGGCAAGCGCCGGCGGAGCTTTTAATAACCGCGACCGGTCTGACCGGTCATCAGGAACTCACGCCCCGCATGATGGTTGCGCAGGCTGCCTTCACCGGAGCGACCTTGCCAGGCCTGCATCGTTTCAAATGGTATGTCGGAAACCATCGCTGGTTCGCGCGCCACTTGTCCGGTGATTTTGCCCCCCGGCCCCACTTTCACCCTCAACGCCACCCCACCTTGGCCGAACTTTTCCGCTGCGACGGAAGAGGCGAACACTTTCGTTCTCCCTGCGGAAACAACGAGCAAATACTGATAACCGTGCAGCGTGGTGCTCTTGGCGTTGAATTGGACCACGTAATTGCCTGGGGTAAGATTATCCGTCACAAACGACGCGTTCACTGGAGCGACTCCCCTAAAGGCGACTTTCCCGGCGTTATCCGAAACACACACATTGATCGCCGGGGCGGCGGCATAAGCCATCGAACTGGCGAGGTAGAAAATGAACAGCAGGCTGCCAACAATTATCTTGCTCATAGAGCGATCGTATCCAGTTCCGACAATTAGAACAAGCTCGAAGGCGGTGAATCAGACATGCCGATTGCGGTTCAGCGCGGCCTGAATACTTTCGCTCCTGCATTTGCGCTCATAGCTCAGCCGGATAGAGCATCGGATTTCTAATTGAGAAAAGGAGTTTTGCAGAGCTTTGCAGACCATGAGAGAACCATTTTTGCACTCGAAAACGGCTCGACCGTAGAACGCGACCGTAGAAAATCGCCCTAGCCTGTTTCTCCGATGCTCAACGCCGAGGCAACAGCAAGCGCATTTTCTCCTCGTTGGGGAGCTCGCTCCTGTTAATCCACTCGGATGCAGTCGTCGGGTCGCGCTGGAGCCACTGAGCGACAAGCTGATCCACCGTGGAAGTTCGAATGCTGTCGCTTGAAATCGATTGAGCCCATCCGAGCGCGGTGCCTGGGTCGCGCGGGGCGAGGCTCGCGCTATACGCACTGATGGCAGAATCGCGGGCAGCACCTTGGAGAGTGTTAATCCAATTGGCCGAAGCTTGCGGGTCTTGCGGTGCCCACATGGCTACCACACCTGCTACCGCTGCAGCTTGCGCGTCCGGGGGTAGCGATGACACCCAGGCTGCTGCTGTGGCGGGCTCGTTATAGGCCCACTTTGTCGCGGCCATTGTTTGCGCGAACTGTTTTGCTGAGCCTTCGGGAAGCGAGTCAATGTAGGCGATAGCGGATTTCGAGTCTTTAGCCGCAAGCTGGTTCGCGGCCAGCGCTACATGACTCTCGCTGTTCATTGAACCATCAAGATGTTCACGCGCGTATTGAGCCGCAGCGGGTAGGTCCGTTTTCACCCACCCTGTGATCACGCCATCCATCTGCTTTTCTTTAAGAGCCCGGTCGGATTGCTTGTTAATCCAGGCCAGGGCCCCTGCGGGGTCGAGCGTTCCCCAAGTCTCGGCCACTGCTTGCCAGATGGCCGGTGCCAGACTCCCGCCGAATTTGTCGAGCCACGCCGCTGCCCCGGCTCCGTCGGCATAGGCCCACTTTGTTAAGCCAGTTAGAAGCAGTGATGTCCCCACGTCCGCGCTGATAGTGCCTGGCGCGGTTTGCTGCAGACCATTAACCAGACTCATCGCGTCTTTCGGATCAACGCCTTCAAAAACCGACATCAGCGCGGTCCAGGACTGAGACTTGTTTTGGAAATTCAGCGCCATCTGAAACGCAACTTTTGCGTCGAGCTTTGACCAGGCATGAAAGAACAACCCGATCTTTTGATTATTCAGGGAATTTGGGGCGAGAAAGATGAATCTCCGTCCCAACTCGGCGCGTTCACTCGGGGTCATTCGGCTGAGCAGTCCCAGTGTTTGGTCGCCGGACAGGCCCGAAATTCTGTCGAGCGACGAGTTCCGCTGCTCGATCTCCGCATTCGAAATTGCGGGTTCGGCGGACGCAGGCGGGGATGGCACCATCACATGAGTGCGCTGGGCGGGCGGCTTCTTCGCTCCCCGCATTGGCCAGAAAATCGCCAACGCTAGAAGCACTGCCGCTGCGCCGAATAGAAGATACTTTGCTTTGGTTGTGTTCATCCCCGCCGTCCGGGCGAGGTTAGTTCAGTGACTGGCAGGGTGGCGAGGGATCGCCGCAGGCGCCCGACGCAGGCGGGTTGAAGGTGATTTGCGTTGGAGCAGTCGGCCAATAAGAGCGGTTATCCAACATCATCGTTCCTGTGGTGGTAAAGGCGATGTTCCCGCCCATAAAGGAACTGGCCGTTCCGCTGTATTGAAACCACGGTCCCATCGATGGTCCGCCGCTCTCCCTATACGTGTAGATATAGTAATCCGCCTGCACGGCGGCAACGATGAACAACACGGCCAGGGAGATGCCGGTTGGGAGTGTTCTGAATTTCTTCATGTGTGCTTTCTGGTTTTGGGTTTTTGGAGGGTTGTGGGGTTAAAGAGTTTGAGAGTTTGAGAGTTTGAGAGTTTGAGGGGTTGAGGGGTTGAGGGTTTTAGGGGGATGGCAACGCCTTGTAGTTTCTGGCATATCCGAAACACGTACGGCGAGTCAAGCTAATTCGGCGGTCGGTAGCGGCGCTCCAGACAAAAACCTTGCGCCTGAAGGAGCCGTGGACATTATTCCTTCCCTTTCCAGACGCGGGTGTAGCTCAGTGGTAGAGCACCTCCTTGCCAACAAGTCCCAGAGTGATAGTCCCATTTATCATTCACGCGCTCTCACCTGTTTTTCATAGGTAAAATCCGCGCGGTCGGTTGCGCCCCATGTGCTCCCGAAATTAGCCGAAAAATTTTGGCCGGTGGATAAAATCGGGGGACATGTTCAACCACTCGAAATGTCACACGGGCGAATCGAAAGCATTCAGGTGTCCCGCGGACAAGCCTTGACTCTGTGGCGAACAAATCAGATCATCCTTCCAATCTGTCGGCCTTACATTTTTAAAAGCGGCGCTGTTTTTCAAAATGCCCTCAAGATCAGTACACGGTGAAAGGCGGGATGTTCTAACGGTCAAGGAAGCTGCAACGTTGCTGAAGATTTCCCCTAGTACTCTTTACAACTACGTGCGTCAGGGAAAATTACCCGGTATCCGGATTCGCGGCCGCTGGCAGATTAAGAAGGAGTCAGTCCAAGCAATGCGGCAATCCTGGAAGGCTTCGGACCAAGCAACTCCCTCAGTGCAATTACAAGAAACTTCTGAAGACACGATGTTTGATTCCGACAGGTCACATCTAAGACAGCTAATGGAGATGACCTCAGAGCAGGACTTGGGAATGTTCTTTGATAAGCTCTTCTTTCCCCGACTAGACAACTATTGGACGGAAATCTCGGACTCTCTCAATCGAATGGAATACAAGCTGGATGGGCTACCGCGATGAGCGTAACAGCCGAAATTTTTGATATGCTGCGTAAGCTGAGCGCACTGGAAGCAAGGACCGAAGATGTAAGGGATGCTCAAATGCGCATAGAGGGAAAACTAAATGATCTTATTGATCGACTTTCGCGCATTGAGGAGCGTTACAACCATCTTCGAGAACATATCAAAGGGGAGGTTACATCTGATGTGAAGGCCGACCTAGCGAAAGTCCAAGTATATCTGGATTTAGAGACGCGAGGCTTACTTAACATCCCTCGACCTACCAATAAACAGTAAACGCGCGATTAAGGGGCTAGACTTGAGCCGCCCTTCGCTGTCGGTGTAAACGTGACCTTGCGCGCCGCCGCTGTGCTGTGCTCATCTCGCAAGTGGCCATAAGTTTTCATCGCCAGCGCCCCGTCGTCTTTGTGGCCGAGCCAGCGTGAGACAGTCGGAACATCAACGCCGCTTTCAATGCAAACGGTCGCAAAAAAATGCCGCAAATCGTGATGCGTGATTCTCGGCATCCCCACCCGCTTTGCCGCCCGGTTCATGGATTTTTGGCATTCGCGAACGAGAAAAACTTTTGCTGTTGCCGATTCGTCGTGCCGCGCTGCAAGCATCCGCTCGAACGGTTGTCGCGCTTCGGCGATCATTGGGATGCGGCGAATCTCGCTGTTTTTCGTCCCCTCATCGGCGGAGCCGCGAACGACGATCATGCCCGACTCAGAATCCAGGTCGCGCCGCTCCACTTCGGCGGCCTCGCCTTTCCGGCAGCCGGTGAACGCCAGACCTGCCGCAAGGTCCGCGCAGTTCTGCGAGTCGCGGCTGTGGCCTGTCGCCATTTGCAAAATGAAAAGCTCAAACTGTGAGCGCGTCGGAAGCTCCAGTGTTTTTTGACGAACCGGCTTGCGTGTCAGACTGGTGGCGGGGTTGGAATAAATGACGCCGCTTTCAACGGCTACGTCGAGCACATGGCGCAAGATCGCGATTGTGTTGTTGAAGCGCGTTGCGCTTGAACCCTTCGCATATTTCGCCGCCCATTCCCGACAAGCCGCCGGGGTGATTTTTCGGACTTCGGTTTGGTGAAGCGCGGGCCAGCTTTTCAGGAGCGCCGCAAGAACTTCGTTCCAATACTCGCGGGTCCGCTTCTTGAGTGACACATCCTGCGCGAGACGCTGCTTGTGAAGCTCGGCAGCTTCCGAAAAGATCATCTTGGCGTTCGCCGGGTCGATCTTCTGCGCGCTCTGTTCGCGATGCTCTTTTAGAAAAGTCGCGAGCTTGGCCTTGGCGACGCTGAAATGAGAGACTTCCAAACTTCTTTGTTATTTGAATACGCGCGCGCATAATACCGACCGGATTTATGGCGAACGAGATTTTGAACGGGTGTTTTTTCCCAAGTTTTGTTGGCGGTGGGCTTGCTCATATCCAGACCGTAGAACGAGACCGTGAAAAGTACAACCAAAAAGCTTCGGCTCGCCCGTTTTCCCTCGTGAAGCGCTCATAGCTCAGCCGGATAGAGCATCGGATTTCTAATCCGACGGTCGGAGGTTCGAGTCCTCCTGGGCGCGTGTCTTTTACTTTTTCGCGAAACGCCGCTCGTGATCGAGCAGCCATTTTTTTCGCCATAGGCCGCCGCCGTAACCGCAGAGCGAACCGTCGGCGCGAATGACGCGGTGACAGGGAATGATGATGCACATCATGTTGTCACCGTTCGCTCGTCCGACCGCGCGGCGCATTTCGGCGTCGCCAAGTTTTTGCGCCATCCAGGAATAGGAACGCGTTTCGCCGGCTGGAATCGTCCGCAACAAATCCCACGTCCGCAGTTGGAATGGAGAACCGACCGGCGCGAGCGGGACGGTGAACTCGAGATTTTTGCCGGCGAAATAATCCGTGAGCTGTCCTCGGATCGCTGTGAGGTGCGGATGTTCCCCCGGAACGACATTCGTTTCGAGACGGCTGCGCAGGATCGTCATCTCGCGCTCCATCGCGCGGCGATCGACGAACTCGAGCAAGCGCAGGCCTTCGTCGTCGGCGATGGCGAGCATCGCGCCGAGCGGCGTTTCGATCCGTTCCGCGAACAAGCCGCCCTGTTTTTTCGCCGCGGTCGGCGAATCGCCGAAGATGCGCGCGAACGCATCGCGAAAACCGCTCGCCGATCCGAACCCGCTCTCGCTCTGAACTTCATCGACGCGTCCGCCTTTGCGGACTTCGCGCAACGCCAGACCCATCCGGCGCGCGCGATGATAGGCCTGAAAGGTCATCCCGTAATGGCGCTTGAATTGGCGACGCGCGGTCGACGGATCGATGGAGAGAGCGGCGAGTTCCTTATCGGTGAGCCGTCCGCCGGGCGCGCGCTCGACTTCGGCGCGCAATCGTTCGATCAATTCCGGCGGCCGCTTGTCCGGATCCATCGGATGACAACGCAGGCAGGGTCGATAACCGCCATGAAGCGCTTCGCTCGGCGTAGCGAAAAAATCGACGTTCGCGCGCGCCGGCTTTTTCGCCGAACAGGTCGGCCGGCAAAAAATTCCGGTCGTCCGAACGCCGACATAGAAAATGCCTTCGAAGGTCGAATCGCGATCGACCAGGGCGCGATACATCGTGTCGGGCGGCGGGAGCAATTCGGGAACTTTCATCGTGGTCGGTTGATCAATTATCAGCGACGGAAGTTCGCTGGCAAAGCTCGATGTTTTCATGACTGACGTTAAACGGTCGGATGGTCGACGCGCATCGACGGAATTCAGGCATCGAATTCTGGAAACAAGGAGCGGCGGTTTACAAACCGCCGATGCTTTTGGGTGGGCGGTTTGGAAAGCGCCCTTCCTTGAAGTCGCCCGGCGAATTCACGCTGCGATACAAGGGCGCGCTCTCATTCGAAATCGGCACGAGCTTCACTCTTTTCCTGGCGTTCAACGTGCGCAAAACCGATTGAAGCGAGAAATCGGCGCCGCCAACCGCGGCTTGGAAATCGTCTGCGGCCTCAGCCGGATAAATCGCCGCCAATGGTTCGGCGGTTTGCCCGACCAAAGGAACAATTCCACAACCGTCAGGAGCAAGAGCGAGTAAATGTCCCAACTCGCCCACTGTCATGAACGGCATATCGACGGCCAGCGCGATCAGATGCGTGGTTCGCATCGCTACTAAAGCTTTCGTTAGGCCACTGAGCGGGCCGCGCGACGGCGGATCGTCGAGGAGCAGTTCGACATTGGGAGGCAGCCACTCCGGCTTTGCTCGAGCGGAAACGAAGAGCTGTTGCGGACTCAGAGCCTGCAACAGTTCCAGCTGCCGCTTCCAGAGTAGCCCGCCCTCGAATTCAATCGTCGCTTTATCGCGCCCCATTCGGCGCGATTCGCCTCCGGCGAGGAGCACGGCGCTAAATGTCAGTCCTTTGTTCACTGAATTTTGTGCGATCATCCTGCATGCAAGGAATCGGCGCGGGAAGCATCATTCGCCGAAAGGAAAACGGCGGCCACGAATGCGTGACCGATCAGGTCGCGATCGAAGAGCCGCTCGAGATTCGGATTGGCGATCGTGCGATCGCGACCACCATGCGCACGCCGGGTCATGACGATGAATTGGCCGCGGGCTTTCTTCTTTCTGAAGCGATCGTCCGGCAACGAGAGGAAATACAAGCGATCGCCGCCTCCGCTCGAAACGTCGTTAACATTCAGCTCGCGTCGACGGTGACATTTGCGCCGGCGACCGCGCAGCGTTTTGGCACCATCTCCAGCAGCTGCGGGCTCTGTGGCAAAACGAGTATCGAATTCATTCGGCAACAATTTCCGCCCATCGAATTGCCAGCCGCGGTGAAATTGCCTGAAGCTGTCTTGTTGGATTTGCCCGGCAAACTGCGCGCCGCTCAAAGCAACTTTGCGCGGACCGGCGGCATTCACGCCGCGGGCATCTTCGACTTCGAGGGGAACTCCTTGATCGTCCGCGAGGATATCGGGCGCCACAACGCGGTCGATAAAGCGATCGGCCGGGCGTTTCTCGACGGGCTTCTACCGCTCAGCGAAATGATGCTTGTCGTTAGCGGCCGATCGTCGCTCGAGATCGTGCAAAAGGCGCTCGCTGCCAGCATCCCTGTTGTCGCCGCGGTCTCCGCGCCTTCCTCACTCGCGATCAATTTTTCTCGCGAATGCGGCCAGACGCTGATCGGGTTTTTGAGGCCGCCAACTTTCAACGTTTATTCGCACATCGACCGAATCGCGTTCGGGTAGGGACATCGCGCTGCGATGTCCGCGGACGCCGCAGCGCGACGTCCCTACCAGCGATGAAAGGCAGGGTGGCCTTCTTTCACCGCGACGAATGTGCCGCGACAAGTCGCGCACACTTTTCCGCCGCCGCTTAGCGTTCCTTCGACGGTGGCTTTGTTTCCTTCAGATTCGACAACCCTGGCGGAAAGAGAGATGAGACCGTCAGTAGGCGTCGGTCGCAGAAGTTTGATTGCGTAGTCCGCCGTGACGGTGCAGGGCGCGCGATCTTCGCCGCTCATCTTCATCAGATGCCAGGCCGCGGTCCAATTGCAGTGGCAATCAAGCAACGCGCCGATGATCCCGCCGTTCAGGACGCCGGGGAACGCTTCGTATTTTTTTTCCGGTTTCCATTGTGCCACGACTTCATCGCCGCGAACGAAACTGCGAATATGGAGCCCGTCCGGATTCGCCGGACCGCACCCAAAGCAGGCGTTGGCCGGCGCGTAAAATTCCTGGAGCGATTGGGCTTCGCCGTTGGCCACGGTTACTTCGCTCCGTTGCCGGCGATCGATCCGGGATACGGCCGCAATTCCGGCCCGGTGTAAAGGGAACGCGGACGAATGAGACGGTTGTGATCGTGCTGCTCGATCACGTGCGCGCACCAGCCGGCGATGCGCGAGGCGGCGAAGATCGGGGTGTTCAGCGCCGGATCGAACCCGAACATGGTGAAGACCGGCGCCGCGTAGAGATCGACGTTCGCGCACAAGCCTTTCTCGCGCTCCATCGTTTGCTCGAGCTTCTCGCAAATCGGCACCCAATTTTCCTTGCCGACGCGTTTCCCGAGATCGCGCGCGATCTCGCGCATGATCGGCACGCGGGAATCGCCGCTTTTATAAACGCGATGACCGAAGCCCATGACTTTTGCCTTTTTCGCCAACGCTTCCTTCAGCCACGCCTCCGCGCGGTCCGGCGTGGCGATTTCGTTCAGCATGTAAATCGATTCCTCATTTGCACCGCCATGTAGCGGGCCTTTCAACGTCCCGCACGCGCTCGTCACCGCCGCGTACATGTCGGCCAGGGTGGACGCGGTCACGCGCGCCGCAAAGGTCGACGCGTTGTATTCGTGGTCGGCATAGAGGATGAAAATCGTGTCCATCATCCGGATCTGCCAGGCCTGCGGAACTGATCCCGTCAGCTTGTAGAAAAAATTTCCGGCA
>DASQPH010000146.1:0-2645 GCA_035644055.1 Chthoniobacterales bacterium
ACCGGCGGCCTGCACAATAAAAATCGAAGTGACGGCGAGGAAAATCATCGAGCCGTCGAGATTAAAGGAATAACCGGTCGGCATAACGAAACCGACGATGCGTTTCGGCACGCCAAGCCGTTCCATCGCCTCCATCGCTCTGGGCATGGCTGATTCGCTGCTCGTGGTCGCAAAAGCGATTGTCGCCGGTTCGCGAATCGCGCGCACGAATTGCCGAATCGGCGCGCGGATTATCCCCATGATGAGTCCGAAAACGAACACCACGAAAATTATCAGTCCGAGGTAGTAGCTGAATATGAGGTTTCCCAAACTAACAAGCACACCCGGACCCTGCGTGCCGATTGTATGCGCCATGGCCGCGCCGACACCAATCGGCGCAAATTTCATGACGTAATTCGTCAGTTTGAACATCACCTGCGACAGGCTTTCCATTCCGCGAAGGAGCGGCTTTCCTTTTTCGCCAACCGCCGATAATGCCATCGCAAAAAGCACGGCAAAGGCGACGATTTGGAGAATGTCGCCGCGCACCAACGAATCAACGACGCTCGAGGGAAATACGTGCACGAGCGTTTCGATCAAAGTCTGCGGATGAGTCTCGCCAATTTTCTGGACCGTCTCATTCGCCTCCGTCACAAGCGGGACCGCCGTCCCCGGCCTGGTTAAATTGACGACCGCCAGGCCAATGAATAATCCGGCGGTGGTGACAACTTCGAAGTAAACCAGCGCTTTAACGCCCATCCGTCCCACCTTCCTTAGATCGCCGCCGCCAGCGATACCAACGACTAGCGTCGAGAAAACAAGCGGACCAATGATCGATTTGATCAGATTCAGGAAAATGTCGCGGAGAAAATAGACGTTATTCCCCCATTCCGGCCGGATCCAGCCGACCGCGACGCCGACGATCAGCCCGATGATAATCTGCGTCGTCAGCGACGGACGATACCAGGGGCGCGACAGGCGGCGCACGGAAACGTCTTTAGTCATGCGAAGCGTGGATTACCACAATGCGGACAACGGATCGAGTCTGCGGGAAGCCGACGCTAACCGTTTTGCACCGGTAAAACCTGGACAAATGCGCCGTGTTTCTCTCCTTCAGGGGTGAGCGCGTGTGGGAAAAGCGCCGTCGTCGCTTTGCTTTGCCGGCGCAGTCCAAAAAAGGTTTTGGAGTGCCGTGGGAAGCGGAGCGCCACACCGCTTTTCTTTGGCGAACAATACTGGGGATCAATTTTGGTGTCTCCTGGCGTGTTTAGCGGTACGAGTCTCATCTTATCGCGGCTCCCGCTCATCGGTTTAAGGTCGAAGGCTTCCTTAAACAAATGGCAGCAATGCCACGTCATGTTAGCATCGCCTCCAGGCCGTCCGATTCCATGTTTCTAACGCATTTGAGCTGCACATCCTGCGGGTTGCATCACGACTGGACGAAGCTGCAAAACTTATGCACAGCATGCCGCAAACCACTGCTCGCCGTTTATGACCTCGAACAAGCGGGCCGCGCGCTCAGACGCAAGGAACTGTCAACCCGCGCTGAAAAATCACTCTGGCGTTATCGCGAATTACTGCCTGTGCCGATTGAGACCGCACCTGTCTCACTCAGCGAAGGAGGAACTCCATTGCTTCGCGCAGGAACATTCGGCGCCTCTTTGCACATGCAGGATCTCCAGATCAAAGACGAATCACAGAATCCGACTCAAAGTTTCAAAGCGCGCGGAATGTCCGTCGCCGTTTCGATGGCAAAACATCTCGGCGCCTCCAAACTCGTCGCTCCCAGCGCCGGCAACGCCGCCGGCGCCCTCGCCGCCTACGCTGCACGCGCCGGACTCGAAGCCCACGTCTTCATGCCGCGCGATACACCGCGCGCTAACATTATCGAATGCCGCGAGCTCGGTGCCCGCGTAACCTTGATCGACGGCCTGATTACGGATTGCGCTGCTGAAATCGGGAGGCGCAAAGAGAACTGGTTTGATGTTTCGACCCTCAAAGAGCCATATCGAATCGAGGGAAAGAAAACGCTCGGTTACGAATTGGCCGAGCAACTGAATTGGGAGTTACCCGACGCCATCATTTATCCCACCGGGGGCGGGACCGGCCTTATCGGGATGTGGAAAGCGTTCGATGAAATGGAAAAACTCGGTTGGGTCGGCCAAAAACGGCCACGGATGTTCTCGGTCCAGGCCGAGGGCTGTGCGCCCATCGTTCGTGCGTTCGAAGCGGGAGAAAACTCCGCCGCCGAGTTCCCTAACGCGCACACGCTTGCCGCCGGATTACGTGTTCCAAAAGCGATAGGCGATTTTCTCATTCTCAAAATTCTTCGCCAGTCGAACGGCGGCGCCATTGCAATTAACGACGCAGAAATGATCCGCGTTGCCGCAGAAGTTGCTTCGAGCGAAGGACTCTTTGTCGCTCCGGAAGGTGCAGCGTGCTTCGCGGCAGTGAAGTCGCTACTCTCGTCAGGTAAAATTTCGCCTGACCAAAGCGTCGTAATTTTCAACACCGGCTCCGGCATCAAGTACTTGGATTGCTACGATTCTTAACCGCAAAAGGTATCGTAGGGGCACGCGTTTAGCGCCAAAGGCGCGACGTTCATTCTAAGCCTGGGGCAGCGCCCCAGGATTTCGTGTGACGCCAACCCCCAGCGCTGAAAGCGC
>DASQPH010000147.1:0-4026 GCA_035644055.1 Chthoniobacterales bacterium
CCGAAAACGGGCGGCGGAAATTATCAGGCCCTGATAGATGAGTTAGGAGAAGCTTCCATTCGCGGAGCGAACGCGCCGGATCAGGCGAAATGCTTTTCTGTCGATCGAAAACCCGGTTCCACGAATCGGGATTTTCATTCCATGAGAGTCGTTGGATGAAATCGTGCCACCAGAGTCCGTAGCGTAAGGCCGGGCTCGTCTTCGACAACCGCCCGTCCAGCTCGGACCGGGGCGATTGCGACGGCGCGTATCTGATTTCCTCGAGCGCGGCAGATTCTTCTGAGAGAAGACCGCTTGGGTTCAGTTTGCGCACGAACACGCTCGCGTTTTTGATCGCAACCGCCTTGTCGATCGTCGCGCGCGGCAGTTGGATATCGCTCTTATCAATTCTTGCTCTTGCTCCCGCTCTTGCTCGCTGGCGTTCGGTCGTGACGGTGCACGAAGTCGGTTCGGTCGCGGCAGCAGCAAACGCCGCTTCGTTTACATCGGTCTTGTCGGCTTTGAGCCATTTCGATTGGGAATGGCTGTGAATCTCGCCGCTCGCCTTGGCGAACAATTCGTTGTCGAACGCGAGGACGAGCGTGTGTTGGGCACGGGTTAGCGCCACGTAGAGCAAACGTTCCATTTCCTGGCGGTTCTCGCGTTCGAGCCACTCCTGGATTTCGTCGGTGGCGTCAGACAAATCGAGAAGAACGATCGTCTCGCCGGTCTCGCGGACTTTGAGCAGACGCGGGTAACGCGGCGAAGCCAACCGAACGTCGCGGGTCAGAAACGGAACGATCACGGCTTGCCACTCCGAGCCTTTTGCTTTTTGCGACGTGATCAATTGAATCGCGTCCGGGCGCGGCGGGCGGATTTCGCGGACGTCGGCGAAATGCGTTCGCAAGTGTTCGGCAAATTCGGTCAGGGTCATATGCTCGGCTTCGGACGAACCGGCCAGGGCCAGCAACGCGTCCAGTTCGCCATCCACATTTTCAAAGTCCGCTCGGGGTAACGCATTGAGCCGCCCACGCAATTGTGTCCGGCTCACCACTTCGCTGACCGCGTCAAACAGTGGCAAGGGCAGGATCGACCATCGGATCTGCGCGAGCAGGCTCAGTTTTTTTGAAACGACGTCAGCCCCCGTCGTCAGGGTCTCGATTTGGAACCGGTCGCCGTAGCCTTGCGAAAAGACCGCCAGATCGTGATCGGAGATCCCGAAGAGCTCCCGGAGAAGGCCGGCGATCTCATAACCGCACCGGGGCTGGGAGAGTACTATTAAGAGGGCGGTCAACCAGGCGTAGGCCGGGCTGTCGCCTTTCAGCTCCTTTTCCGACTGGATTTGGACGTTGAGCCCGGCCGCCCGCAGGCCGCGGCGCAAGGTCTGGAGCCATTCTTTACGGGGACAGAGAACGGCAACATCGCGCCAGGTCTCGGCCCGGAGCTTGGCGAGGCCCGTCTCTTGTAGCCATTTCCCGAGCTGGCGCGCTTCTTCGGCGGCTTTGCGCGCGTCGGACACTTTGCCCCTCGGATCTGGTCGCAATTTCGCGGGCTGCAGGTTGAGCCGCACGACTTGCCCCGGCAAAACTTGTGGCCGCGGATTAAGCTCAACGAAGGCCACCTGCCGGGCGCGGTCGTTGAGGATTTCCCGGAACGTTTCGTTCACGAAATCGAGCTGGGCGGTATCGAGCCGGAACGTGACCGAAAATTCGAGCGCTTCGGCCGCGCCTGTTTCAACCAGGCTGTCGTGGATCCGCCGATATTTCGAAAGATCGGCGCGGTCGCGGTAAATCGACTGTTGAAAATCGCCGACCATGCAGAAGCGCCCCGGGCGGGGAGGATCGGCTTTTGTCTCAAGCCAATCGCCCGCCGCGGCGGGCGGGCAGGTTAGTTCGAGCAGAAGCGAAAACTGTCGCGGATCGGTGTCCTGGGCTTCGTCGAGGATGACACGAAAAGATTTTTCCCGAATTTCGCGCCCGATCTTGGGATGTTTCGTTAATTCGAGGGCGAGCGCGATTTGGTCGTCGTAGGTCAGGAGGCCGCGCTTGATTCTAAACTCGCGATAATCGCGCTGCACCTCGGCTGCCACACAGAGCGCCGCCTGATCGATCCATCGACGAACGGGCGCGAATGCCTCGCGCTTGATGCGAACGAAATCTTTCGCCTTCGAAAAACAAATCGGCCACCGGACAAAATCTTGAGTGTCGCGCCATCGCTGTTCGGCGCGTTTCAATTCCTTTTGATACGGCGGCACGGTCTGCAGTGTTGGCCCCTTGGCGGAATAGCGATGAACCGCGCTGAAGTCGGTATCCGGACATCTTCCCGCGGGCGGATTACCCGGTTCTAAATCCGCGCGGCGACCGACCTCCATCAACGCGCGCGCTTGGACATGCCGGAGCAGTTCGCGGCGATTTTCATCCGAAAGCGAGCGGCCGATTGTTGTCTGCTGCTGCACAAATTCGTTCCAGACCTCGTCGTCATCGGTGATTACATCGAATGTCGGCGGCAGTCCGAGATAATGGCCGTAGCTCTCCAGCAATCGGACGCAGAGGGCGTGAATGGTGCCGAAAAAAGCGCGGTTGAACGCGGCCAGGATTTCCACCGGAACGCCTGCTTGTAAAACTTCGGCGCGCGCACGCTGCTGCATCTCGTCCGCAGCGCGATTGGTGAACGCCACGACCACGAGTTGAGGCAACCAGTCGCGCGCCTGCTCGCTCTTGGCGATTTGGACGATGCGGTCGGTGATGGCGCGAGTTTTTCCAGAGCCGGCCGCGGCCACGACCGAGAAATTTTTGTCGAGCTCGGAAACGAAACGTTCGCGATTCGGTTGATCGATCGGCTCGTTCATGATCGGTCGTCCTCGTCGTCGGCAAATGCCGGATGCGTCAGCACCCATTTCTCATCTAAAAACTCTTTATCGATCGGCAGGGTCGCGAGCGGGTAATCTGGGTTGAAACCGAATTCGTTTCGAATCAGGCCGCGCAGTCCGAAGATTCCGGTTTCCTGCATTCGATGAAGCTCAGTCCAAAAATCGGAGTCCGCGGCAAGAGCGGTCATGTCCAGCTGCGGCCGATCCAGCTCGGTGCGCAGCGACAGAATGCTCAAATGAATTTCGGCAGCGCCGAGCTCGCGCGCGGCCAATCCGTAAAGTCCGAGTTGAATGGCGTCGCCACGCACGAGTCTCTTTCGCAAGTTGGCGGCGCGCGCATCCGGTGTTTTTCCGGGCGGCGTTAGCGGTTTCTGACTTCCGGTTTTGTAATCGACAATCCAAACATCGGCGCCGGTCAGCTGCGAATCATTCGGTTGAGTTTGGGCGAGAATGAGATCGATCCGACCGCGGACTCGAAGTTTGTTTCCGTTATTCAGCGAGAGGAGCTGGGGCGATTCCAATCTCCACTCCGCCGCCATCCGCGGCCAGCCGTTCACTTCCGCCAGCTTGCTCGCGAGAAAATCAGCGAGAACGAGGGCGTTGCTCCATCCGGAGCTCCACCAATCAGGCACGGTTCGGCCGGAGGCAGCACAAAGATCGACAATCTCTTTTCGAAATCTGTCCGCCGCGCGAGCAATCCGTTCGCACATCTCGTCGCCCGTTGGAAAATCGACAAAGGCGTTTTTTTCTTCGGAAGCGGCAATCTTGGCGAGCCAGTCGTGGACCCAGGTTCCAGTGGCCGCGTTCCATTGATTCAAGTCCGGCTCCTGGTTTTCGACACCAAGAAATGTTTTCAACCAGATAAGCGCAGGAGTTTTGACGACTCGCTGCCATTCTGTCGTGGCCAACGTGATCTCGCGGCCGATTGGCTCGCGCAACGCGAACTCGTATTCGCCAAACTCGCCTTCGGTCCGGCGTGCTTCGTATGCGATGCGTGTTTGATCGATCCCGGCGTCTGTCGCCGGCGCCGATTCGAAGACTGCCTGCTCCTTCAGCCACGCGGACGTTTTCTCGCGCAGCCTCCACATCGTTTCCTGCGAAAGCGGCGCATTTCGCGCCACGAAATACGCCTGACTAAAAAGCTCGCTCGGATTCCAAATTCGTTCCGGCGCGGATTC
>DASQPH010000148.1:0-25498 GCA_035644055.1 Chthoniobacterales bacterium
CGGGCGTCGACGTTCGTTTGCCTTTTAACCCGCCCAGCGGCGATCTAGTCTAACGATCGCCATGTTTATGCGAGTGCTTCTCATCCTCACTCTTTGCTCGTCGTTGGTTCGTGCCGCGGGAAGTCCGTCGCCATCTCCATCACCGTCGCCAAGTCTGCCCCCGCCGCCCACGGAAGCTTCCGTCAAACAACTCCTCGAAGTCGCCCAGACGCATAAGCTGGTCGACTCGGTGATGAAGCAGATGGACATCCTCCTGTTGCAGGCGATCGCGCAGGCCACCAAAGGTCAACAGGTTTCAGAGAAGGTCCAAAACGATATCGACCGACACCGGAGCGAAATGGCTTCGCTCATGAAAGAGTTGCTCGATTGGAAGAAACTCGAGCCGACCTATGTGCGCATTTACCAGAAGAGTTTTACCCAGGCCGAGGTCGACGGAATGATCGCGTTTTACAGAACGCCGGCCGGTCAGGCGATGATCGGCAAAATGCCGGCCGTAATGCAAAACTCGATCGATGAGATCCAGCAGTTAATGGGACCGGTGATGGAGAAGATCCGGCGAACGCAGCAGGATGTGGCCGCCGAGATGAAGAGCGAAACCAAACCGAAAAGTGGTAAATGAGGGGGCGCTCAGCCTTTGTTCCCGAACCAGATCGCGAACGTCCACGCGAGAGCCGCGGCGAATCCGATTAAAGATACCGCGACCAGAACCACAATCGCGATTGCTTCGAGTAACATCAGCATAAACCCAAAGAGAGAACGCGGACGCGCTGTCTCTTAGATTAAGAACTCCGCGCCGTCGCCAAAGTCGCGGCGATGAGCGTGGATTTCGGAATCGTTATTCGTACGCGAGCGCGTCGCGAACGGACAAACGCAGCATCCGGGTAGCTGCGAGCCAGACGGCGAGAATCACCAGGATCGCGCCGCTGGAAAGAATGGCGACGCCTGCGGGCGAGATATGGAGCGGAACCGCGACATGCAGAAGTTGCTCTGCCGCCATGCCGTTGAGGAATCGGGCAAAGAAAATTCCGCCGGCGCCGGAAAGCGCGGCGCTTAACAGCGCAACGGCGCCGCCTTCCAGGAGGAAGATCGCGATGACCGCACGCGGAGCTGCGCCAATCGCGCGGATGACGCCGATTTCGCGTCCGCGCTCCAGCACGCTGAGGCTCACGGTTGCCACCAACGTAATCGCCCCAACAAGGGCCGAGGCCAGCGCGATCATTTTCATCACGGTGCCGACCACGGCAAAATGCTCGTCGAGCGATGCGCGGAAGTCGCTCTTGGTGTTCACCAGACCCGGAGCGAGATGGGCATCGAGAAGCGCTTGCTCAAGAGCGCCAGCCGCCACTTGCTCGCGCTCGTTCCGCGCTTTCACGCGCACAACTCCAGCCGCGTCGCCGAGTCGGGTGATGTTCTCGAACGTCGGAAACGCCGCGTAAATTACCGGCGATCCGATTTCTTCGACGATCCCAGCGACCCGGACTTTCGCCACCCGCTCGC
This sequence comes from Chthoniobacterales bacterium, assembly GCA_035644055.1. Classification (GTDB taxonomy): domain Bacteria; phylum Verrucomicrobiota; class Verrucomicrobiia; order Chthoniobacterales; family UBA10450; genus AV80. The sequence continues at coordinate 1,498 of DASQPH010000148.1, forward strand.
GAAACTTAATTGTCATTTCGCTGCCGAGTTGCAGGCCGGGCGCGGCTTCCTGGACCTGGCGATTAATGACGACGTCGCTCGCATTTTGCGCCGTCGGCCATTGGCCTTCCCGCAGCGGCAATCGCAGCAACTGCGTTCCGATCGGATAACCGGACAACAACATTCGACGTCCTTCGCGAACCGCGACCGCTCCGGAATCATCGGTCACGAGATTCACACCGGCGCGGCGATACGCTTCCGCGATTTCCACATCCGGAACGGTGCGCGCGATCGTTTCCAACTGTCCCGCCGGGGCCGGCCGCTGCAATTGCACTTCGACGTCATGACCGCGATTCGCCAGCGCTCGGTCGATCACGCGCATGAGACTTTCGTAGTTGTTGTGCGCGGTAAGCAGGAGCGCCCCACCGGCTGACAGCGCGAGCAAGGTGAGGGCGAGCCGCCACGGCCGACGAAAGCTGTTGCGCAAAGCGAAACTCCAGCGCCGATCACCCGGCATCCGAATCAGGCGCGACGTGATTCCGATCGGTCCGCGGGGCGCGACAATTCCCGGATCCTGGATCGCCTGTCGCGGGCTCATCCGCGCGGCGCGCCAGATCGGAAACGCCATCGCGCACAGCGGAACGGCGAGCGCGACCGCGAGCTCTTTCAAAGTCAGGCTGGCCGGGACATTCCAATCAGCGACATCGATGTTCAGCAGCGTCCGATGATATTTCACAACCCAGCGGCCAATTGCTGTGCCGAGTGGAAGCGCGAGGGCGACTGCGACCACAACTAATGGACCAACCAACGCGAAATATTGCCGGGCGAGTTGCCACGAGCGGGCTCCGAGCGTTTTCATGACGCCGACCTGGCGAACTTCGCGTCGCATCCAAAGCGAAATGACACACGCCGCGAGGGTGGCGCTGCAGACGAACGCGATCATGGCCAGGACTTCGAGCACGCGCAGCATCGCGGTCATAAGCATAGCGTGCGGATGGGTGTTGTTCAGTGTATCGACGCGCAACGGCGCGGCGTTTTTCGTTTTCAACCAGGCGCCCAGGTCGTCGGCGAATTCGCTCACCTCGCTCAAACTGCCGCGCCTCTTGAGTTTCACGAGGAGCTGATCGAGATCGGCCTTCTGTCCGAGCGCGGATGCGATGGCCGGCGTGACGTAACCGTAGATCATTCGGTCCTGGGTGCTGGGCGCGACCGCCGGATCGTGGAGGAAACCGCTCATCGGAATCTCAATTGCTTCGCCGGCTGCCGTGCGCACTCGCACCCGCTCGTGCTCGACCGTGTCGAGCAACGTCGCGCCAGATTGCTCGATCAAGATTCCGTCGTTCTTCGCGGGCCAGGCGCCCTTGTCCTTGTGGACGAGGTTCACGCTTTGGTTCTCGAAATCGTGCAGGATCGTGAGCCGCAGCGGGAACCATTCGCCGGATTTACTCGCGATCCGGGTGAACGCGGTCGCACGCGGCTCTACCGCGGCCACGTTCGGCCGTGCGCGCACCAGCTCGATGATCTCCGGTTCGACCTTGTCGAACCAAAACACGATGTCGGCGCCGTTGGCGCGCTCGTAACTCCTCGCAATTTCCCGCGCCAGGACCGCTCGCCCATTCAACGCCGCAATCACGCCGCCGATTCCCAAAATCAAAATGAGCGCGATGAGAAAAATCTGGAGACGCCGTTCGCGAAAATCGCCGGCGATCTTGCGCCATTGCGTGTTCATCGCGGCGCGGAACGATTCTCGTCGTCCGCGACGATGAGGCCGTCCTTCAATTGGATCACGCGATGAGCGCGGCTCGCGAGTTTGTCGTCGTGGGTGACAATGATGAGCGTTTTGCGTTGCGCAATGAGGCTATGGAAAAGTTCGGCGACGGCGGCGGCTGTTTCGGAATCGAGATTGCCGGTCGGTTCGTCCGCCAGCACGATGGGCGGATCATTCGCGAGGGCCCGGGCTATCGCGGCTCGCTGTTGCTGGCCGCCGGAAAGCGCAGACGGCAGCTTCGCGGCCTGATCGCTTAGTCCAACCCGCGTCAGTAACTCTTTCGACCGCGCGCGACGGCTGGCCGCCGGAATTTTCGCGACGAAATCCATCGCGAGCAGGATGTTCTCCTCGACCGTCAGCGTCGGCAGTAGCTGGAAGAACTGAAAGACGACGCCGACGTTCCGGCCGCGCCAAAGCGCCATTTTATTTTCTCCAAGTCCGTTGAGGTCTTCGCCGGCCGCCTGAACTTCACCGGAGGTGGGCCGATCGATTCCCGCGATGAGATTCAGCAACGTCGATTTGCCGCTGCCCGATTTCCCGAGCACTGCGATGAAATCGCCGGCAGCCACTCGCAAAGACACGCCGCGCAAGGCCGGAAACAATTGGACGCCACGTCCGCCGAAAGTTTTTGTCGCGCCGTCCAGCCGGATGATGTCCGCGTCATTCGTGGCGATCATTGCCGCTTCAACGTGAAGAAGTCAGCGCTCAACAATTTCCCCTTCGCGTCGAACTTGAACGCCCGCTCCTTCGTGCCGCGCTCGGCCGAGCGAAATTCCATCTTCGCGATCCGCGCTTCGCCTTCCGGCGTGATGCTGAGGATGAGGATGTCATCCGGCGGCTTCAGCTTCACCATCGCCTGCATGAAAAAATCGACGGCGTTATGTTCTTCCGGCAGACCTTCGATCGAATAGCTCTCCGAAAGAAGCGGCTTGAGCGTCTTGCCGTCGTGGACACGCATCGCCTCCGCGAACGCGTTCATAAAATCGAGGATTTGTTTGTCCGGCGTAACGTTGGACGCGAACGAAACCGTGGCCGCTTTCGCGTCCGGCGGTCCGGGAGAAGGTGCGGGCGGCGCGCCATGCAGCCAGGTTTTGAGATCGGCGCGCGCGCCGATGGCGATAATTGAGAGCAGAACTAGAATAATATTTAATCGTTTCATGTTGGGTTAAGACGGTTCGCGATTGATGACCGTCCGGAGGCGTCGCCGGTTACAAGAAGCTTTCGCTTCCATCTGATCTTCGGCAGACTTCTCGTCACGATTGAGCACAAGCACGAGAGACGAAGAAATAAGCTCGGGCCTGCCGCCGAATCTCGACGAGCTGCCGCGGTTACGGGGTTTCCGATTGCGCGGAATCGAAATGACGCGCTTGGAGACGTTCATCGACGCCGCGTTCGCTTTCGCCGTGACCGTGATGGTGATCGCTGCGGAACGCGTGCCCGACGACAGCCGCGCGCTTCTCGATGCTTTCAAGAATGTGCCGGCATTCCTCGCCAGCGTCGCGGTGCTCGCAATTTTTTGGCGCGGCCACTGGCTTTGGAGCCGGCGTTACGGGTTGGAGGACGGCGTTTCCATTTTCATCAGCTGGGCGCTTCTCGCCACGATCCTCATCTACATCTATCCGCTAAAAGCGGTTTTCGGCTCGATGTTCTTCTTTTTGAGCGGCGGTCGGCTCGGGCATGCCCTGGGGGCTCGGGTGGAAGGAGAAGCCCGCGTCATTTTCGCCGTCTACGCGATTGGCGTCATCGCTCTTGGCGCGGAAATCCTGCTGCTCTATCTGCGCGCCTGGACATTGCGCCGGCCGTTGCGGCTTAATGCCCGCGAAGAGAGCCTGACCCGCGCGGAGTTGTCTGGCTGGTGTATTCCGATCGCGGTCGGAACGATCTCGCTCGTGCTGTCGCAGATTCTTCCGGCGCGCCATTTCCCATGGTGTGGCTGGGTTTATTTTTCGATGGCGATTCTTGTGCCGATGTATCGGGTATGGGTCCAGCGTCGAGCGCCCAAATGAAAGCGCTCCGGAATATTTTCACGAATCCGTGGGCGCTTTTCGGAATTGCCGCCTATGCCGCGAGTCTGGCGCTGCTCTGGCGAAACAAAACGTTCGGCCGCGAAGACGCTATCTCGGAGCTGGTCCTTTTCGGAATTTTGTTCCCGCTCCTGGCCTGGCTTGGAACACTTCGGGCCCGGCCGCTGACGGTGTTTGCTCGAAGGAGTGCCGGCGAGATGATTTTGCTCGGCCTTTGTCTGGCTCTTGTTGCCGCTTATTTGATTTGGGGCGCGGCACTCACGGATGTTCTGCTCCCCGCGAGCTGGACGGCCGCGCCGCGCGGAAAATTTCTCGTGGTTTTCGTGCGGAAGCTGATCGTGTTCGTTGCGATCCCGTTTGCGCTGTTCCGATTTCTTTTCGGCTACGGCTGGCGCGATTTCGGATTGCAATGGGAAGGGCTCCGCGCCCTGAAAGGAAATCACCTGGCTGTCGTCGTAATTCTCAGCGGCGCGATCCTGGTATTCCAATATTTCCTTGGGTTAGGCGCCGCTCCGATTCGCCGTGGCGAATTGAACGCCGCTCAACTCGCCATCGGTGTCCCGCTTTGTTTCATCTGGCTGCTCATCGAAACCGGCCTGGTTGAGGAATTCTTTTTTCGCGGGCTCGTGCAAACGCGTTGCGCCGCCTGGTTCAAATCGGAAGTCTCCGGCGTCGCGCTCATGGCGTTGCTCTTCGGGCTGGCGCACGCCCCGGGCTTCATTCTGCGACACGCCGGGCTGGAGGAATCGATCGGTCCGGATCCATCGGCGGCTGACGCGATTGCTTACGCGATTGTGATTTTATCGGTCGGCGGAATTTTCTTTGGCATTGTCTGGGCGCGGACGAAGAATCTCTGGGCAGTCATGTTCATTCACGCGGCGACGGATTTGCTGCCGAATCTGAAACGTTTCGTTGTAACCTGGGGAATCTGATGCTGACCGAACGCGCGCTCGCCATTTTGCACGAATGGGTCCAATCCGAAAGTTTGCGCCGGCATTGTTACGCCGTGGCGGATTCGATGAAACACTTCGCGCAACAAAGCGGCGCGGATGCCGATCTGTGGGAAGCGGTCGGGTTGCTGCACGACATGGATTACGAGCGGCATCCGAACCAGGAGCAAAGTCCGACCGAAGGTCATCCGTTCGTCGGGGTGGCGTGGCTGCGCGAGCAAGGCTGGAGCGAGGAGATTTGCCGCGCGATTCTTTCCCACGCCGATTATGCGAGTGTCACGCGCGAGACGCCGCTGGAGCGAACGCTCTACGCCGTGGATGAGCTGAGTGGTTTTGTCATGGCGGTTGCGCGAGTGCGGCCGTCGAAGAGCATTCAGGAAGTCGATGTCGCGTCGGTGAAAAAAAAGATGAAAGACAAAGCGTTCGCGCGGGCCGTTAATCGCGAAGACATCGTCCGTGGCGCCGCCGAGCTTGGAATGCCGTTGGAAGAAGTGATCGCCGGAGTGATCGCGGCCTTGCAAGCCGACGCAGATCGGTTGGGTTTAGCCGGGCAGCAGGCATGAGCGACCGCGTCACGACGCGCGAATTCGTGATGAGCGATTACGATGACGTGATCGCGTTGTGGGAGGGCGTTGAAGGCGTCGAGATTTGCGAAGGCGATTCCCGCCAGGAAATCGCGGAATATTTGAAACGCAATCCGGGACTAAGCCGCGTCGCGATTCTGGATAACAAAATCGTTGGCGCTGCTCTGTGCGGTCACGATGGCCGGCGCGGCTGGATCTACCATCTCGCCGTAGCGCCAACCTATCGCCGGCAAAAAGTGGGAAACGTCTTACTGGAATCGTGCATGGACGCTTTGCGCGCCATCGATCTCAAGCGCGCCATCATTCTCGTAGCCGGCGATAATCCTGCCGGCCACGACTTCTGGCTTCGTAACGGCTGGGAAGATATCGACGGCGCGATCGCGATGACGAAAGAACTGTAGCCGCCGCCCTGCCTGCCGCGCGGAAGCGAAGGCGGGTTGGCGGCGCGAGATCGGTCCCACGCTTCGCACAGCGAAGCAGCTACAGAAGAAGCGGGCTACAGAAGAAGCGGCTACTTCGCCGGCGGAGTCGGATTCCGGTTCGGGTACGGCGGCGGACCCGGCGGCAACGAGTAACCTTTCGTCTTCATATCTTTCTGGATCTCTTCGATCGCGCGATCGAGCTGCTGGTCTTCCCCGTGAAATTCCTTCGACGGATCGTTATCGACCACGATGTCGGGATCGACGCCGTGACCTTCGATGACCCATTCTTTTCCATCCTTTGAAAAAGGCGCAAACTCCGGCCGGAAAAGCTGTCCGCCATCCGTAAGTGGTAGCGGATTTCGAATCCCGACCACGCCTCCCCATGTCCGTTTCCCAATGAGCTTGCCGAGCCCGTTGGTCTTGAACCGGTACGGGAAAATATCTCCGTCCGACGCCGAGAACTCATTACACAACGCGACCATCGGCCCGAGGAAAGTCTGCGGCGGATTAGTCTGCGGCGTGCCATTGCGAGCGATCTCTACCATGACTAACGCGCGCCGGAGCCGGTCGATTACGAGCGGTGAAACAAAACCGCCGCCATTGCCGCGCACGTCCACGATAAGACCTTTCTTGCGGATCTGCGGGAAGTATTGCTTCGTGAATTCGTTCAAGCCCGGCTGGCCCATGTCGGGAATGTGGATGTAACCAACCTGGCCGTTCGTCTTCTTGTTAACTTCATCCACGTTCTTCTGGACCCACGCACGATAGTAAAGCGGCGACTCGTCCGAAACTGGAACCACGGTAATGTCTCGCGCGCCGTCATCTGCCGGCTTCGAGTTAACCCGAAGAACGACTTGTTTGTCGGCCGTGCCGATAAGCGCGTCGTAGATATTGGCGAGGGTGTTAACCGGCGTGCCATTAACCGCCAGGATGTAATCGCCCACTTTCACGTTCACGCCGACAGCAGTAAGCGGCGAACGCGCGTGTTTGTTCCAGTTCTCACCCGGTAGGATCTTCTCGATCTTGTAAGCCTTACTGGCTGGATCCCGGGATAGCTCTGCGCCGAGCAGGCCAAGTTTGATGCGGGGCACTTCCGGGCGCTCGCCACCAGCCACGTAGGCATGGCCGTTGTTCAGTTCGCCGATCAGCTCGCCTATGAGATAGGTAAGATCGTTGCGATGGTTCACGAACGGAACCAGCGCGGTATACTTATCGCGCATAGCTTTCCAATCCACGCCGTTCATGTTCGGTGCGTAGAAGAAATCGCGCATGTGCCGCCACGATTCGTTGTAGATCTGAGTCCACTCCGCGTGACGATCGAGCGTCATGTCGAGCCCCGAGAGCTTTAATCGAAAGTCTTTGCCAGCCTTCTCGTCCTTGATCTCGATCTTATCCTTCGGCAGATCGATCATCGCGTATTCCTTGCCGATCTTTACCAGCATTTTCTTACCGTCATAGGTGATCTCGTAGTTACTGACATCGCCCAGGACAGTTTCCTTCCGATCTTCCAGGCTGTAGGAGCAGAGATGCCATCGGCGACTGTCCGGGCCGGCATCGTCGTCGTCATCGCCACGGTCGTCCGCCACGGTGCGGCGCATATAAAAGATGCGATCGCTAACCAGTCGCAGGTTCGTGTAGTTAGCCGAAGGAATGTCGAGCGCGATCAACCGATCGTGAATACCGTCAAGGTCCACCTTGACTGTTACCGGCTTCCTCGTGACTAGCTCTTTGTCCTTGTTATCCTTGTCGTCCTTCTTGGTATCCTCGCCGGGTTTCTTGTCAGGCTTGGCTTTGTCTTTGTCAGCGTCCTTACCCTTGTCTTTGTCGTCCGGCTTATCTTTGTCCTTGTCCTTCTTCTTACCTACTTCATCGCTCCGTGGCCCAAGAGGGTTCTCTGTGTCCTTCGATAACGTCACCAGGTAAACGCGTTCCAGGTCGCGATAGACGTTGTTGAAATCAGTTTGGTCGAAGAGCGGCTTGAAATCCCGGCTCGACGTCAACATCAGGTATTTGCCGTCGTCGCTGAAGGTGGCGTTGTCGGCCGAATACCATTCGTCGGTGACCGGCGTCGATTTCTTGTCGCCGAGCGAGAAGAGGTAAGCCCGGTCGCCGCCGTTCTCTTCCTGAATGGAGTACGCCACCCAATTGCTATCGGGCGACCAATCGTAGCCGCGGATCTCGGATTCCTTGCTTTCGGCAACCTGGGTCACGGCTTTGCTCGCGACATCCAGGAAGCGTAACCGCTGTTTTCGGTCGCTCCACATGAGCTTCTTGCTGTCGGGCGACCAGAGGGCGGCGTAGTAGTAAGTGTCTGCGTTGCTGGTTAACTGAGTCGGCTCGCCTTTACCATCCTGCGACCGGACGTAGAGTTCGTTCTCGCCCGTCGCATCGGAGTTATAGGCGATCCATTTTCCATCCGGCGACCAAACCGCATCCCGCTCGTGCGCGTTCGAGGTCCTGGTCAAATTACGCGCTGTTCCGTCTTTTCCCGGCACTGAGAACAAATCGCCGCGCGCGACGGCAATCACGCGTTGGCCATCCGGACCCGGACTGACCGACTCAATATGCTTCGATGCGTCCACGAGCGCCGAGCGGCCGGACGCGAAATCTTCCTTGATATCGATCGGGACCACAGCCGATTGACCGCTCGCCAGATCGTAACGCCAGATGTAGCCCGCCTGTTCGAATACGATGGCGTCCTTCCCGATCGACGGGAACTTGATGTCGTAATCCTTAAAAGTCGTGAGCTGCTTGGTGTCTTTGCCGCTCAGATCGGTTGAGAACAGATTCATCCGGCCGTCGCGATCGGAAATGAAATAGATACGGTTATCCGGGCCCCACATCGGGCAGATGTCCTGCGAGGGATCGTTGGTCAGATTCTGGACCTGGCCAGTCTTGAAATCGAACATCCAGACGTCGTCCGCCATGCCGCCGCGATAATGTTTCCAGGTCCGGAACTCGCGGAAGACGCGGTTATAAACCATCTTCGAATCGTCGGGCGAAAAGGAGGCGAATCCGCCGCGCGGCACCGGGAGTTGCTGCGGCAGATCGCCATCCATGCTCGCGGTGTAAAGCTCGCCGATGAAGGAATTGAACGTCCGCATCCGGGATCGGAAAACGACGAGCGGCTTCGTGTTCTCCCAGGTCATCACGATATTGTTCGGACCCATCCGATCCGAGATGTCGTCTCGGCCAACCGTTGTCGTTGTCGTGATCCGCTTCGGCGCGCCGCCTTCGCCGGGCATCACGTAGACTTCGGTGTTGCCATCATACTGCGAGGTGAACGCGACCTGTTTTCCGTCGGGCGAAAAGTGGGGGAACGAAGTGTAACCCGGGCCACTCGTTAGGCGGCGGGCGATTCCGCCTTCTTTGGCGACAGTGTAAAGCTCGCCGGCGTAACAGAAGACGATTTGCGAGCCGTTCGTGGTCGGGAAACGCAGGAGCCGCGTCGTGTTTGGTAGATTTTGGGCTGAAGCGAAGCGGTCGAGCACGAGCAGGAGCACGAGCGCGATTACGAGGCGAAGAAGTGAAGTCGGACGCATAAATGGAATAGAGAAGTGGCGATCAAGCTGGCGTGAGGCCGCCGGCCTGACAACTGGATTAGTTTGTTTGGACTGCGAAGCCGCGGGGCCGCGCTACGCCGTTACCCGGCGGAACATAATCGCGGCCACGATGCCTACCAAGAAAAATCCGACGAACTGGATAAACATATAGGCAGCGGTGTAGTTCGTTGGGAAGCCATACCAGTTCCAATACGAGACATTGGTTGAGATCGCGGTCATGAGTCCCCCAGCGGTGACGAAACCGACCCGGCCGCCGAAGCTGACCAGGCGTGTCTGCGCCAGCAGCCACACGACCAGAAGCGCCTCGCACAGCTCGGTAATGAACTCGATCGTCAGATATTTCCCCATGTTCATGGGGCGCGACCCAGCCGGATGGTAGAGGAAAATCCCGGACGGATTCTTCTCGAGTTTCTCCGGGTACTTTTCCATCGCTGCGCTTTGTTGCGCGTGCGTCGCATCGGGCGGAAGACCCATGGTCGGATAAATGTAGAGGCCTTCCTTGTTTTTCACGGTCGATTTCAGGGCGGAGAGCAGCGCCTCGTCGTCCGTCGTGTTTTGGACGCCGGCTTCGCCAAGTGGCAGGGCCATGTGCGCGATTGCAGTCCAGGCAAACATCGCGACGGCCCCAAGCAGGCCGGCGAGAAGAATTCGGGTTCCAGTGTTCATAAGTTCCTCCTAAGGGCGGGAATTATGAGCGGAAATGAAAACGCGTGGCAAGCCGCAACGCGCCTAGCTTCGTCCGCTTTGGATCGAGCCGATCCGGTAGCGTTCCATCAAATCCTGGCGCAGCTGCATCTCCATGTCGGGCCGCAAACGGCCCAGCACTTTTTCGCGCCGCGCCGGATCCATGGCGATCAGCTCACGGAGAAATTTGTCGCGCGTCCGCTTTTTTTCGTAGCGGCTCCAGGCCACGCCCACCGCCAGCAACAAACAAATCCCCCAGAGAATGATCGAAGTCAGGGTGATTGCGGCAATCATCAGGATAAATGTGCGAAGAATGTCGCTGCCCACAAGCGGGCGGTCTTTCAGGGTCCGATTTTATAAACCTCGACCAGACCGATGCCGCTCCCGCCCCCCTGGCCGGCAAGCACAGCGGTGTACTGTCCCGGCGGAAGCGACGCGACAATCGCGGACTCTCGATCGTTCGTGGGCGCTATTCCCGTCGCGTCGATCTCGCTTTGCTGTGCGTCCCGCCAGTTGTCGTTAAACGCAATCGCGATGCCGTTGCCGTCGTGCAACTCGAGCGTCGGATCGTCCAATGGTTGCGCGATACCTGTCGCCGCGAGCGAGGGTCCGATTCCACGCACGATCACTTTGGAGCCGCCGCTGCCACCGGCCAAAACAAACCCGGCGATCATCACTTCTTCGCCGCGACCGATCAAACCACGCGTGCTGATATTCGCCAGCTGTCCGGACCCGGCGTCGCTCAAATCGTAAACCTCCGCCACCGCGATACCGCTCGTCGCCTTGCGGCCCCTGACAATCGCCGTGTAGGAGCCCGGCGCGAGTGTCGCCAGGATCGCCGCCTCACGGTCGTCCGAGGGCGGGATGCCGGTCGCGATGATCTCGGCTTCCTGCGAATATCGCCAGCTGTTGTTGAAATCCAGCCGGGTTCCATCCGCCGCGCGCAATTCCAAAACCGGATCCTGCAGCGCGCCCTCGATATCCGCCTGTTCAAGGGAAGGACCGATCGCTCTCAGCAACACCTGGCGCGGGCCGGCGCCGGTCAAAATGAATCCGGCGATGAGAACGTTGTCGCCGGTCTGCGCTTTGAGACGCGTGGAAATGTTGAGCGCTTGCGAGGGGGCGCCGGCCTCAGTGGGAAGAAACGCGAGTTGCGCGATTGGATTCCAGGGATCGCCCTGACTTTCATAAACGGTCTCGCTCGCCTGCGGTTGTGTGGTTGAATCCCAAAAGGAAACCGGGCCAAAGATGTGCTCGAGCGTGTAATTCGCCGCCTGCTCTTCAGTCATTGGGTCCGTCCACGAGACGCGGCCGTTCGGCGTGCCGTCGCCGTTACTGTCCGCGAGCAAATTGCCGTTTAAATCCATGCTGCCGAATTCCGAAAAGCGCGTGAGCGGATCGCGATCGGCACTGGAATTCGCACCGGGCACGCCTGGGTCGTTCCATGGGTCCCACCCGGCGGAAGTAATGTGCGAGCCCATCTTCGTGCGAATGAAAATGACGCTCGGCATCTTCTGCGAGTCCCACCACATCCAAGGACGGCCCATGAAGACCGGGGCGTGTCCGACGGTGTTGTCGTCTACGGAAGGATTGCGATCGCGGCCTGCGACCAGCGAGCAATCGAGGAAAACAAATCCATTAGCCGTCGTTCGATCTGTGTCGGCGGCGGTGATAAACCCGAAGTCCGTGCTTTCGATCGTGCAATGATCAAACACGGCCGTGGCGTCGCCGAAAATAAAGTCGACGTCGCCGGTAACGAAACTATCGCGAAGATACTGGCGCGACATTTCATCGAGGAAAAGCGTGTCCTGATAACCGAGGACCCGGACGTTATCAAAAATGACGCGGTCGGCGCTGGAACGCACCGCCAGGGCCGGAGAATTTTTGTCCGGTAGCGAATTTTCGAAGGTCAGGTTCCGCGCCATGAACGCGACCGCGGTATCTTGAATCTCGACGATTTGTCCGTAGTTAACGCCCGGAATATAGGCCCGCGAGAAACTGATCTTCGTCGCGTCCGCAGAAGCGCCGGTGCCGATGAAGCTGATGAACGGCTTGTCGACGGTGACGAGCTCGTGGTACGTGCCCGGCGCGATAAAAATATTCGCTCGGTTGAACTCGCTTTGACCGGAGACCGCATCCACCGCGGCCTGGACGGTCGGATACGCATTCGCGCCGGTGCGAGCTACGTAGTAATCTACGGCGTCCGCCGAGTTGAGCATCGCCACCAGCGACGCTGCTCCGAACAGCAGCAACACTTGACTTAATCTCCTGGGGCCGGGGCTAGGCATCGCAGGTTCAACCCTTTTTGAGCCCGCAAGTTTGGGAATTTTTCGGCCTTAAAGCAAGGAATTGATTTTTCCGAAAAAATAATTAAATCCGCCGCGATTCAACGCTCAGATCGCCGGTCCCATTCGAATTCAATTAGAGGGCCGGTGACTGCGGAGCGGCCGGCCTGACAACCCGCAGGAAAGGGTAGCCCATGGAACACAAAGTTTTTCTCGGTAAATATCGCATCGCTCAGGACGAAATCGCGCTGGGGGCGGCTGAACCAACCACCGTCGCGGTCACTGCGACCGAACAGATTGCGCCCGCCCGCATTTATCGCGGCGAAGAGATCGATTCCGGCCGCACCGTGACCGTGGAACTGATCCCCGCCGGCGCTTTCAAACCTTCGGCTCGCGCCAAACTCGAAACGGAAGCGACCGCCGCAAAACAGATTAACCACATCAACATCCCGGCGCTCTGCGATTTCGGGATCGAAGACGGCCAGTTCATTTACGTCACCGAACACTTCGACGGCACGAGCGCGGAAGAATGGGTGAACCAGCACGGCCCGATGCCGACCGGCGCGGCCTTGCGCATCGCGCTCCAGGTCATCGCTGCGATGGGCGCGGCTTCGTTCCACAAGATTTCGCATCACGCCATCAACCCGGCGAACCTGATCCTCGTTCCCGGGCAAACGCCGGAAGGTGATTGGCCGCTCATCAAAGTGCTGCATTTCATCGGCGTCGCTCCGACCTTCGTGAATGGCGACATGTCCGTCGCCGCGTTCGACAAATCGTCGCATTACGCGAGCCCGGAACAATTGCAGGGCGGCACCATCGATTTCCGCTCCGAGATTTATTCGGTCGGCGCAACGATGTGGTTCCTGCTCACTGGCGCGCCGCCGTTGATGGCGCCGAAAGGTCCGCTCGCCATGCAACCGACGACGATCGGCCTCGCCGTCGATAAGTTGAAAGGGATGCCGAAACGCGTCCGGCGATTGGTCTCGCAAATGTTGTCGGTCGATCCCGCCGCTCGCCCGCAGGATCCGCTCGCGTTTTATCGGCAGATCCAGGATTGCATCGCCCAGGTGGATCGGCGCGAATCGATGGCGCGCCGGCTTGGGGTCCCATTCATTGCGCGCGCGAATGTTGTGGCGCTTCCGAAGCGCCGGCGGTTTCCGGCGAGAACGCTCGCCCTCGCCGCGATCCTCATCGCGTTCGTGACGCTGACTTCGGTTTTGCTCGCAAACTATTTCCGGCATCAGCGCATTCGTCAGGCCGCCGAACCAATCGGCGTCCCAATTGGTGTGTCCGAGACGACTGCCTCTGCGCCGCCCGTGGTCGCGAGCGCGCCAAGCATCGCGTCGGCTCCGCAGTCGCCGCAGCAAACCGCCGCGCCGAATACCGACGATCAAAATGAGCCGCCACCGCCGGCTCCGGAAAAAGCGCCGGTGATTGTTGCCAACAATCAACAATCGGCGCCGGCCGTTGCGCCCGCGGAGCCGCCGAAGGTTGCCGCCAACGAACCAAAGGTTGTTGAAGAAAAATCTTCCGCTCCCGAGCCGCCAAAGGTTGCCGCAAACGAATCGAAAGTCGTTGAGGAAAAATCTGCCCCGCCGGCCCCCGAACCGCCGAAGATCGCGGCGAACGAACAGCGGACTGTTGAAGAAAAATCCAGCGCGCCTGAACCGAAAGAATCTGCGCGCACGGAAGTTCGCGAAGAAAAAACCGAGCGCGCGCCTGAAGTCGCCGCCGCCCGTCGGATCTCACCCGAAGTCCGTCGGGCCGAACCCGCGCCGGCGGCCGAAGGCCCCGAAGAAGTAGCGCCTGCTCCCGAAACGAAAGTCGCGCCCAGCGCGATCGTGAGAAAAGAACGCGCCCGGAAACCGAAGCCCGCACCAGACGAAGAATCCATTCCTCGCGCCGAACCGGCTGATGGCGACGAAGAAGTGACTCCAAGCGAAGCGCCGCGAGTCCGGCAACTGCCGCGCGGCCGCACCCGCGCCAAATTCATTGGCGTCACCGCCGACGGGAACTGGATGTTCTCGTTGCCGAACAAGAAAATCGTCATCGTCCCGGCACCGCCGGGCGGGTAATTGGTAGGGACGGCGCGCTGCGCCGTCCGCGCGCCGATCATTGCTGCCCCCTCGGACGCCGCAGCGCGGCGTCCCTACCTAATCTCGCTCGTAAGCTGCCGGCATGGCATTCCAGCCGCCAAATGTTTGCTCGTTAACGGCGACTTTTGCGGGCGGGGCGGGAACAGGCTCTTTGCCTTTCGTTTTCAAGGCGTCGTTCAACGCCGGCAAATCTTTGGTGACGACGTTTTCGAAATCGCGGGTGACATCGCCGAGCTCTTTTCGCAAGGCGTCAATCCGGGCGATCTGGTAATCGCCGGGTTTGCCTTCGTAGGCGAGGATCGCGCCGTAAAGATGGTCGGTGTGTTCGCGTAACCGTTCTTCGCCGGTGATCGCACCGCCTTCGGTTGTCGCGACAATCTGTTTCCGGATGCCGTCAATTTTGCCATCAAAGTCGGTCAAGAGCTTGCGACTGTCATCGGTTTCGGGCAGCGCGTTTTTGCTTTTCGCCACCGCGCCGCGCAAAAAGAGGATCCGGTCCATGAGCGCGCTTTCGTCGCCGAAGAGGGCGTGCACCTTCATCGCCGCGTCGAACTGCGCTTTGCGATCGGCTTCGTTGAATTTCGCGCGGCGATCGAGGCCGACGGTCAGTTTCGTTTCGGAAACTTTTCCGGCTTTCGTCATTCGCACGGTGTACGTGCCCGGCAACACGCGCGGGCCTTGCGTGCCAGCGCCCGCAATCTGCACCGCGGGCGGAACCCGTGGCGGTTTCTCGCGCATTCCCCAAACCACGCGATTCAGTCCGGCGCGTTTACTCGCGGGAAGATCGGCCACGACCTTCCCAGTCGAATCGAGGACTTCGATTTTCAGTTTCCCGAAGAGGTGCCGCGTTTTTTGGTAATAGATGATCACCGCGGCATCCGGTGGATTATCGCCAACGAAGGTCGCCGAGCCGCTGGCCCAGCCGCCGTTCGCATCGATCCGTTGCTGGACCGGTCGCGCGGAAACAAACATCGCTTCCGAATTCAGAACCTCCGGAGTCAACGCGCGCCATGGCGAAATGTCGTCGATCACCCAAATGCCGCGGCCATGCGTGGCGAGCACGAGATCGTGATCGCGCGGATGCACGGCGAGATCGCGGACGGCGACGGCCGGGAACCGGCTGCCTTTAAATTGCGCCCAGTTCTTTCCGCCATCGATCGAAACGAAAAGTCCGAACTCAGTCCCGACAAAAACGAGGTCCTTGTTTACGAAATCGTCTTTCACGACATGCGCGTAGCCGCGGACACCTTTCGAATCCTGCGCGGTGATCAGCGGCGTCCAGGTCTTGCCGTAATCGGTCGTGCGGAAAACGTACGGCGCCATGTCGCCAAAGGTGTGGCGATCGAACGCCGCGTAAGCCGTGCCCGCGTCGAAGTTCCCCGCCTGCACCCAGCTCACCCACGAGTTCTTGGGCAGGTTCGGGACGTTGCCGACGACGTTCGTCCAGTTCTTCGCGCCATCGCGCGTCACCTGGACGTTGCCGTCATCGGTCCCGACCCAGATCACGTTCTTGTCCTTCGGCGATTCGCTGATGGAATAAATCGTGGTGTGCATTTCCGCGGCGGAATTGTCCACCGTGATGCCGCCGGATTGTTCCTGTTTCTGTTTCTCCGGATCGTTCGTGCTCAAGTCAGGCGAGATCCGGTCCCAGGTCTGCCCGTGATCGCGCGAGCGGAAAAGGAACTGCGCGCCGATATAGATCGTGCCCTTCTCGTTAGGCGAAAGCGCAATTGGAGTATTCCAATTCCAGCGCAGCTTTTCCTTGTAGTTCGCCTTCGGCTGAATATCGCGCCGCTCGTGCGTATAACGGTTTACCCGACCGACGAAGCCGCCCTGCGCCTCCGCGTAAAGATAATCGGGATCGCTCGGGTCCGGGAACATCCAGAAACCGTCGCCGCCGTACATGTTTTCCCACTGCGCATTGGCGATGCCGCCCGGGTATTGCGACTGGCCCACCCACGAGCTGTTGTCCTGCAACCCGCCGTAAACGCGGAACGGATCGGCGTCATCGACGCTGACATGATAAAACTGCGAGATCGGGAGGTTCTCCGCCTTCCACCATTTCGCGCCGCCGTTGTAGGAATAGTAAACGCCGCCGTCGTCGCCGGAAATCACGGTCTGGGTGTTGGTCGGGTCGATCCAGACCGCGTGGAGATCGCCGTGCGCACCGGCGAATCCGCCCACGACCGCGAAGCTCTTCCCGCCGTCTTCACTCATAATGAGCGGCCCGTCCGTCTTGAAAACGCGGTCCGGATTTTTCGGATCGACGATCAACTGCGCGAAATAAAACGGGCGCCAGACCATCCAGCTGCTTTTATCGCGCTTGTCCCAGGTCGCGCCGCCGTCATCGGAAACAAAAAGCGCGCTGTCGCTCGATTCGACGACGCAATAGACGCGTTTCGGGTTCGATGGCGCGATCGCCACCGCGAGCCGGCCGTACGGTTTCTTCGGGAAACCTTTGTTGGCTTCCGGCGTCACTTCGGTCCAGGTCGCGCCGCCATCCGCGGAGCGGAACAGTCCACTGCCCGACGGTTTGTCCGGACCGTCGCCGCCGGAACGGAACGTCCAGCCTTTCCGCCGGAAATCCCACATGCAGGCGAAGAGAACGTTCGGATCGTTCGGGTCCATCGCGACCCACGACGCGCCGGTCGAAGGATTCGCGCCTTTCAAAACCAGGTTCCAGGTCTTGCCGCCGTCGGTTGTTTTGTAGAGACCGCGGTCGGTCGAATCGCTCCAGAGATTTCCGGGCACCGCCGCGTAAACTGTGTCGCTGCTCGCGGGGCTCACGACGATCTTCGCGATCCGTTCCGAGTTTGGCAGCCCGGAAAAAGTCCAGGTCTCGCCGCCGTCATTCGACTTATAAATCCCGTTGCCGATCGAAATGCTGTTGCGCGTCCAGCTTTCGCCGGTGCCGACCCAGACGTTCTTCGGATTCTTCGGATCGAGCGTGACCGCGCCGATCGATTGCACTGGCTGTTCGTCGAACACGGGTTTGAAACGCGTGCCGCTGTCTTCGGACTTCCAGACGCCGCCGCTGGCCGCGCCGATGAAGATCGTCATCTTGCCGCTCGGCTCGCGGATCGCGTCGATCGCCGCGACCCGGCCGCTCATCGCGGCCGAGCCAATATTGCGCGCGCCAAGGCCCGAGATCGTGGATGAACTAAACGGCGCCGGAGTTGGATCGGCCGCGAGAACGGCACCGGCGAAACAAGCTGCGAGAACGAGAGAATATTTAATAGAGCGCATGGGATTTATTTGGAAGCGGTCGCGGGAAATTTGAACGTCGTGTCGTCGATCGGCGAATTCGCCTCGGCTTTGTCGAAAATGATTTTCTGTTTATCGGTCGAGCCTTTCGGGCCGCCCTCGAGTGAGAACGGGAAATAGACGCCGTTGATTTTTTCGTAATCGCCGATGTCGACTTCATTCTCGACCTGCGCGCCGTTCTTATTCCGCTGAGTGATGACCCGGATTTCGAGGAAGTGATCGGGATCGAGATAAACGTAATTGATATCGCCGTTCTTGCGCACGACCCGCAGCTTGTGCGCCATCGTGCCGTCCACGTCCTCCGGCCCGAGATACTCGACCGTGCTTCCTTTCTCCTTCCAATTAATGAGCGGCCCGTCGATCTCGGCGTCCTCGATCAATTCCTTGGCGTCGTCCGCCGAAATTTTTTCCGGATCTTTGCGGCCTTGGAAGGGCGAGATCTTCCAGCCTTCCGTGCCGTCAAACGCATCGATCCGCGTCATCCCTTGCAAGGTCGTCTCTTCCCGGACCGCGCCTGGGCGCTTCTTCACCAGCATGTAACCCAGCTCGAGCTTCCCCTCGTTGACCACCATTTTTCCCTGGAGCTTCAACGACGTCACCGCGGCCAGCGCCTGCGCGCCGCCTTTTGCCTCGGTGTTTTTCGCGACCAGCGTGTCGACGGTTTCCTTCACCTTGATCGACTCCGGTCCCTGCGCATAAAGGCCGGCCGCGGCGAGCGAACCGGCGATGAGGACGACAATTCTTTTCATAAAAATAGATTCCAAAATCGCGGCGCACTTTGCGCGGCGAAACGCGACCCCGTGGCGGAGCGACCCTGGTGTCTCGTTCCTTCTCTTTTAGAAGCTTGAACGTCTTCGCGCAACCCACTAATTCTGGCTCCGCATGAATGGTCAGCCACCTCCTCCGCCACCGGCCGCGCCGGTTCCTCCGAGCCAGCCGGCTCCTGTCTACTATCCACCGCCACGCTCGGGAATGGGCTGCTTTGCCAAAGGCTGTCTCACCATTCTCATCGTTGGATTTCTCTGCATCGCCATGGTCGGCATCGGCGGCTGGATCTTTTATAAAAAGACTTTTAACAATCTCACCTCGACAGCACCGGTCGATGTCCAGGTGCAAAAACCCACCGCGGACCAGGTCAAAACCGCGGAGGATTCCGCCGCGCGCATGGATGAAGCGATCGCGCGCAACCAGGAAACGACTCTCGAATTCACCGGGCCGGAATTGAATTACCTGCTCCAGCGAAATACCGACTGGGATTTTCTCCGCGGCCGCACCCGGATCGATATCGCCGATTCCACCATGACGGTGGCGATGAGCGCGCCGCTCGATTCCCTCCCGTGGCCGGGCCTGAAAGGGCGCTGGTTCAACGGCACCGTCCGTTTCAGCATGACCTACGCGTCGGGCTCATTTCAGCTCCAGATCATTTCCGCCGAAGCGAACGGCAACCAATTCCCGAACGCGTTTCTTTCCAGCTTCAATTCGTCCTTTAACGAGAGCGCGAACGAAGAGTTCCGGAGGGAGCTGGAAAAGACTCGCGGGAGCGAATTCTGGAACCACGTCAAAAGCGTTTCGCTCCAGGGCGATAAACTGATCATCACCACGAAACCGGATTAGCGACGGCCGATCTCGCGAAAAACTTCCGCTGCGATTTCGAAGGACCGCAGTCGCGCTGCGTGATCGTAAATTTGTCCGGTCGCGATAATCTCGTCGGCTTGCGTTTGGGCGAGAAACTCCTCGAGACGCCGATGAACGGTTTCCGGTGAACCGACCGCGGCGTAGCGAGTGCGTTGATCGATGGCGACGCGTTCCACCGGAGTGCACTGATCGTCGATGGAATCGACGGGCGGAGGAAGTTTGCCCGGACGCCCGCGGACGAGGCTGAGAAATTGCAATTGCGCTGAAGTGAAAAGCCGCTGCGCCTCGGCGTCGGTTTCAGCCGCGAAAACGCCGGCGCCGATGATGACATACGGTTTGTCGAGTTGAGCCGACGGCTGGAAATCGCGGCGATAAAGATGCAGCGCGACTTCGAGGTATTCCGGCGCGAAATGGGAGGCGAAGGCGAATGGCAATCCGAGCTCGGCGGCAAGCCGCGCGCTGAAATCGCTCGAGCCGAGAAGATAGAGCGGCACGTTGAGGCCGGCGCCGGGAATCGCCTGGACTCTGTCGGACGCGCCGGCGAAATACGATTGCAGCTCGAGAACGTCTTGTGGAAACGTATCGCCGCTGGTTCCGAGATTGCGGCGTAAGGCGCGCGCCGTCCGTTGATCGCTGCCCGGCGCGCGGCCGATCCCTAGATCGATCCGGCCCGGGAAGAGTGATTCGAGCGTGCCGAACTGCTCGGCGATCATGAGCGGCGCGTGATTCGGCAACATGATGCCGCCCGCGCCAACCCGAATTGCTTTCGTTTTGTTCGCGACATGCCCGATGACGACAGACGTGGCCGCGCTTGCGATGCCGGGAAGATTATGATGTTCCGCGAGCCAGAAACGATGATAGCCCCAGGGCTCGGCATGCTGCGCGAGATCGACCGTGTTGTGAAACGCCAGCGCCGCGTCGCCGCCTTCGATGATCGGCGAGAGGTCGAGAATCGAAAGGCGCGGCATGGCGAAATGTAATCGCGCTGCGCAGTTTGTCTGGGGAGCGCACGCGCCTCGCGTGCTGGTTTCGGCGCCACGCCGAAACAATCTTTCCGCCAAAAGTTCGCAATGGCGAGGGCGCCACTGCCAGCACGCGAGGCGCGCGCGCTCCCCAGATTTGTAAATCATCGGCTCTCGGGGAGAATCACGCTATGTATTCGACCAAAGGCTACGCGGCTCCTTCTGCAAAATCACCGCTCGCGCCCTTCTCATTCGATCGCCGCGATCCCGGCCCGACCGACGTCCAGATCGACATCCTTTTCTGCGGCGTTTGCCATTCGGACATCCACACGGCGCGTGGCGAATGGGGCGGCACGAAATATCCCTGCGTGCCCGGTCACGAAATCGTCGGCCGCGTCATGAAAGTCGGTCGCGAAGTTGAAAAATTCCGCGAAGGCGAACTCGCCGCGGTCGGTTGCATGGTTGATTCCTGCCGGACCTGCCAGAATTGCCGCGATCATCTCGAGCAGTTTTGTGATAACGGCCCGGTCTTCACCTACAACAGCGACGACAAACACACCGGCACCGCCACTTACGGTGGCTACTCGAAAAGCATCGTTGTCGACCAGGATTTCGTTTTGCGAATTTCCGACAAGCTCGATCTTGCCGCGACCGCACCGCTGCTTTGCGCCGGGATCACGACCTATTCGCCGCTTCGCCATTGGAAGATCGGCAAAGGTCACAAGGTCGGTATCGTCGGACTCGGCGGACTCGGTCACATGGGAGTGAAATTTGCGAACGCGTTCGGGGCGCGGGTCGCGCTTTTCACCACGTCGCCAAACAAAACGGCCGACGCGAAAAAGCTCGGCGCGCACGAAGTGATCCTCTCGAAGAACGAAGACGAAATGGAAAAGCACGAGAAGAGTTTCGATTTCATTCTCGATACGGTGTCGGCGCCGCACGATCTCGACGCTTACCTGTCGCTCTTGAAACGCGACGGCACGCTCGTGCTGGTGGGCGCGTCACCCGACCCGCTGGCGGTGGACGCGTTCAGTCTCATTCATCGCCGCCGCAGTCTGGCGGGTTCGCTCATCGGCGGAATCGCCGAGACCCAGGAGATGCTCGATTATTGCGGCGAACACGGAATCGTTTGCGAGATTGAAAAAATTTCGATGAACCAGATCAACGAAGCCTACGAACGAATGCTGAAGAGCGACGTGAAATACCGTTTCGTCATCGACATGGCTTCGCTCGCCTAGATGTTCGTCGTCGAAACCGATACCACCAGACAGCTTCTGGTGCTGAGTGTCGCCGGGACCGTTACCGTCGACGAAGCAAAAGAGACTGTCGCGCGGGTGCGCGAAAAATTGCAGGAGATGGCGCCGGGTTTTGTCGCGCTGGCCGATTTCCGCTGGCTTGAATCGATGTCCGCGGCCGCCGCGCCATTCGTCGCCGAGATCATGGACGCGTTCGCGGCCAAGAAAGTGAGCGCGGTCGTCAGGGTGATGCCCGATCCGCATCGTGACATCGGGCTCAATATTCTATCGCCGTTTCACTACGGGCCCGAGGTGCGGCTGATGACTTTCGAGACGCTCGCCGATGCGATTCAGGCGCTTGCGCGGGATTAGGCAATGACGGCACGGCGTTCCAGACTCGCGGCCATCGCTGCGTTCGTTGCGCTCTGCCTCATCTGGAGCTCGACCTGGCTGGCGATCAAGTTTGGGCTGCGCGATCTGCCGCCGGTCTCGTCCGTCGCGATCCGGTTCGTGATTGCGGTTATCGTTCTGCTTGCGATCTCCGTCGGCCGCGTGCCGTTGATTCCAAAAGGCCGCGCCGATTTTAAACTGCTCGCCTGGACCGGCGTTCTGATGTTCTGCGTGAATTACGCGCTCCTGTTCTGGGCGGAACTTTACGTTTCCTCCGGTCTCTCCGCGGTCCTGCAAGCGACGATCCCGATTTTCGGAATGGTCTTCGCGCATTTCATCATCCCGAACGAACCGCTGCGTAGCGCGCGCATCGCCGGCGCGGTCGTTGCGCTCGGCGGCGTCGCCGTGATTTGTTCGCGGCTCCTGGATTTTGGCGGGCTCCTCGCCTTCTGGGGCGGCGTTGGGATTGTGTTCGGCGCCGCAGGTGCGGCGTTCTCAAACGTTTTGCTGAAAGCGCGCGCGATTCGCCTGGCACCGGCAATGATCGCCGCCTGGCAAATGATCTTCGGGCTCGTGCCGTTGTTAATCGCCGGATTTTTACTCGACGGAAACCCGCTCCATTTCCATTGGACGGCGCGGGCGACGTTCTGCCTTTTTTATCTGGCGATTCCGGGCTCGGCCCTGGCATTCCTCCTCCTCTATTGGCTCTTGCCGCGAATGTCGGTGACGAATCTGCAAACGATCTCGTTCATCACGCCGCCGGGCGCGGTTCTCTTCGGCTGGCTCCTGGGCGGAGAAAGTTTCAACCTCTGGTCGCTTGGCGGCGGCGCGCTCATTCTCGCCGGTGTCTGGCTGATTTTTCGAAAAGCGAAACCGGCGGAGCTGGAAGAATGCGAAACGGCGTTGCCGCAAGGGTGAAGAAAGTGACCAGTGACCAGTGATCAGTGATCAGTTGGCGGTGCGCGATTCTTTTGCTTGTCACTGGCCGCTGATCACTGATCACTCTTTTCAATGCATTGCGAAATAGAACGCAAATTTCTCGTCCGCAAAATGCCGGATGACCTAACGAGTTATCCGAGCAAGGAAATCTCGCAGGGTTATTTGGTGAGTTTGGACGACGGAACGCAAGTGCGGCTGCGAAAAGCGGACGAGCACCACACGCTCACTTTCAAGCGCGGCGCCGGCAACGTCCGGGAAGAGCGGGAAGTCGAACTGACCGCCGAGCAGTTCGATGCGCTTTGGGCCGCGACGGACGGCAAGCGGCTCGTGAAAACACGCCACGAGATTCCGCTCGGCAAGCGCGTCGTCGAAATCGACGTTTATCACGACCGTCACGAAGGCCTGATCGTTGCCGAAGTGGAATTCGACGATGCAGAAGCCGCCAGGAATTTTCAGCCGCCGGATTGGCTGGGCGACGATGTCACCGGCGATCCGCGCTACAGCAATCAACTGCTCGCATCGTGACTCGTTAGGCCGCGATTATCTTGCCGGTAACGAAAGCAGCCGGGTTTTCTCCGGATCCGGCAAAGCGCTGTTTTGGATCCAGGCTTTGGCGTCGGCGGGGCTGCGGCGCAGCCAACCGGTCACGAGCCGGTCGACGGTTGTGTTTCGCCTCGTTGGATCGGATACCGTGGTCGCCCAGGTCAAGGCCGATGCCGGGTCTCTCGCGGACAGGATCGAGCTGAACGCGCTGACCGCTTCGTCGCGGACCGCGCCGTTGAGCCCATTGATCCATTCTCCGACGGCCGGCGAATCGTTCCGCGCCCATCTCGCAATCACACCTTCCAGCGTCCTGCCGCGCACGTCGTCGGGAAGGGTTGCGGCCCATTCGCTCGCCGCCTTCGGGTCCGTACTGGCCATTTGCATGGCGATATTCGTGGTGGCCATTCGGCGCGCGTCCACAGTCGGCAAGCTGTTGGTCCATTCCTTCGCTCGCTGCGGATCCTGTCTGTAAATTTGTGAAGCTATTTGCATCACCGATTGAGTCCCGAGCGCGTCCAGATGTTCCGCGACATAGGCCTCGGCCGCGCGCGGATCGTTATCCCACCAACCGGCAATCACGCCGGACATCGAAATTCTGCCCTCGCGCCCATCGCCTTGCGCTGCGGCCCAGGCGAGAGCGGCTGCCGGGTCGGACGCCGCCCAATTTTGCGCGATCAT
>DASQPH010000149.1:0-10679 GCA_035644055.1 Chthoniobacterales bacterium
CGGCGTGTAGGTAATCGGATCGACTTTGAGCAGGCTCTCGCCCTTCGATGGATTCGATTTCTTGCTCACCTTCACTTTCGATTTCGGCACGGCGGCCGGAGCCGAATGGGTGAACATCGCCGTGATGGAGGAAAGGAGAACGGCGATGGTGTGGGTGAATTTTCCTGGTTTCATACAACGCCGGACCGCAGCCGGAATGAAACGGTTTAATTAAGGAATCGGCCCGAAGGACCGGTTCGCGCTTAGTATCGCCCAGGATTCAGCGTTGCGCCAGAGAACGGCGCGCTTTTTCCATGAGCGCTTTTTCCTGCGGCAACAGGTTCGCTTTCTCGCCGAGATCGAGATACTCAGCCGCGCGCGTCTGGTCCCCCGCCGCCGCGAGAAAGACCCCGTAATACGCCGCAACATTTGGTTCACGCAGTTGTTCCGGCGTCAGAGTCTCGAGAAGGGCGAGCGCTTTCTTCGAATCACCCGCCACGTGGAGCGCGTATGCGTAAGTCGAAACGTAAGCCGGGTTCTTCGGATCTTTGTCGTAGACCTCACGCGCCGCTTTTTGGCCGCGATCGGTATTCAAACTCAGCAGGAGCGAGAGCTGCGCGAAATTATTTTGCAGGTTCAGATCGTCCGGATGCAGCTCGACCTCATGCAGCAGCACCCGGTAAAGATTTTCCGTGTCGCCGGCCCGGGCGAAGTAATTATACAAAGCGCGCAAGGCGTCGCCGCCTCGTACTGGGTCCTTCGCGACAACCCAGAGCAGCTCGACCGCTTCCGTGCGCCAGCCCCATTTCTCGACCGTCTCCGCGAGGCTCAAAGCTTCCCGCGCATTGGGCGCAACTTCCTTCATCGCATCGTTCCATTGCGACGCGGATTCAGGCTCGCTCCCGAGCTCGCGCAGAGCGCGGGCGTGAAGCGCGTGGCGGAGAAAATCGACGGTGCCCCAGTTGCCGGAATTCACGAGCCGCTGCAAACCGGCCCAGTCCTTAGCGGAGACGTACGAATCGGAGAGCGCGATCTGCACCATCTTTTGTCCCAGAATTCCCGGCGGCAAAGTCCCGCTCCAGGCGATGGCTTCGGCTTCGCGTTTGTGCACGTTGAGCCAGGTCAACAAAGCGGCCGCTTGTTCTGGATCGTCGGCCGAGGATTTTTTCATTTCCTCGAGAAAGGCGGCGAAGCCATTGTCTTTTGCGGCGTCGAGCGCACTGAGAAGGAGGAGTCGATCGGCGAAGGTCTTGTCCGGAAAACTGTCGAGCAGGCGGGCCAGTTCCACGGCGGCCAAAGTGGTCTTCTGGCGAAGCGCGTCTTCGGCCAGGAAACGCGTCGCCTCGCGGCGCAAGGCCGGATCGTTTTGCATTTCAACCAGCGTCTGTTTGCCCTTCGCGCGCAAGTCCCGGTCGGTCGCGCCGAGGCGGAGCGAAGCCAGTCGCATCTGGTAGTCCTTGTTCGACGGATCGAGCCGGGCGGCTTCGCTGAGCTGGCGTTCCATCTCCACGCCGTTGCGTTGCGCAAACGCGATGTCCGCCAGAAGCGCGTGGTAATCCGCCGTTTCTTTCGCGCTCGCGGGCAGTTTACCGATCGCAACATCGGCTGTTTGGCGGTCATCCGCGCGCACTGCCGCGCGGGCCAGAAGAATCAAGTCCGTCGGCGTTGCCTGGCCGAGCTCCATCACCCGCCGGCGCCATTCCAGGGTAGCGCGGCTTCCTGTTTTTTCGAAAATCCGCGCGAGGATCCGGCAGGCCTCTGCGCTGTCCGGATTGATTTGCAAAATGCGCCGGGCATCGAGACTGGCGCGGCGATAATCGCCTTCGTTGACGAGCGCGTTTGCTTCCGCGACGAGCCGCCGTTGCTGCCAGGCGCGGAATTGGTGGAAGCCCACCGCCCCGCCGACAGAAAGGACCAGGATGATCCCGACCGTCCAGAGGATGATCTTCAGGAACGAGCGCTCGATTTTGTCGTGAGGATGTTCCAAGTTGGGTGAAGCATTCTATGGCTCGCTTCAAAGTCAATCCGCCGAGGCGATCGTGAAGCCACCAATGCCTCTCCACGCTAGCAGCCCGCAAGCCATGGCAGCGAGGCTCCCGGCTTGTATCCTGCTCAAAGGCCGACGCCATCTTTTATGAATGCTGTCGCCACCGCGCCGCCGCCAAAACTCGCGAACGCTTCGCGTGCCATCGCGTGGTTTCCGGTGGCTGTGTTCGCGTTGGTCTGGCTGGAAGTCGTTTCCCGGCTGCGCTTCGAATGGTCGATCAACCCGCAGTACGGCTACGGCTGGGCCGTGCCGGTCCTCGCCGCCTACATCTTTTGGCGACGCTGGCAAAGCGCTCCGCCCGCCACCCTGGCGAAAGCGCGCGTCGTTCTGATCGCGCTGATCATTCTGCCAGCATTGGTTCTCGTTCCAATTCGGCTTATCCAGGAAGCGAATCCCGACTGGCGGCTGCTCAGTTGGACGATGGCAATTTGCGCGGTCCTCATTTCGGGCGCGGGAATTTATCGCGCCGGCGGCGCAAGTTGGCTGCGCCACTTTGCGTTTCCGCTCCTGTTTTTTCTCGTCGCAGTGCCGTGGCCGACCAGCCTCGAACAAATCGTGATCCAGGGATTGATGCGCATCGACGCGCTCATCAATGTCGAATTTCTGACCGCGATCGGGATCCCCGCCGTCCAGCTCGGCAACGTCATCGAAGTCGGCGCCGGTTACGTCGGCATCGATGAAGCGTGCACCGGCATTCGATCGTTGCAGGCGACGTTCATGGTCTCGCTGTTCCTTGGCGAATTCTACGGCTTCTCGGTTCTGCGCCGCATCATCCTCGTCATCACCGGCGCGTTCCTTGCCTTCTTCTGCAATCTCATCCGCACGTTTCTCCTCGTTTATCTCGGCGCCGAGCACGGTTTTCAGGCGATCAAGAACTGGCACGATCCGGCGGGCTACACGATTCTCACGGTCTGTTTGTTGGGCCTGTGGGGGCTGAGCTGGATTCTTTCGCGCAAAGATCAGGAGCTGCCGCGCCTCGCCACCTCGGCGCAATCATTTCGGATTCCGCGCGCCATTCTAATCACGTTACTCGCGCTCATCGTGATCGCGGAAGCCGGCACCCAGGCTTGGTATCGGATCCATGAAGCGCGCACCGCGCAGCTCGCACCGTGGACGATCGCGTGGCCGACGCAGGCCGCGAATTGGAAAGAAGTGCCGGTCGACGAAGCCGCCCAAGGGTTACTCCGTTACAACGAAGGCGGCGGCGGCGACTGGTTCGCCGATGGCCACAACTGGAGCATGTATTTTTTCAAATGGCTGCCGGGCCGCACCGCCGGCCTCTTCATCAAGAATCATCGGCCTGACATTTGCCTTCCAGCGAGCGGGATGATCCAGCGCGGTGGCGTCCAAAACAAATTGCTCAACGTGAATGGCGTGCCGTTGCCAATGCGCGCTTACGTTTTTGAAAATGCCGGGCGGCCGCTTCACGTTTTCTATTGCTACTGGGATGGCACTCTGCCGACACCCGACATGGTCAATCAGGAAAACTGGACCGCGTCCGGACGGCTCGATGCCGTGAAGCGCGGCAAACGCGACATCGGCACTCAAATGCTCGAGATCGTCGCCTGGGGCTACGACGATCCGGCGAAAGCCGAAGCTGCCGCGATCGAGCAGCTCCGGCAAATCGTAAAGCCGGGATAGCGCATCTTCTGTAGCAGCTTCGCTGTGCGAAGCTCGGGTTGATTTCACTTCGCGCTCGCGTCGCGCACAGCGCGACGGCTACAGTTGCTCTCGCCATGCCTCCCAGAACTCTCCTCGCATTATTCATCGCGACACTGCTTGCCCTCCCGCTCCACGCGCAAAATCCACCCCCATCGCCAACTCAACTCACCGTCACCTTCTGGAACGTCCAATGGTTCCCGGGCCGCCGCCCAAACGCTTCGCGCGCCGAAGAAAACCGGCAAATCAAAGCGGTCCATGCCGATCTTGCCCCACTGAATTCCGACATCGTCGCCCTCGAAGAAATTCGCGATTACGATCACGCCGCGCTGGCAGTGAAGCCGCTTCCCGGATTCAAAGTGGACGTATGCTCCTCTTTCCCCCCGCGCGAAGGACAGAATGAAGCGCAACAGGTCGCGATCACCAGCCGGCTTCAACCGCTGAGCGCGTGGTCGGAATTATGGAAACCCTCAGGCGCGCTCGTCCCGCCGCGCGGCTTTTCCTTCGCCGCCTACCAAGTCGCGCCGCGCCAGCTCCTCCTCGTTTACGCGCTCCATCTTAAAAGCAATCGCGGCGAAATTCACGAGGACATGCGCATTCGCGAAGAATCGATGCAGCAGCTCGTCGCGCACATGAAAGCCATGAACACCGCTTACGGGAAACTCGGCACGCTGAGCTGGATCGTCGGCGGCGATTTCAACACCGCGCCCGATGAGCCGCGCTTCGCGAGTGAGAAAACTTTGGCGAGTATTCGTGCGGACGGTTTCCGCTGGGCTTGGGAAGGAATTCCGTTCAATTCGCGAATCACTGTCCCCGGCGATTTGCGTTATCCCGCCGCGTCATTCGATCACATTTTTTATCGCGGGGCGACGCTCGTGAAAGCCTGGGTCGCAAACACCTCGTCGCAATCCAGCGATCATCGCGCCGTGAACGCGATATTCCGGCTGCAATAGACGTTACAAAAATTTCCCCGGATTCAGAATCCCCGCCGGATCGAGCGCGTCCTTGATTGCGCGATGAATTTCTCTCGACACGTCGCTCGTCGCCTGCGGCCACCACCGCTTTTTCGCCAGGCCAATCCCGTGCTCGCCGGTAATCACGCCGCCAAACGCCAAAACCTGCGCGAACAATTCGTCCAGCGCTCGCTCCGCCCGTTCGCGGACCTCGGCTTCACGATTGTATCGGTCCGCCATGATGTTGACGTGCATGTTTCCATCCCCAGCATGACCGAAACACGCGATTGGAAATCCGGAACGCTTCGAAAGTCCTTCGGCAAATTCCACCAGCGCCACGAGCTTGCTCCGCGGCACGACAATGTCCTGGTTCAACTTCGTCAGGCCAGTAGCGCGCAAGGAATTGCTGAACGCGCGCCGCAGCGCCCAGAACCGTTCGCAATCTTCTTCTGTTGTCGCGACCTGCAACGAGACCGTTTTGCCCTCGCTCACCAGCGCCCGCAATTTTTCCATCTCGACCAGAACCGTCTCTGGCTGTCCATCGAGCTCGACTAACAAGTGAGCGTTGCCGTTCGGAACGTCGGCCGCGCCCGAATCATGTCGCGCCGCCTCGAGCGTAAAGGAATCCGCCAGCTCAACCGATGATGGCAAAAAACCCGCCGCGAAAATTCTCTGCACGGTCGCGGCTGCTTCGCTCATGCTCGGAAACGATGCGGACAACGTCGCCCGCGCCGGCGGCAACGGCAGCAGCTTCAACGTGATCTCGGTGACCACGCCAAGCATTCCTTCGGAGCCAACGAATAGTCCGACCAGGTTGAATCCGGTTTTGTTCTTGTGGACGCGCCCGCCCGTTCGCAGCACCTCGCCGCTCGCAAGCACCACTTCGAGGCCGACCACATAGTTTCGCGTCACGCCGTACTTCAGGCAGCGCGGCCCGCCCGCATTCGTCGCCACGTTCCCCCCGAGGCTGCAATCCTTCTTACTCGCCGGATCCGGCGGATAAAAAAGTTTCTGCTCCCGGACGCGCGCCTGAAGTTCCGCCGTGATCACTCCCGGTTCCACGATCGCGATCGCATCCGCGAAATTGATTTCCTTGATCCGATTCATTCGCGCGAGCGACAGGGCGATTCCCCCGCGGCTCGGCACGCAACCGCCCACGTATCCGAAGCCCGAACCGCGCGCCGTGACCGGAATTTTGTTGGCCGACGCAAACTTCAGCAGCTCGCTGACCTGCTCCGTCGATTCCGCAAAGACGACCACCTCCGGCGCCTGGCTCGCGAACCACTTATCGCCGGCGTGAGTCTCGAGTATTTCCGGCGCATTGGACACGACCTCTACGCCGAGCAGCTCGACGAGCTGTTGTTTCAAGTTCACCGGCTATCAATCGAAAATCGAAAATCGCCGTAACGCAGCTCGCGCAGCGAGCGAGGCCGGGCCTTCAAATTCGAAAATGCTTTCACATTCCCATTACCTGGTAGCCGCCATCGACGTAGATCACCTGCCCGGTAATCGACCCGGCTCCATTGCTCGCGAGAAAAACTCCCATCGCGCCCAGCTCGGCCGGCTCACAGCTCCGCTTCAACGGCGCGTGCTCCTGATAATGCTTCAGCATCGCGCTGAACCCGCTGATTCCGCGCGCGGCAAGCGTGTTCACCGGTCCCGCCGAAATGCAATTCACCCGGATTTTCCTGGGCCCAAGATCGTAAGCGAGATAACGGGTCGATGCTTCGAGGCTCGCCTTCGCCACGCCCATGACGTTGTAATGCGGCACCACTTTCTCGGCGCCGTAATAGGTCATCGCCACGATGCTGCCGCCGTTCGTCATCATCGGCGACGCTTCGCGAGCGAGTGCCACCAGCGAATAGGCGCTGATGTCGTGCGCCGTTCGAAAAGCTTCCCGCGTCGTGCTCACGAAATCGCCCTCGAGCGCTTCCTTGGGGGCAAACGCGACCGAATGAAGCATCAAATCCACGCGGTCCGTCTCGCCGCGCACCTTGCCAAAAAACTCCGCGATATCTTCATCTCGCGAGACGTCACACGGCCAGAGCGGCGTCCCCTCCCCGAATTCGCCCACCAGCTCCTCGACATTTTCCTTCAGCCGTTCCCCCTGGTAATTGAAAATCAATTTCGCGCCGGCGGCTGCCCAGGCTTTTGCAATCGCCCAGGCAATGCTGCGTTTGTTCGCCACGCCGAAAACCAACCCGACCTTTCCCGCCAGAACTTGTTCCGCCATAACGGCGTCACCATACCCGGCTTTCGGCGCACGCAAAAGCCGGCGCGATGCGCGCTTCCGGTTTTCGTTCGCCTCGCTATGATCCGAGCGAATGTCGCTCCAGCATCGCCGCGCCCAAATTGCCGTCCTCATTCCCTGCTATAACGAGGAAATCACGATCGCCGGCGTGGTCCGGGATTTTCGCAACGAATTGCCCGGCGCATTGATCTGCGTGTTCGACAACAACTCGACGGACGCAACGGCTGAGCGCGCGCGCGCGGCCGGAGCGCAGGTCATCCACGAACCGCGCCGCGGCAAAGGCTTCGTCGTCCAATCGATCTTTCGCCATGTCGACGCGGACGTTTACGTGCTTGTCGATGGCGACGCGACCTACCCCGCGGCCGCAGTCCATTCAATTATCGAGCCCATCGCCGCCGGTAACGCCGATATGGTGATTGGCTCGCGGCTCCACGCCCATTCGCGGAGCGAATTCAAGCACCTCAACCGCTGGGCGAACCGCCTCGTGCTCGTCATTCTACGGCTGGTCTTCGGCGTGCGATTGACCGACGTGCTTTCTGGTTATCGCGCGTTCAATCGCTCGTTCGTCAAAAACCTCGCGCTCTTCGGCGGCGGTTTCGAGATCGAGACCGAGCTCACCATCAAAGCCGTCGCGCGCGGCTATCGCCTCGTCGAGGTCCCGGTCGATCTCGCCGGCCGGCCAGAAGGAAGTCATTCCAAGATTCATTTCTTTCGGGATGGCATGCTCATCCTGACGACGATCCTCACTCTCTTTCGCGACTACAAACCGTTGACGTTTTTTGGTTCGTTAGGCCTGCTCTTTCTCGCCGCGGCACTCATCCCCGGTTTGACTGTGCTCGCCGCCTACTTCGAAAACGGGTTCGTAAAGCTACCCGCGGCCGTGCTGGCCAGCGCCCTCGTCCTCTGCGGGCTCATTCTCGGCGCGATCGGGCTCCTTCTTCATTCGATCGCCCGGCGCGCGCAGGAATTTGATTATCAGCTCCAAATGCTCGGCGACCAAATACGACGCGAACGTGATTCGTCGGACGAGACCGGCCGATAATCGGCTCGGCACGCTAATTAATTTGTTTAGCCTTCTCGGGGCCCGCGCGCATCGTAGATCGATTATTGCGCGCTTATCTGCCTAACGAGTGGATGAGGTCCGCGGCCGTCCTCCTGATCTTTACCGCCGAACATCTCTTCTTCGAGATCAACACCTACATGATCGATCTCCTGGCGGTCCCGCTCCTCTTGGAAGCAACTCGGCTCAGTCTCGTTGACATCGCTCCCGAAAAGCGCACCGAGCAAATGACCCGCATCGCGTTTCTTCTCGGCCTGAGCGTTGCCTTCAAGCGCGATTCTACCTCGCGATCTCGCGCCCAGTGAAACGGCGGAAATCGAATTCGTTTTTCGCGCGCCGCAGCAACCCGGCGATTACATCATCGAGTTCGACATGGTCGCCGAACACGTTACCTGGTTCGAAGATTTCGGTGCCGGCGTTTTGCGGCACAGATTCTCTGTCGCCTGACTACTTCTTCGCCTTGAGCGACACAGAATACTGAGTGTTCTCCCAGGTGAGCTTCAAAGTTCCGCCGCCCGCCGGATTTTTTTCAAGCGCCATGGTGAATTGATCGACCGGCTTGTCCACGGCGTCCTTCTTCATGTCGATTCGAACGAGGTCCTGTTTCTCGTCGTACTTCGTTCCCCACTGGCCCGTCTGTTTATTGACGATCAATTTCGCGGGGCCGCTTTGTTCGGGTTGTGTGAAAATCGAATACGTTCCAGCCGGCACGCTTGTGCCCCCGATATCGAGCGGCTGGGTCGTCGTCAGCAGAGTGGCTTCATCCGCACCGGTCCGCCAAACTTTACCAAACGGAACCAGCTCGCCCCAGATTTTGCGCGGAGCGCCGCTCTTCGGATCCTTGGTGTAAGGCCGGCCGTAAACGATGGTCACGGTCGCGCCGTCTATGTCGGCCGTAATCGTTTCGTGCGGGCTGACGCGCGGTTTGTCTGCGGCGAGGGCGAGCGAGGCGGCCACGAATGACAGCGAAAACAGGATGTTGCGGCGAAAATGTTTCATGGCTGAAACGTGCGATGATGATGGGAACAGCGCCAGCCAAAAATGAAAACGATCCTGATTCTCTTTCTGTTCGGCGTCCAAACCTCTCCGCTCGCCGACGCGGCCTCCACCACTAACGACACTCGAACGTGGCGCCTCAATCACGAACGCGAAATCCTGGCAGAGTTCGCCGACCTCCTTTCAATTCCGAATCTCGCGAGCGATTCGGCCAACATTCAGCGCAACGCGGATGCAATCCGAGCGATGTGCGAAAAACGCAAACTCGCAACTCGGGTGCTGACGCTCGACGGCGCGCCCCCTGTGGTGGTCGCGGACCTTCTCGCACCGAATGCGAAACGAACCATTGCCTTTTATGCGCACTACGACGGACAACCGGTCGATCCAGCCCAATGGAAGAGCGATCCGTGGAAAGCGCTCATGCGCGATCGCGACGGCAGGGATGTCGATTGGCGCAATGCGAAACCCATCGATCCGGAATGGCGGCTCTTCGGCCGTTCGGCCGGCGATGATAAGGCCGCCATCATCGCGATGCTGGCAGCGCTTGATGCATTGCGCGATGAGCAGGTCAGCCCGGCGGTTAATCTGCGCTTCTTTTTCGAAGGCGAAGAAGAAGCCGGTTCACCGCACCTCGCCGAATATCTGAAAAAATATCCGGAGGTCGCGAAGCCTGACGCCTGGGTCTTCTGCGATGGCCCCGTCCATCAAAGCCGTCGAATGGAATTGGTTTTCGGCGCGCGCGGCAGCGTTGGGCTCGAGCTCACGGTTTACGGTCCCATCAAAGCGTTGCACGACGGCCATTATGGAAACTGGGTGCCAAACCCGATTGTGCGCCTCACTCATCTCATCGATTCGATGCGCGATGAAAACGGCCGCATTCTGATCAAAGGTTTCGACGACAATGTCCGTCCGATTTCCGCCGCTGAAAAAGAAGTTTTCTCGAAAATTCCGGATGTCGAAGCCGATCTCCGCCGCGAATTTCAGATCGCGAGCACCGAGAGAAATGGAACATCACTGAATGAATTGATCATGCTGCCCGCGCTGAATTTGCGGGGGATCGAAGCCGGGCACGTCGCCTCGCAGGCAGCGAACCAAATTCCCACCGAAGCACGCGCCTCGATTGACTTCCGCCTCGTGCCTGACGAAACGCCGGACTCAATCAAGCTTCTCGTCGAGCGATACATCGCAGAGCAGGGTTACACGATCGTCCACGACACGCCCGACGCCGCGATGCGGCAAGCGAAAGAAAAAATCATCAAAATGGATTGGGAAGCCGGTTATCCCGCCTCCCGCACGCCGCTGGATTTACCCCTGTCGCGCGAGCTGGCTAAGATCATGACAGCCGCCGGACATGAGCCCGTTTTGTTACCGACCTCTGGCGGCAGCCTGCCGATCCATCTTTTCCAGAGCGCGAGCAACGCGCCCGTCATCGCTTTCCCGATCGCGAACCACGACGACAATCAGCACGCTGCAAACGAAAATCTTCGTCTCCAGAATCTCTGGGACGGGATCGAAGTGTTCGCCGCGTTTTTCAGCGGGCTGGAGAACGGCAAGAATTAGCTGACCGCCCCTCTGATGCTCGGCGAGGGTAAACGATCGCGGCGAGAAGTGTGCGCACACGTCATATCTCCTACGTTTTTTTCTTTGACTTACTTTTTCTGCACTGGTAAGACTATTGACAATGAGTGCAACACAGAAAACCGATACCGTCTCCTTTACGGTCAAGGGGCAAAT
>DASQPH010000150.1:0-25416 GCA_035644055.1 Chthoniobacterales bacterium
GCGTTGCCGAGAATTTCCTGCATTAATTCCTGGGTGAACAGGTGTGCGTTCGGCAGCTTCACCGCTTCGTATTCCTCGCGCGTGCGGACATCGAGCAGATACATGGGCTCGCCCGTTGCGATGCGATCCGCTAATTCCCGCGGCTCGATCTGCATCGCAAGATCGGCTTCGTGACTGGAGACGATGTGTTCGATCACCTCGTCCACGTCGAGGTTCTCATTCCGCGCGCACACTCCGGAGAGGGTTTCGTCGGGGCTGAAGCCACAGCTCGCGCAGCCACCGACGTGATATTTCCGGAACAGGGCCCGCTGCGCTCCCGGAAACTGCACCAACAGCTTTTTCATCGTGATATTGGGATCGATAGCGGTCGCGGAAATCATGTCGCAAACCAACCTAAGGTTAGCGAGGTAATCCGCAAGGTCTGGGGAGCGGACGCGCCTCGCGTGCTGGCGATGGCGCCCTCGCCATCGCGGACTTTTTCCGGACAAGATTGTTTCGGCGAGGCGCCGAAACCAGCACGCGAGGCGCGTGCGCTCCCCAGAATCAGAGCTTCCTCGGATCGGCGAGCAGCTCGACGATCCGCTTCAGTAACCGTCCCGCACCGCCGCCATCTAGGCTGCGATGATCGAAGCTCAAAGTCATCTCCGCCTGAGTTGTCGGGACGAATGCCTGGTTTTCTTCGCTCCACGCCGGCGCTTTCTTTCCAGCCCCTAATCCGAGCAGCAGCGTCTGATCGGGCAGCGGAATCGGCGTTCCCCAATCGAGGCCGAACGTGCCGAAATTCGAAACGGAAGCGATCCCGCCGGAGGTTTGTTCGGCGCTCAATCGCCGCCGGCGGGCCAAATCCACCAACTCCGTGTAACGATTCGTCAGGTCGCCAAGCGGGATTTTGTCCGCGCCGCGAATCACCGGAACCATGATGCCGTCCTGCGCCTCGACCGCGACGCCGATATCGATCGAGTCCGATCGAACGGCGCGGCCACCGATCAATCGCGCGGCGGCGTTCGGTTGTTCCGCGAGCGCGAGCGCGAGCGCTCGAAGAACATAGAGCGCCGGGCCAGGCTTCGGATCGCGCTTTGCGCGATCCTCCAGGATCGGGTCGAGACAAACCGAAAGGCCAACCGTTGCCAACGGTCGCGTCCAACTGCGCCGCATCGCATCGGCTACGCCGATGCGAATCGCGCTCGGTTTCTCGGCTGGCTGTCCTTCAATTCCGTTGAGGAAGTTTTCCAGGTCCTTAATTGTGACGCGCCCGGCGGTGCCGGTTCCGGCAATGCCGGCGAGATCGGCGCTAGTCAGGCTCAATTCCAGCATCCGCGCCCGTACGCGCGGTGAAAGATAACCGGCGCCTTTTGCGCTCGCGGGCACAGGCAATCCGCCACCGGAGCCATCACCAATCGTGGTGGCTACCTGTGGTAACGCGGTTTCGTCCACCTGAAAATGCGAGCCGCTTCCGTTCTGCGTTTTTACCGCCTTTGCAGACTCTTCCTGTCGTCCTGGAATTTCCTTCGCAACGTCGCCAGTTGGTTGTGGCGCGCGTTTTTGGAAGCGTGCCGCATCGGCCTCGCTGGCTTCGACGTAACCGAGCACAGCGCCGACTGCGTAGGTCCCTTTCACTTCCGCATCGATCTTTGCGATTTCGCCGGCGCACGGCGTCGTCACCCCCATGACGGCCTTGTCCGTCTCAACTTCGATGATTTCCTGGTCGGCGGAAACTTTGTCGCCCGGCTTGATCTTGATGGAAACAATCGTCGCTTCGGCCATCGATTCGCCGAGCTGCGGCATGATGATAGGAACTTGCGGCATAATTATTCAGCTAAAATTTGGCGAGCCTTTGCCGCTATCGTTTTCGCGTTCGGGCGATGTTCGCTCCAGATATTGGGATGATAGGGAATTGGCGTGTCCTTGGCGTTCACTCGCCCGGGCGCGGCGTCGAGCAAATGAAAACCTTCGGCGGCGACTCGCGCGATGACCTCCGCGGTAACGCCACCCCAGGGAAATGCTTCGCCCACGCAGAGCAGCCGGCCGGTGCGCGCGACGGAAGCGAGCACGGTTTTCGTATCGAGCGGTTTCACTGTCCGCAGATCGACCACTTCGATTTCGTAACCTTCGGTGCTGAGTTGCTTCGCGACCGCGAGCGCTTCGTGGAGCATCGCGCTGTAACTCACAATCGTGAGATCACGACCCGGCCGCACGATTCGCGCCTGGCCGATAGGCATCCTGTCTTTGGGCAGAGCGTCAGCCTTGAGATGGTAATAAAGATACTTGTGCTCGCAGTAGACCACTGGGTCATCGATCGCGACCGCGTCGATTAACATCGTGTACGCATCCTCGACGGTGGCGGGCGTCATCACGATTACGCCCGGGTAATGGGAGTAGAGTCCCTCCATGCTTTGGCTGTGGAACGGACCGCTCCCTTTCGTGCCTCCCGAGGGCAATCGCACCGTGATCGGCACGGGAACGTTCGTGCGGTAATAGTGCGTCCCAGCGTTATTCAGAATCTGGTTGAGCGCGATGCTGGAAAAATCGGCGAACTGCATCTCGACGATCGGCCGCATTCCTTCGAGGGCAGCGCCGATGGCAGTGCCGACCATCGCGTCCTCACTGATCGGCGTGTTCAGAACGCGCCCGGGAAGTCTTTCCGCCAACCCTTTGGTCGCTTTAAACGCGCCGCCGAACTTGCCGGCGACGTCCTGCCCGTAAATGAAAACGCGCTCGTCTTTCTCGAGAAGATGGGCCTGCGCCTCGCGAATGGCTTCGAGGTAGGTAACGCTCATGGCCGGAAAATGACGAATGACGAATGACGAATGACGAAGGAATGGCGAATGACGAATGACGAAGAGTTGCACTCCGCACTTTGACTTCGGCATTCGGGTTTCGTCATTGTTTCGACATTCGTCATTCGTGCTTTGTCATTCCCATCGGTCCGCCAATTCGCGGACCGACAGCGCGCACCAATCTTCGTCGGTCGCCTGCGGCGGATCTTCCTGCTGCGCGGTCGCGACAGCTCCTTCGACTTCGGCGGCGATCTCCGTGCGCATTTGCTGCAATGCCTCGCGATCGAGCAACCCTTGGTCGATGATGAACTTTTCGGTGCGTTGCAAGGCATCCTGCGCGAACGGTTCGCGTTTGATCTCGTCGGTGACGTAGCTCGCGTCATCGTGTTCGCCGTGACCGGCAAGTCGCAAAGTCTCGGCGACGACGAGCTGCGGTGGACGACCAGCCCGCGCCCGCTTCACCGCTGTTTCGATGACATCGAGACACGCGGCCAGGTCGGTCCCGTCAACGCTGTAACCTTCGTAGCCATAGCCTTTCGCGCGATCGACCAAGTCGGCGCAGGCAAAAGTGCGATCGTTCGGCGTGGAGTAAGAATAGTGATTGTTTGTCGCGACCACGACGAGCGGCACGTGCTCGACCGCGGCGATATTCATGCCTTCATGCGTTGCGCCCGTTTGCATACCGCCGTCGCCAATCGTTGTTAGACCAACAAAACCTTTTTCGCCCTTCATTCGTTTCGCGAGCAATTTGCCCGTGATGACAGAGGTCATCGCGCCAAGATGGCTGATCATGGCCAGTTGGTTATCCAATGGACGGCCTCGGTGAATATTGCCATCCCGTCCTCGCATCGGCCCCGATTTCGAACCGAGATAGGTACGCGTTACGTCGATGAGCGGTTCGCCAAAAGCCGAGCGCCCAGCCTGATCGCGAATCAGCGGCGCGAACACGTCGCCTTTGCTCTTGTCCAAAAACATTCCGCAGGCCGCACTAACTGCTTCCTGTCCACGGCCGAGGTAAACCCCGCCGACGATCATTCCACCGCGATACATGGCAGCGAGTTTCTCCTCAAAAATCCGCGCCAGCAGCATCCAGCGGAATGCTTCGAGATAGCGCTCGTGCGGCAATTTTTTGGAAGTGGAAGCGCCGCGTTCGGCGGTCTGAAGCATCCGAGGATTTTGGCAGCAACGGTTTCGCGCAGCAAATGACATTTTGCGCGGCGTTTCTGTAGCCGCTTCGCTGTGCGAAGCGTCTTAGGGGCGTTCAGTCTTGTCTGTACCGAGCGCGTGCTCTCACGCTTCGCACAGCGAAGCGGCTACAGAAGATCATGCGCTACCGTCTTGCGGCGTGCTGCCGCTCCTCTGCTTCGCCGGCCATGGCGAACTGTCCCTGGCGCGGCGTCTCGTGCGCCTTGGCGCCGTTGCCGTTCGAGGAGCGCCGAATCAATTGCCCGTCGCTGCCACGATCGGCCTCGAGTCTCATCCCGACGAGCTTGCTCACGCCGCGTTCTTCCATGGTGACACCGTAAAGAATGTCGGCTTTCGCGATGGTGCGCTTGTTGTGGGTGATGATGATGAACTGGCTCTGCGAAACGAAGCGGTCCAGCACCTTGATGAAACGATTGATGTTGCTCTCGTCCAGCGGCGCGTCCATTTCGTCGAGAATGCAGAACGGGCTCGGCCGGACCATGTAGATCGCGAAGAGCAACGCCACCGCCGTCATCGTGCGTTCGCCGCCGGAGAGGAGCGAGACGCTTTGCAGTTGTTTGCCGGGCGGTTTGGCGGTGATCTCGATCCCGCAGTTGAGCGGATCGTTTTCATCCTGAAGCGCGAGATCGGCCCGGCCGCCGCCGAACATTTCCGCGAACATTTCGCCGAAATTGATCCGGACCTGCGCGAACGTTTCGGCGAAAAGTTTTTGGGTCGTGCTGTTGATCCGGCTGATCACGTCGAGCACTTCCCGGCGCGCCGCAGTGAGATCGTTGTTTTGGGTTTCAAGGAAACGGTAACGTTCCTCGAGCTCGTCGTATTCGTGGACCGCGTCGAGATTCACCGGACCCATGTTGTCGAGCTGGCGGGTCAGTTCGGCGATGATCTGTTCGAGGTCTTGGTGGATCGGCCGCTCCGCGGACGATGCTTCGACGCTATTATCAACATCGAGCGACGGAGCGCTCGATCCACCTTCGTCCGATTTCGCGCGTTTCTTTGCCATCACGCTCAGCGTTTTCTGGAATGCGAAGGTGTCGCTGGTAAATGCGCGCAGATCCACCTGGTAACGCCGCGTCACGTGCTCGACCAGGTTTTCAATCCGCAATTGCAATTGCGTTTGGCGGACCTCTTCCTTGCCGCGGGAATCGCGGAGGTCGTTTAACGAATCGCGCAGCTTCCGCAATTGGGCTTCCTGTTCGGTCACGACGGAGAGGCGGGCCGTGCGTTGATCGGACAGCGCTGCAGCGTTGTGCTCCGCCGTATCCAAATCCGATTCGTACCCGGTAATTTTCTTTTCCGCTTCTTCGGATTCCCGCGCCTGCCGCGCCAAACGATCCTGATACGTCGCAATATCCGCGCGCCGAGCGGCAATCAGGTCGACCAGCTCTGCTTCACGCGCGGCCATCGGGGCTCGATGCTGCACGAGACTTTTATGGCGTTGCCCCTCCGTAGCGAGCGCGAGCCGGAGCTCATTGAGTTTTTCCGAGAAATCCTCTTCTCGCAGACGCGCATTATCCCGCGCCTGCCCGGCCGACGTCTGGAGACCCTGCTCATTCTCCAGGTTCTTCCTGTCGGCCTGAAGTTCGCGTTCGATTTGGGCGATCCGATCATCGGCGTGGCCCACCTGCTGGTCGAGTGTGTTCCGCTCGGTCTCCAAATGGGTGAGTTTGCGCTCTTCGTCGCTTGCCGCGCGCTCGGCGGAAAGAATTTCAACCCCGGTGCGCGAAGATTTTTCGTGCGCGCTCTCGTGGCTGAGGCGCGCCTCGTCGACAGTTGCGCTCGCTGATTCGACCGCCTGTCTCGCCTGATCATGCGCGGCGATCGCCGCGCCGCGCTCGCTATCGAGCGCGTGACATTCCGCTTCGAGACTGGTGACAATCGCTTTTCGCCCGAGCATTGAATCGCCGGCTGTGGCCGCCATTCCACCGAAGATAATTCCGGCGGCGGAAATGAATTCACCGCCAAGCGTGGCGAATTGGAGCTTCGGAGCACTGTGTTTCAGCCGAAGGGCGGTCGCCAGATCGGGCACGATAGCAATCCCGCGCAAAACATTTCGGACCAGCGTTTGGAGTTCGGCCGGCGCCTCCACCTTGTCGATCGCCCAGGCAATCGCGTCTGCCGGCAACTCGCTCGGTGCTGACTCGGGCGCCGCTGATAGTTCGGCGATCGCGAGCGCGGCCTGTCCAAGTTTCTGCGCGGTCAGTTGCTGGAAAATTTCTGCAGCGCGATCGGCATCGCGCAGAATAACCGCATGCAGGTTCCGACCAAGCGCCGCTTCTAGGGCGGCAACGAATTCCGATTGAACGTTCAGACTCGCAACCAGCGCGCCTGCGATCGCCGACCGTAGCCGGTCCGGATTATCGAGCCCCTTCAAGACGGCCTGCGATCCTTTCTCCAACCCGTGGCCTTCCTCTGTCATTTGGCGAAGGACTTCGAGCCGCGCCTGCTTCTCCGCGATTGTTCGTTCCAATCGCGCGATCTCTTTTTCTGCCGCCGCGACGGCCGCGTGGTTCTGCTGCAGACGCTCTTCCGCCGCGCGCAAATTCTCTTTTCGTTCTTCGGCCGTCAGCCGCTCGGTTTCCATTGCAGCCCTGGCGGCGGCAAGATTTGCGCGCGCTGCCTCGAGGCTGGTGTTCGCTGCGCCGATCAACGCCGTCAGCTCTGCGATTCGTCCGGAAGTCGCGTCCCGTCGCGCTCTGACGCCGGTCAAATCGCTTTCCAAATTCGTGATATGGCCTTCGAGTTTCGAAAGCGATTGCTGCAAGGCGCGTAATTCTTCTTCCTTTTCCGCGCGCTCGTTCCGCGCCGCTTGCAGCGCCTCGTTTAGCCGCTCTGCTTCCTGCTCCTTCGAAACGAGGAGCTGATTCGTCCGCGCAATCAGCGCGTCGGCTTCCTGAAGTTGCGTCGCTTGCTCGCTCCGTTTCGCCTCGGCCGCCGCAATGTCGTTCGTGTAGCGGTCGATCAGTTCGCCCGTTTCCTCGCCGCGTTGCCGATTGAATTCGATTTGGCTCCGCAGCGTCGCGATTTCGTTTTGCAATCGCTGCACTTCGGCCCGGGCATCGCCGATCTCAGTATCCACTTCGTCCAGGCTCTGGCGCTTCGCCGCCAATTCGTCCTCGCCGGTTTGGATATTTGCGTGCGCGTCATTCTCGGCCTCTTGACACCGCGCGATCTCGGTCCGCGCGTTTTCCAATTCCGTTTCCAACTTGTCG
The DNA here is from genome assembly GCA_035644055.1 of Chthoniobacterales bacterium. Classification (GTDB taxonomy): domain Bacteria; phylum Verrucomicrobiota; class Verrucomicrobiia; order Chthoniobacterales; family UBA10450; genus AV80. Next base: position 7,196 of record DASQPH010000150.1, read on the forward strand.
AGCTGCGCGCGAGAATGATGCGTATCGAGCACTTGGAGATCGGCGTGCAACGCCTGATAACGGCGTGCCTTCCCCGCCTGCCGTTGGAGCGACCCGATCTGCCGCTTCACTTCCTTAATGATGTCGCCGATGCGCAACAGATTCGCTTCCGTCGCCTCGAGTTTGCGGAGCGCTTCTTTCTTTTGCGTTTTGTATTTCGTGATCCCAGCGGCTTCTTCGAAAACTGTGCGCCGATCTTCCGGTCGCGAGCTCAGGATCAAATCGATCTTGCCCTGCTCCATGATCGAGTAAGCGCTGCGGCCGACGCCGGTGTCGGCGAAAAGCGCCTGAATATCGCGCAGCCGGCAGAGCGTTTTGTTCAGGAAATATTCCGAGTTGCCGTCGCGATAAACGCGTCGTGTCACGCGGACGTCGTGCCAATCGACGCCCAGCTCGCTTCCGCAGTTTGTAAAAGTGAGCGAAACTTCTCCGAATCCGACCGGCTTCCGCGAATCGGTGCCGTTGAAAATAACGTCCGCCATTTCGCCGCCGCGAAGGGCTTTGGCCGATTGTTCGCCGAGCACCCAGCGGACGGCATCGAGCACGTTGGATTTACCGCAACCGTTTGGGCCGACGATGGCGGTGACTCCTTCGTGAAATTCGAAAACCGTTTTGTCCGCGAACGATTTGAAACCGACGAGTTCGAGCGAATGAAGATGCATGCAGCGGGCAGGGCGGTCCCGGCCCTAATAACAGTGCCAGAGGTCCTCAGGGCAAGCAAATAATACTAAATAGCGAGGTCGGGCGAGGCCCCGACCACAAGATATGGCGCAGTCAGCCGGCGGACCCTTTGTTCCGCCGGATCAGGCTCTGGATCCCATATAGCGCTGAGCCCACTACGAAAACCGCGCCGTTTACCTCGAACTCCCAGGCGGTCGCGTGCGACAAAATCCAGATGATCGCGATGATCGACACGATCGGCACGATCCGCGCACCGGGAAACGTGAACGGCGTCACTTCGGTCCGCACGTCGCGCCGCATCAGTTCCCACGCGGCCGCGCAACATATTATATAGAGCAGCAACGCCGCGACGTTCGCCATGATGGCGAGCGCGGCGAAGCTCGACGTAAGCGAAACAAAAAGCGCGATGGCGCAGTAAACGAGAATGGCCACGTCTGGCGAACGCCAACTCGGATGCACGTGCGCCAGCCATCTTGGCAGGATTCCATCGCGCCCGAACGCGAACAGGATGCGCGGCGAACTCAGAATGTCGCTCGCAATAAAACCGACGCCGGAAACTGTCGCGGCCGCGAGCAACATGAGGCGTCCGGGATTGCCGAGAAAGACTTTCGCGGCTTCGGCCAGCGGCGTTTCTTTGTGGAGCGCGAGATTGGCGCCGAGTGTGCCTTGAGCGATGAGCTGAATGAGAATGTAAAGCGCCGTGGTCAACACCAGGGCAGTGTAAATGGCGCGCGGAACGGTGCGCGCCGGATTCGTTACTTCGCCGCTGGGAATGAGCGCGACTTCGATCCCGAAAAAGGCGAACAACAATAGGAGGATGGAATCGCCCAGTGTTTTCGCCGGCGGCCAGCCTGGCCATTCGAATGCGCTCGGCTCAATAAAGAACGCGCCGACCACGACAAAAACAAAAAGCGGAATGAGTTTCACGATGGTCACCAGGGTGACCGCGCCCGATCCGCTGCGAACTCCGCGAATGTTGATTCCAGCCAGCGTCGCGTAAACAAGAACCATCATTCCGGCGCGCGCGATCGATCCATTCAACGACGGCACCAGAGCCACGACGGTGCTGACGAAAAAGTTCACGACCGCTGCTACGCTTAGCAGGGCGGTCGTGCAGAAGAACAAACCAGTTATGAACCCGACGTAGCGACCGAACGCGACTTCCGCGTAGGCGTAAAGTCCGCCCGTCGCCGCGACGCGACTTCCGGCAAGCGCGAAACAGGTCACGAACAACGTCATCGCCACGCCGCACGCGATGAAGGCGAGGGGCGCGGCGGCGCCTAACGACTGGGCGATCAACGCCGGCAAGGCGAAGATGCTCGCGCCGATCGTGGTGTTGATGATGTTGGCTGTGAGTCCCGGCACGCCAATGGCGCGCTCCAGTTGCGCGTCAGCGTTCTGCGTTTTTTCCGGCGTCACGCGGCCAGAGTGGTCGCTGCTCTGGCACGAGACAAGCCTTTCGAAATGCGCAAGGAACCGGTAGCCAAACCCGCGCTCGTCGGTTTAGTCTGCGAGCATGCGCGACAGTTATCTCGACGATTATCTTTCGTTCCTCCGGTTCGCCAGCGTTTCCACCGACGATCAATACAAGGACAAGGTAAACGCCTGCGCCGATTGGTTGGTGAAGAAGCTGCAAACGATCGGGCTCGAGACGCAGCTCGTTCCGACGTCGGGCCATCCGGTTGTCTGGGCGCGAAACAAACAGCAACCTGGGCGGCGCACGGTCATGATCTACGGTCATTACGACGTTCAACCGCCTGATCCGCTTGAGCTCTGGGAATCGCCGCCGTTCGAGCCGGTTCTGAAGAACGGCTACGTTTTTGCCCGCGGCTCGACCGATAACAAGGGCCAGATCCTCTCCCACATCCTCGGCGTTCAGGAAGCGATGGAGAAAGATGGCGATCTGCCGGTGAACCTTCATTTCGTAATCGAAGGCGAAGAGGAAATCGGCAGCGGGAATTTGCCAAAGTTTCTTTCCGACAATCGCGACGCTTTGAAGTGCGACGTCGCCGTCGTGTCGGACACAGGAATGGTCGCAAAAGGTGTGCCGACACTCAGCTACGGTTTGCGCGGCGTAACGGCGCTCGAAGTAAAAATCACCGGCGCGGAAATGGATTTACATTCCGGCGTCTTCGGCGGCTCGGTGGCGAATCCCATCACGGCCCTGGCGCGATTGCTGGCAACGTTGCACGACGACAAGGGCCACGTCGCGATCGGAGGATTCTACGACAAGGTGAATCCGCTCGAAGATTGGGAGCGCAAAGCGTGGCGCGAATTGCCGATCGATGGCGACAAAGCAATCCTCGACGAAACCGGCGCGCCCGCGCTCTTCGGCGAAGAGGGTTACTCGACGCTTGAAAGGATTTGGGGACGCCCCACGGCCGAAATCAACGGCATCGGTGGCGGTTACCAGGGAATGGGAACGAAGACGGTTATCGCAAGCCACGCGATGGCGAAGCTCACGTTCCGTCTCGTGCCGAATCAGGACGGCGACGACATCCTTAGTCTCGCCGAGAAACATCTGAAGAAACATTTGCCGCCTGGCGTGACGATGGAAATCACGCGCGGACACAGCGGGCCATGGTATCTCACCGATCCGCGGTCGCAGTTCGGCGAAGCGGCGCAACGCGCGTTACGGGAAGCTTTCGGAAAGGATCCCGCCCTGATTCGCGAAGGCGGCAGCATTCCGATCGTCTCGCAGTTCCGCGATATTCTCGGAGTCGAGACGCTGCTGATGGGTCTCGCGTTGCCAGATTGCCGCGCCCATTCGCCGAACGAGAATTTCCCGCTCGAGAATTTGGAAGGCGGTATTCGATTGAATAAGGCGGTCCTGGCCGAGCTTGCGAAGAAGTAATTCTCCAATGCGGCGCAGGATCACGGCGGCGATCGCGGTCGCGGCCATCGCCGGAGGCGCGGGTTTCGCGGTGCACGCGCCCGCCGCGGAATCGTTCGGGACGAAGATGAAAAAAATCTTCGCGGCCACGCCGACCCCCACGCCGCGGAAACATACGAAGAAGAAATCGACCGCCGAGAAATCGCCGACGCCGAAACCAACCGCTACTCCCGAGAAATCGCCGTCGCCGAAAAAGAAATCGTCGCCGAGTCCAACACCGGCCGAGACGCCGACTGCAAGCGTTTCTTCCAAAAAGAAAAAATCGTCGCCGACTCCCTCTCCGGAATCTTCTCCGAGCGCGTCGTCGAAAAAGAAGAAGAAACCCAAGAGTTCGCCGACGCCGAGTGCGTCGCCGAACGAATCGCCATCTGCTTCAGCCAGTCCGAGCGTGACGCCCGAGGCGAGCGAAACGCCCAAGGCATCCGCGTCGCCGAAGAAGAAAGGCGCGCCGGCTTCGATTTCGTCGGCCCAGATCTCCGGTTACGACAATTATCCGGAAAACATCCGGAAGATGATCGACACGGCGCTTGAGCTAACGACGCGCAATCTCGATTACACGTACGGCTCCGCCGATCCTTCCAGCGGAGGGATGGATTGTTCGGGATTTGTTTTCTACGTTTTGAACCAGGCCGGGCTCCATGAGGTGCCGCGTGATTCCAGTCAGCAATATGTTTGGCTGCGGAAGGCTGGAACGTTTCGGTCGGTGAACAGCCGCCATGACGACACTTTCGAACTGGAGGAGCTCAAGCCGGGCGATCTGCTTTTCTGGACGGGCACCTACAGCATCGAGCGCGATCCGCCGATCACCCACGCAATGATTTATCTCGGGCGCGAGAAAGGAACGAATCAGCGCGTCATGGTGGGTGCGAGCGACGGACGAACCTACAAAGGTGAATCGCGTTATGGAGTGAGCGTGTTCGATTTCAAAGTCGCGCGCACGAGTAAGACCGAAGAGGGGCGCTTAACGCCGACTTTCATCGGATACGGGCACATCCCGGGGTTGTAACGGCGGGAAATTCTGCGAATCGCGATGGTGTTTATACCATGCGCCGACGACCAGCAACAGGACGAGAACAATGATGAGCCGTTGTTCCGGTCGGGTAAGAACGAAGATCTGTTTCACGATGCGTAGCGAAGGGGATCAGTCATTCCGGCCTCCCGAAAACCGGTCCGTCTGAGTCGGCAGGAATCGCATCGGCCGCAGGCCAATCCATCCGTGGTGGGGTCGTAGCAACTGTGGGTGAGCGAGAAATCGACGCCAAGTTCTGTTCCTTTTCGGATGATGTCCGCTTTTGACATTGAAATGAGCGGCGCGTGAATTCGGAAGGCGGTTCCTTCTACCCCGGCTTTTGTGGCGAGACCCGCGAGCTGTTCGAACGCGGAAATAAATTCCGGCCGGCAATCGGGATAGCCACTGTAATCGATCGCGTTTGCGCCGATGAAAATATCGGCGGCACCAAGCGCTTCGCACCAGGCGAGCGCATAGGAGAGAAAGATCGTGTTCCGCGCGGGGACGTAGGTAACCGGAATATAGTTCGTTTTCGTTTCGCGATCCTTCGGCACCGCCATGTCGCCGGTTAATGCCGAACCGCCAAAGATCCGAAGGTCGATCTGCGCGATGCGATGATCGGCCGCGCCGAGTAACCGGGCCACGCGCTTTGCTGCTTCCAATTCCACTTTATGGCGCTGGCCGTAATCGAACGAGAGTGCATGCGCTCGAAAGCCATCGCGGTTTGCGATGGCCAGCGTTGTCGCCGAATCAAGTCCGCCGCTGACTAGGACGACGGCGCGTTTCATTTCGCATCGGGAAATTCGGCGCGGACGGTCAGGGCGATGCCGCCGCGGGCCGAGAATTCGGCGGTGACGACAGCTTCGCGCGGGGAACAGACGCGAACGAAATCGTCAAGGATGCGATTCGTGACCGCTTCATTGAAGGCGCGCTCGTTCCGGAACGACGCGAGGTAAAACTTCAGCGATTTGCTTTCGACACAAAGTTTCGCAGGGACGTACTCAATCGTGATCTGCGCGAAATCCATCTGGCCGGTGACCGGGCAGAGCGAGGTGAAATCCGCCGTCTCGAACCGGATCCGGTAATTGCGTTTGGCTGGATTCGGGAAGGTCTCGAGTTTTGCTTCAGCGGGTGATCTCGGTAGCCGCGCCTCACTCTTGCCGAGCAACGTTAGGCCGGCGCTTTTCTTTCGCTTTGCCACCCTTTCACTAAACTCGGACCGCGCCGCGTCTTCAATTCTTAATCCGGATGCCGCAGCGTCGGGTCGGCCAGCGCCTTTTCGCGGTCGCCCGGTTTGTTGTAATTCCAGTAGGCGACTTTCAGGCTTCGTTTCATTTTCAGTTTGCTGCCGTCAGCGGCGTTCCATTGGCGGAGAAGGTTTGGGAAATCGCGATCGAGAATGAAATGGTCGGTGCCGGCCGAATGTTCGACGGCAACGTCGATTTCCCGCTCGGTTGATTTGAAGGAAATCTTCGCGGGCTTGAAAACGAAATTGTCCTTCTTCGAATTGATCGTGCTCCCAGCCAGCTGGACCTCGAACGGCTTCGGCGGCTTTTGGAAATCGATGGTCCGCACGAGCCAGGGCAATTCATCGTAAAAATACCCGTTCGCCGGCACAGCGACGTTTTCCTTTCCGCCCGCCATGCCGTCCCAATAGGTGTGGTATTCGTAGGCGAGGTTCGCGTTGTCCCGGCGCCCTTCCTTGTAGGTGTTGCCCGAGCTGTCGCTGCTGGTGAACGAGAACTTCAACAGCTGCGCGTTATCCACCCGCCAGAAGTTCGAATGCATTTGCTGAGCAACGTAAAGACCCGTCGGCACGTGAAGGATCTGGTTTAGTTTCAGGACCGGAATCGCCTCGGGCTGGTTCGGTTTGTCCGACTTCACGAGTTGTTTCGGGTCGAACGATTCGCGGACCAGGACGTGAAGGACTTCGCACGGCCGTGGCGCGCCTTCGCGGACGATCTGCGCATCGTAGATATCGAATTCCGCTTTGCCGTCGCCCCAGTAGCTGTTGTTCTGGATCAGCGCCGGGGTGAATTGCGCGAAAGCGGAACTCGCAAGCAGGAGATAGAGCAGTGGCGCGCGAACCATGGTGTGTCACTATTCTGGCCAATGTCGCGGGAGCAAGAGCAGGAAAATCTTCAGACGGGCGTCGCCAGTCCCGCCGTCATCGATCTGTTCGGCGTAGATGGAAAGACGGACGAGGTGGTTCTCGCGATGAACGAGGCGCGGCCATGGGATGGATCGGACGAGCGGCTCCATGAGCTGCAGGAAAAATTCAACGCCTACGTTTCATTCCTGCTCGATGGCGAAATGCTCGCCGCGCATCCCGAACTCGCCGGCAAACCGGCGCGGATCGAGCTGCGGTGCGATCACATGCCGGACGAGCGTGCGCTCGAATTGCTAAACTTGATCCACGACCAGATCGCGCTCCAGGACATCAAGATGGAAGTGATCGTCCGGCAGCAAGGGTGTGGCGATGCGTGCACCTGTCACGATCACTGACGGGGACGTTTAGTACTTCAGGAACGAAACGACCGGCGTTGATTCCAGCTTCTTTCGGCCGTCGAGAAATTCCAGTTCGATGAGGAACTGCGCCGCGATCAAATCGCCGCCGACTTTGCGGATCAACGTCGCGGCGGAAGCAGACGTGCCGCCGGTCGCCAGCAAGTCGTCGATCAACACGATCTTTTCGCCACGCTCGATCGCGTCGACGTGCAATTCCATCTCGGCTTCACCGTACTCCAGCGAATACTTCGCGCTTTCCGTCTTGTAAGGAAGCCGCCCTTTCTTTCGCAGCGGAACGAAACCGACGCCGAGATCGTAAGCGACGGCCGAGCCGAAAAGAAATCCGCGGGCATCGATCCCGACGATCTTGTCGATCTTTTTGCCGCGGCATTGTTCGAGGAATGCTTCGATCGCTATCCGGAAGAGTTTTCCGCTGCCGAGGATCGGCGTGATGTCTTTGAAAATAATTCCTTTCTTGGGAAAATCCGGCACGTCGCGGATGGCGGCGCGCAATTGATCGAGCGAATCGGAAGCCATGGCGGCGGGACGCTAACGGCTCGCCTGGAAAGGTCAACGGCCGGGATGGCAAACCGCCGTCTTCAACGTTAAAGTCAGTCCCATGAAACGAATCGCCGCAGTCTTAAGCGTTGCCGCCGCTCTTCTCGCGCTCGGGCAGGTTCGAGCCGCCGAATCAGCCGCAACGCCCGAGGATTGCATCCGGAATTTTTATCGCTGGTACGTGACCAACCTGGTCGCGAGTCGCGACCCGATGAAGCAACGCAAAGAAATCCGCCAATACGCGACGGAACGGTTGCTGAGAGAAATCGACAAAATGGTGAAGGGCCCGGATGGGTTGGATGGCGACTACTTCGTCGACGCCCAGGATTTCGACCCGCTCTGGGCGAAGAACATTTCAGTCTCAAACCTACAGACTCATGGCGACAAAAGCAGCGCCCGCGTCCTCCTCAATGGCGCGAAAGGCATGCAGAAAAAGCTCCTCGTTCACCTCGTGAAGGAGGGAGGCACCTGGAAAGTGGACAAGGTGCAGGGCCGCGACTGATCCTACCCGTTCCGTGGACCGCCAATTCATTCTCCTCTCGACGCTCTGCTACCTGGTCGCGGTCGCGCATACGCTCGCGACTTTGCGCGACGGAGTCTTTCGTCCCCGGCGATTCAACTTCATCGCGATTGCGCTCGGATTCGTTTTCCAAAGCGCGTTTCTGTCGATTCGCGGTCACGCGCTCGGGCGTTGTCCCATCACGAATCTCTTCGAAGTGTTCATCTTCCTCGCCTGGTCGCTGGCGCTGATTTATCTGCTAATCGGACCCGCCTATCGGCTTTCTTTGATGGGTGCGTTCACGGCGCCGCTGGTTTTGCTCATCCAAAGTTTCGCCCTCCTGGCGCCGATCGATGTCGCCCAGCCGGTGCGGGTCGCGGTCAATCCGTGGATCGAATTTCACGCGTCGATTTCAATGATGGCTTACGGCGCTTTCGCGCTGGCCTGCGTTGCGGGCGTCATGTACCTCGTCCAGGAACGACAACTGAAGACCCATCAGTTGCACTCGATCTTTTATCATCTGCCGCCGTTGACGAATTTGTTTTCGGCGCTCATCCGGCTGCTCTGGCTCGGCTTCGCGCTGTATACGGCTGGACTGCTGAGCGGATTCTTTACCGGCGAACCCTTGCCACGCGTGAAGATGATCTGCGCGATCGCCGTTTGGATCTTTTATGGCGCGATTCTGCAGGGTCGGCATCTGCACCGGCTGGCGCCAAAACGGATCGCGACTCTCTGCATTCTCGCTTTCACCGCCGCGGTCTCCGTGCTGTGGGCGATCAACTTCGTTTCGGAAACCCGACCGACGTGATGAATCTTTTTTGCGTCGGGATCAGTCACCACACCGCGAGCGTCGAAACGCGGGAGCGATATGCCGGGGGAGCGGCAGAGCAGGAATTGCTCGCGTCGGGGGCTTGGAAGGAAGCGCTGGTGTTGTCGACTTGTAACCGAGTCGAGATTTACGGATCGTCCGACCGCTTGGTGGCGACCGAGGAAATTATACCGGCGCTGTGGCAATCAAATGCTGACCGAGACGACAACGACGTTTTGTATCGCTACGACGGCGAAACCTGCGCGCAGCATTTATTTCGGGTTGTGGCCGGAGTGGATTCGATGGTTATCGGCGAAACGGAGATCCTCGGCCAGGTCAAGAAGGCGTATGAAGCTGCGCGTGCCGCCGGTAGCGCGGGGCCGGTGTTGCACCGGCTTTTTCAGCGCGCATTTCGCGTGGCGAAACAGGTGCGGAGCAGCACCGACATCACGCGCGGCGCGGTTTCAGTCGGTTCGGTCGCGGTCGATCTCGCCGTGAAAATCTTTGGCGATTTGCGCGAGTGCAGTGTGCTCGTTTTGGGTGCCGGCGAAACGAGCGAACGGACCGCGCGCGCCCTGAATTCGCGGGGTGTCACCGACATTCGCGTCAGCAATCGATCGTTCGAACGCGGACTGAGTCTGGCCGAGCTCGTCCATGGCCGGGCCGTTCCTTTCGATGATTGGACCGCGCAATGCCACGAGATCGACATCCTGATTTCCTCTACGTCAGCCGAGGAACCGCTTTTAACGCCGGCGCTTTTGTCGCCAATGCTGCGGAGCCGACCGGATCGACCGCTCTTCATTATCGACATAGCCGTTCCGCGGGACGTCGCGCCGGAAGTGAACGAGATGGAAGGTGTTTATCTTTACGACATCGATTCGCTGCAATCGATCGCCGAGCAGTCACTCGCCATGCGCCGGCAGCAGATTTCAGCCGCGGAGAAAATCATCGCCGAACACGTCGCGGACTTTGCCGCGCGTTTTGGCGGACGGACCAGCGCGCCGCCGTCTCTGGATACGCGGGCGCTGACCTCTGAGCTGTAGCGGCGCTCTATGAGCGCCGAGTATTCGTCGGAAAAATCGTCCGGCGGTCACAGACCGCCGCTACAAAAGATAGTTCTCGGGTCTCGCGGCAGCGAACTCGCGCGGGCGCAGACGGCGATGGTGGTCGACGCGTTAAAAAAGGCTTGGCCTGATCTTGAGATCGCAACGGAGATAATTTCCACGCGCGGCGATGTCCGAACGGCGGAGCCGCTGGATCCACGCGCTGGTCGCAAAGGACTTTTCACCGGTGAAATTGAGAGCGCGCTGGCGGCGGGGAAAATCGATGTAGCAGTTCATAGCGCAAAAGATTTGCCGAGCGAGATGACGGCAGGATTGGAACTCGGAGCGCTGTTGCCCCGCGCGCCGGTGGAAGACGTTTTAGTCAGCAAGAACACGGCGGCTGGAGCGATTGCGACTGGCAGTGTGCGGCGGCAGCATCAGCTTCGTTGGAAGTTTCCCGGTGTCGAAGTTGTCGATCTGCGCGGCAACGTTCCGACGCGTCTGCGGAAGCTGCTCGAGATTGACTGGCGCGGTATCGTCCTGGCGCGAGCCGGCCTCGAGCGTTTGGATTACGACGTGGCTCGAGGCTCGTTCGAATTCGAAGGTACGCTGCTTCAGGCAGAAACGCTTTCTTCGGGCGATTTTCTCTCCGCCGGCGGGCAGGGGATCATTGCGCTGCAAATTCGGCGGGAGAATGAAGGCGCGCGCTCAGTTCTGCGCACGATCAATCACGCGGAAACGTTTTCCTGCCTCCAGGCGGAGCGGGAGTTTCTCCGTTTGCTCCAGGGCGATTGCGGTTCGCCCGTTGGCGTTTTGGCGACGATCAGCGGTTCGACGATGAGGGTGTGGGCGCAGGTTTTCGAGCCACCGCGAATTGAACCACGAATGGCGCGGGTTGAAGGTGACGCTGCGGCGCCGGAAAAGTTGGCGAGGGAATTATGGGAGTCGATTAATGGCTGAGAAAAAAGGGAAATGCTTTCTCGTCGGCGCAGGGCCCGGGGATCTCGGCCTCGTCACGTTGCGCGCGAAGGAGTGCGTCGAACGCGCGGAAGTCATCGTTTACGATTATCTCTGTAATCCCGAGATGCTGCGCTGGGCTCCGGAAGCCGCCGAGCTGATTTTTGCCGGGAAAAAAGCGGGCGCGCACACGCTGACACAAGAGCAAATCAACGCGCTGCTCGTTGAGAAAACGCGGGAGGGGAAAAACGTCGTGCGATTGAAGGGCGGCGATCCGTTTTTGTTTGGGCGCGGTGGAGAAGAAGCGCAGGCGTTGGCTGCAGCGAAGTTGCCGTTCATGATTGTTCCCGGCGTGTCGTCGGCGATCGCCGGGCCGGCTTACGCCGGAATTCCGGTGACCCATCGCGGGAAGAATTCGCACGTCACGTTCTTCACCGGTCACGAAGATCCGACGAAAGAGGAAAGCGCGATTGATTTCGCCGCGCTGGCGAAACTCGGCGGCACGCAGGTCATGTTGATGGGCGTGGAGCGAATCGGCCCAATCGCGCGCGAAATGATGACGAACGGCGTGCCGAAAGATTTGCCGGTGGCGTTGATTCGCTGGGCGACGACGGAACGGCAGCGGACGCTGGTTGGAACGCTGGAGAATATCGCGCAGAAAGTAGTCGCGGAAGGGTTCGCGGCGCCGGCGATCGCGGTTTTTGGCGAGGTCGTGAATATGCGCGACGAACTGAATTGGTTCGAGGACCGGCCGCTTTCCGGCAAACGGATCGTCGTCACGCGGACGCGAAAACAAGCGGGGGCGTTGACGGAGCAACTGCGCGGTCTTGGCGCGGACGTAATCGAGCTGCCTACGATCCGGATCGAGCCTCCGACCGATCTGCGCGCATTCGCGGAACTGGTGCAGGACGCGCACGGTTACGATTGGATCGTCTTCACGAGCCCGAACGGCGTAAACGCTTTCTTCGATTTGTTTTACAAACTCTACGACGACGCACGCGAGATCGGCGGCGCGCGGATCGCAGCAATCGGGCCGGCGACCGCGCAACGGCTTAAGGATTTCCACCTGCACGTGGACCTGATGCCGGACGAGTTCGTGGCCGAATCGCTGGTGCGGGAGTTTCGTAAGGGAGGTGGGATCGAGAATTTGCGGGTTCTGATCGCGCGAGCAGAGAAGGCCCGCGATTTGCTACCGAAGGAGCTGTCGGCTTTGGGAGCTATTGTGGACGAAGGATTCGCCTACAGAACGGTCCCCGAGACGCGCGACGACAGCGGCGCGCGGCGCCGGTTATTGGAGGAAGGCGCAGATTTGATCACGTTTACCAGCTCATCCACAGTCGAAAATTTCCTGGCCCTCGAGTTGCCGTGGCCCGCGAAAATGCAGGTCGCGAGCATCGGGCCGATTACGTCGAAGACGGCGCGCGATCGCGGTCTCGAGGTCGCGGTTGAAGCGCGACGCCATGACATTCCCGGATTGGTCGAGTCGATCCGCAAATTTTTTTCCGCGTAATGAAGAGTCCGATGGAGATCAAAATCACTGATGAATTTGCGTCCGCGATGCAGCAACTGAGCGCGGAAGCGGAGAAAACGCTACCGGAGAACGCGTGGGATGCGGAGGGTAACGGCGCGCAATTCGCCCAGATACTCGACGAATTCCGAGCGTTGAACGGCCGAATGACGAGCTTCGAGCAAACCGTTCTCGGCCGGCTCGAGAAGCTGGAGAAGACCGAGCAGAGCGACTTCGCGGAGCAATTCCGGAAGATGGACGAAAACATGGCCGCGTTGCGGAATACCGAGACGGTAAATCAGCGGCTCTTCGATTCGCTCCACAATGAGATGATCAAGTATCGCGATAATTTTCTGCACGAATCGCTGCAGAAACCGTTCATCCGCGATCTGGTGATTTTGTTCGACGATCTGAGCGGTTTGCTATCGCAATTCCAGACGGCAATCGAAGCGAACAGCGGCAAGCGCGGACCGCTCGGCCAATGGCGGGATAATCTCGAGAACGCGATCCATTCGCTGACGGAAATCCTGCATCGGATGGAAGTAAGCGAGATCGAGGCGAAAGAGACAGTCGACCGGGCGCTGCACAAGGTGATCAGTTTCGAGCCGGCTGATTTCGCCGAGGAAGACGGCCAGATCGTGATGCGCGTAAAACGCGGCTTCCTCTGGCGCGACCAGGTTTTGCGGCCGGAAGAAGTAGTCGCGAAACGCTTCGGTTAGCTGGGAAAACCCGCGTCTGCAGCCGCCGAAAAATTGCGGCGAATGCTGCCGAGAGAAGGCATGGAAATTGCACCTACGCTTGGTGTTTAGACCCACACATTCTCCTTATTGCCAAATGACTGCACCTGCGACGCAACGAAAAGTAGTTGGCATTGACCTCGGAACGACGTTCTGCGCGATGGCGCACATCGATCCGTACGGCAAGCCGCAAATTATCCCCAACACCGAAAGCGAGCGGCTCACGCCCTCGGTGATCTTGTTTGACGGCGCGACCGTCATCGTCGGCACCCTGGCAAAGAACAACGCGGTCGCGGAAGCGGAACGGATCGTGGATTTCGTGAAACGCGAAATGGGCAAACCGAAGGAACAATTCCAGCGGGAATTTGGTGGGAAAGTTTATTCGGCCGAAGAATTGTCGGCGCTGATCTTGCGGAAACTGAAATCCGACGCGGAAAAATATCTCAAGGAACCGGTAACCGACGCGGTGATCACGGTGCCGGCTTACTTCAACGACGCAGAGCGGACCGCGACGATAACCGCGGGGCAGCTTGCCGGACTTAACGTTCTTCAAATCATCAACGAGCCGACAGCGGCAGCGGTCGCGTATGGCCTCGACAAACTCGACGAAAACCAGACTGTTTTTGTGTTCGACCTCGGCGGCGGCACGTTCGACGTGACCATCATGCGGATCGAAGGCCAGGGCATCCAAATGATTGCGACGAACGGTGATCATCGGCTCGGCGGCAAGGATTGGGACGACGTGATCGTCAATCACGTCGCGGAAGAATTCGATCGCGCGCATGGCGAGAATCCGCTCCTCGATTTGCAAAGCTACCAGGACCTGCAAAGCCGGGCGCTGGCCGGGAAGATCCAACTGTCGAGCCGGCCGCGGACAGCGATCGTTCACAGCCACAACGGCAAGAGCGTGAAAGTCGAGCTGAGCCGCGAAGAATTCGAACTCAAGACCCGGCATCTGGTCGAAAAGTGCAAGACGATTTGCGAGATGGTGCTCCAGGAAGCGAACATGCAATGGAGCGAGATCGACAAGGTTCTCATGGTCGGCGGCATGACGCGGATGCCGATGGTGCGCGACATGGTCGCGGATCTTTCGAAACTCCCGTTGATCGACGACGTGAATCCCGACGAAGCGGTCGCGGTCGGCGCGGCGGTCCAGGGTATCCTCTCATTGTTGAAGGAAGAGGAAACGACCGGCGAAAAAACGCTTTCGGAAGACACGCGTCAGCAATTTTCTTCACGCGACGGTGGATTGATTCAGGTCACGAATATCACCTCGCATACGCTCGGCGTTGTGCTTTGGGATGAAGCGCATCTCGAGGAATACGTCTTCCCGATGATCCGCAAGATGACTGCGATCCCGGCGACGGCGCGCAACTCCTTTGGAACGGCGAGTGCAAATATGCAGCGCGCGGTGGTGCGGATCGTCGAAGGTGAAAGCACGCTGCCCGCGGAATGCACGCCTCTTGGTCTTTGTGATGTCGAACTGCCGGCCTTCCTCCCGAAAGGTTCCCCGGTCGAGCTGACTTACGAATACAACGCCAACCAGGTGCTCGAAGTGGCAGTCAACGCGTCGGGTAACCAGGCGAAGGTGCGGATCGAGCGAAACACCGGGCTCGCGCCAAACGAGGTCGAACGTGCGGCCAAAGGGTTGGGCGCCATCGCGGTGATGTGAGATGATGCAACTGGAGGCAGGTTTTCCCGTTCCGCTTCCAGACGATCCCTACAAATGGGACGGCTGGAGTAAATACAAGTCGCCGAATCTTTATGAGCGGCTCTGCCTCGATCCGCGCGCGAATCCGAGCAACGAATTGATCGAACAGCATTGCCGCGAACTGATGCGGTGGTGGCAAAAAAAACTTCCGCTTAAGAACCAGCCGAGCAATCCGCTCGCCCAGATTTTGCGGCCGGGACTCGATGAATCTTCACGCTACCTGACTGAGGCGCGCGTCGAATTGCTCGATCCCGAGCGGCGGCGTCAGGTTGATTCAGAGCTGGCCGCGCAGGCGAACGAGCAGGCGGTCATCGAATTTCACAAGTATCTGACGTTTGCGCTCGCAGATGGCGTCCTGACTCCGGAAGAAGAAAAGAGTTTGAATCGTTTCGGTGCCGAACACGGACTGACTGAGGAACAGATCGTCGAGTACATCGAAGCCGAGCTGAAGGACAGCGGTGCGCAACGCGTCACTAGAGTGCCCGCGCCTCCGCCAGTTGAAGCGCCGCGCCCGCAGCGGTCACGGCGGCAGAAGTCCGTTGACCCGAAAGAAGATTTCATGCGGATGTTGCGGCTGAGCGGGCTGGACACCGACGGCATGGCCGACGAAACCCGCGATGCCTTTGTCAACATGGCCGAAAATCTTGGCCTCGATGCCGCCGAAGCCGAAGAGCTGGTCGATTTTTATCTCGAAGAAGCCGACAAGATGGCGGAGCCAGACGCGATGGTCGCGCCACGGGTGACCGCTGTTCGCCAAGCGGCGCCGGCATCGGTTAATGGTCACGCTCCGGCGCCAGCGCCCGCTGCTGCGCCAGTTGTCGCCGACGATCGCCAGCGCTTTGCGAATTACGTGAACTCAGTCGGCCAGCAGATGTTTTTCATTCCGTCGGGCGAATTCATCATGGGAAGCGATGCGCCGGACGCAGGCCCGACCGAGCGTCCCCTGACCAAAGTGACCTTGAGCCGCTTTTACCTGTCGCGGCATCTCGTTACCAATGCGGACTACGAGCAATTCGATCCATCGCACAAAAACAAGCGCGCCCCTGGCGCGGGCGACAAGCATCCGGTTGTTTACGTCAGCAGCCTCGAAGCAATTAAGTACTGCCAGTCGCTCTCGACCCGCGAACGAAAAAAATATCGGTTACCGACCGAAGCCGAATGGGAATATGCCGCGCGTGGGACCGACGGACGGAGATATCCCTGGGGCAATCACGAACATCGGGGCGACCTGGCGAATTTCGCCGACCGCAATACCGTCTTCGCCTGGAGTGACCGCGAGATCGACGACGGTTATCCGGAAAGCTCGCCCGTCGGAGCTTTTCCATTTGGCGCCAGTCCGTTTGGGATCGAAGACATGGCCGGGAACGTCTGGGAATGGTGCCATGATTTCTTCGAGCCGTATCGCGGCATTGCCAAAATAGATCCGCGAGGGCCGACTGCGGGAGCGAAACGTGTGCTTCGCGGCGGCAGTTGGAAATCGCGGTTTGGGAGTTTGCGGGCTACGACCCGCAATTCAAATATTCCGAATTATTCCTGCAACGATCTCGGATTCCGGATCGTTTGCGAATGTGAGTAGGACAGCAAAAAGGCGCCAGCCGAAGCGGACGCCCTTGAAAAATTAATCGCCCTAAATGGCGTTTACGAAGGATTAAAGCGGAACTTCGTCCGGCCGCGTTTCGCGTTCGCCTTGGCTTTGCGGCGGCTCTTTTGGTTCGGTGTCTCGAACGCGCGCAGGCGCCGGACTTCCTCCAAAATTCCCTCGGCATCCAGCTTGTTCTTCAAGCGCTTCAACGCTCGGTCAACCGGTTCACCTTTTCGAACAATCACTTCAGGCATGTGTCATCCTCGTTTCTAAAAATGTCCGGTTTCAGAACCGGTGCAGCCGAGGATAAGCGGGCGGCTGGCAGGCGTCAACTACTGTGAATAACTTTCGCGATTTTCCTCGGACCGAAGCCCTCGGTCGCAACTGGAGGGGTGCGATTTTTCCGATCTAAGTCGTTCGGCCCGTGGCCGCTGCGGCCTTTTCGGTGACTTCGCGGCGCAAGCTCGAGGCGCTGCCCCCGCGTGCCCTTGTCCACCAGAGAACGATCGGCGACGCGATGAAGATCGAGGAGTAAGTGCCGACCACGACACCGATGATGATGGCCAGCGCGAAGTCGCGCAAAACCGAGCCGCCAAAGAAGAACAGACACAGGATCGGGATGAGCGTCACGGTGCTGGTCAAAATGGTGCGGCTCAGCGTTTGGTTGATGCTGTCGTTCATGATCTGCTCGATCGAGCCGCGTTTGCTGCTAGCGAGGCCTTCGCGAATTCGGTCGTAGACGACGATCGTGTCGTTGATGGAATAACCGGCGATCGTGAGGATCGCGCCGACCATCGTCAGCGTCAGCTCGCGCCCGAGCAACGAGAACACGCCGACTGTGATGATGACATCGTGCAAGAGCGCGACGATCGCGCCCACCGCGAACGACAATTCGAAACGGAACGTGACAAAAATCAGGATGCCGAGAATTCCCAGGCCAAGCGCGATCAGCGAATTTTTCGCGAGTTCGCCGCCGACGAGCGCACCGACACGTTCCGACCCTTCGATCTTGAACTGGGCGCCGGGCATCGATTGCATGACTTGCTGCTCGACTTTGTCGCTCGTGTTCAGCGGCGTGCGAACCGTGATGTAGTACTTGCCGCCCTGCGCGGATTCCTGGATCGACGAATCGCCGTACCCAATCGTCTTCAGCGCGTGCCGGACCTCGCCGATGTCGATCACTTTCGGCGAGCTCAGGGTCAACAGGTCGCCGCTTTTGAAGTCGACGCCGAAATTCTTTTCGCCCTTGAGGTAAAACGAGGTCGCGCCAGCGATGATGAGCGCGAGCGAGCAGAGCACCGCGAGCAGGCCTTTGCCGAGGAAGTTGATGTGCTGCGACGAGATCAGGTGCAGCATCCTGATCTTTTTCGTCCAGCCCTTGTCGACGAACCAGCTAAAGACATTGCGCCCGACAACCAGCGCGGTGAAAAGCGAGGCGAGAATGCCGAGCGTGAGTGCAATCGCGAATCCGCGCACCGGGCCGGTGGCCTTCCAGAAGAGAATCGTCGCGGTGATCAAGGTCGTGACGTTCGCGTCGAAGATCGAGCTGAACGCTTTTTGGTAAGCGGCCTGCAACGCAATCTGAAGCGACTTGCCGAGCGCGAGTTCTTCCCGCAATCGCTCGTAAATCAGGACGCTCGCATCGACGGCCAGACCGATCGTGAGAACAATACCCGCGATACCTGGCAG
>DASQPH010000151.1:0-62258 GCA_035644055.1 Chthoniobacterales bacterium
CCCGAGCGTGACCGAGCACACGCTGACTGTCGGCGGCAAGACGATCCGTTACCGCGCGACCACCGGTTACATGGTGATGCGCGATTGGAGCGAGAAGAAAAGCTCGGAAGACGGCGAGCGCGGACCGCGAGGCTCCTCTCCGTCGCCGAGTCCGGCGAAAGAAGCCGACAAATCGAAAGACAAAGACAAGGACAAAGACGAGCCGAAGCAAAAGGCCAAGGTTTTCTACGTGGCCTACACCCGTACCGACGTCGGCAACGATCCGGCAAAGCGGCCGATTACCTATTCCTTTAACGGCGGGCCGGGTTCCGCGAGCGTGTGGCTCCATCTCGGCGCCCTTGGACCACGCCGGACGGAACTGACCGAGCGCGGTGAAGCGCCGCTCGCGCCCTATCATATGGTCGACAACGAGGCGACGTGGCTCGATGCGACCGATCTGGTTTTCATTGATCCGGTTTCAACCGGTTACAGCCGCAGCGCGGCGGGCGAAGATCCGAAGCAGTTTCACGGTTTCAAGGAAGACCTCGCCAGCGTCGGCGATTTCATCCGGCTTTATACCTCGCGCAACGCGCGCTGGGCCTCGCCGAAGTTCATCATCGGTGAGAGTTACGGCACCACCCGCGCGGCCGGCTTGAGCGACTACTTGCAGGAGCGCTACGGGTTCTACGTCAATGGCATCATCCTCGTCTCGAGCATCCTTGATTTCTCGACGGCGCGTTTCAATCCGGGCAACGACCGGCCGTATCCATTGTTTTTGCCCACCTACACAGCCGCGGCGTGGTACCACAAAAAGTTGCCGCAGGATTTACAGAGCAAACCGCTGAAGGACGCGCTGGCCGAGAGCGAGAATTTCGCCTCGAACAAATACCTGCTCGCGCTCAATCGCGGCGATCAGCTTGACGACAATCAGCGCAAAGAACTCGCCGCCGATCTTGCGCGATTCACCGGCTTGCCGCCAGACGCGATCGCGCAAACAAACTTCCGGATTGCCGCGCGGCGCTTCTTCTTCGATTTGCTGAAGGATAAGAACCGTTCCATCGGGCGATACGACGCGCGTTTCACCGGCATTCGCTACGAGCCTGGCACCGAGGAATACGATTTCGATCCGAGTTATGAAGCCGTCCTCGGTCCTTACAGCGCGATGATGAACGACTACCTGCGGCGCGAGTTAAAGTTCGAGAGCGATTTACCCTACGAAATGATCGCCGACGTCCGCCCATGGAACTACGCGAATGTCGCGCAGAACCAGTATCTCGATGTCGCCGAAGATTTGAAGAAGGCGATGAGTCGCAATCCCTATTTGAAACTCTGGGTTTGCTGCGGCTACTACGACCTTGCCACACCCTATTACGCAGCCGAGCGCACCCTGCACGCCATGCAGCTCGACCCGACGATACGCGACAACGTGCGGATGACTTTCTACGAAGCCGGTCACATGATTTACATCAATCACCCGTCGCTCCTCCAATTCCGCAACGACGCCACCGCCTTCATCCAGGACGCCCTCAAACCCCGCGTCGTCCCCGCCGCCGAGCCCTGATTTCGTCACGGCGACTCCCGGCCATGCTTTCGTTTTACCCCCCGGCCCGCCCCGGAAGCAACCGAAATAGGCGAACGTCCCTTTCGTATAATATCTGTTAGATCTACATGTCCCAAGCGCCATCAGACTCCACAAAGATTAAGTCCGACGAGCTCGGCTATCTCCTACTTGGTATCGTCATGGTGCTCGCTGGCATCAGGGCGCTGCTCACCGGGCAACTGGCGTCTCCACTGTGGTACATCTCCGGGTCGCAAGCGTACATCAGCGGCATTTTGTGTCTCGTTCTGGGGGGCATCTTGCTCGTGCACTCACTGCGGAAGAGAGCACGGCGCGCAGACGCGCGGCAAGCCGAGGCGGAGCTAAAACGATCTAACCAAGCGATGCAGCGAACGCCTACCCGTCGTTCGCCCGAAATTTCACATGACTAAACCATTCCACCTCCGATCAGCGCTCGCCTCCGGTAGGCGTCGCTGATCTTATTCTCGTTAGGTCTATGCGCCATTCGTATATCCTCGTTGCCCTTCTGTTGACTGCATGCGCGCATTTGCGCATAGAGGGCCCCTACGCGGCAAACCTGTCAAAAGCCGACGTCGCGCAACTAAAGGCCCTCCCCCTGCCGGATTATTACCGCCCCATCCTCGTCACCACAATCGCCCGTGATCACGTGAAGATTTGGTCCGGCCGCACCACCGAAAAGATTCCAACATACCGAGAGTTGCATGCGTACCGGCGCGGCGGAACTTGGCATCTCGTCGTTCCCGCGGAGGTTCCGGCTCCGAAGCGGAATGATCGTGTCATTGTCCTTTAGAATGCACGAAGACCTAACCATGCGATGGAGCGAACGGCGGACCGCTGTACGCTCCACTTTTGAGATGACTTCAACAATCCCAGTCCGAGCGACGTGCGGTTTCGTCCGCCGTCGCTCATCTTGTTCTCGTTAGATGACTAGAACGTACACTCGAAACGGTGGCCTCAGCTCGCTAAGCGAGCCCGAGAAGCAAACCGTGTTCGAGTGTCTTCGCGCTGCCAGCGACGGACCATTCTTTCCCGATTGGGAGTTTCACACACTCTTCGGGCTCGAGCGCGATCAGGTTCGTCGGATTGCCGCAGCTATTCCTCACATTGACGATTCGTCGAAAGAAGTCGCGTTAGCCATCAACAACGCGATGGCTCATCTCACTGGATACCCGCGTCATCAGGAGGCTGTGTGGTCACAGTTCATTTCGGTGCCAGAGGAAGAAGTCGACCGGGTATTCACCAAATGGCGAGGCGACGCGGTCATCTAACCATACGATGGAGCGAACGGCGGACCGCTGTGCATCCACATTTAAGATGACTTCCACCCATTCACTCCGAGAGACGCGCGCTCTCGCCCGCCGTCGCTCATCTTGTTCTCGTTAGGCCCATGAGGCACACGCTCCTTGTCATTGCGTTCATCTGCGTCGCTTTCACCGCGCGCAGCGACAGCGCGTCGCCAGCCGATCCGCAGCTGGAGGGGATTTACGGTTGTCCGCCGCTCAACCTCTCGGACGCGCGCACAGACCGCTTGCTCGCCGCGCGCAAGCGCGCCCAGCGCCGCGGAGTGTGCAACGTGCATCACATCCGCATGCAGATGAAGCGCGTTCCGATTCATTTCGGCCTCGTAGACTTCCAGGATCCTTACTTCGACTACTCTATATCTTACTTTCCGAATGCAGAAGATTACGTCCGCGGGGGCGACGAGGTTGATCCTGCTGCCGAGAAGAAGCTCTATAAGAAATTCATCTGTCGAAAGTGCAAGGAGGTGGAACACGAGTGGGCCGTCGCACACCCAAAAAATGAAACAGCGCAGTACATCCTTAAATCCCCGCAATAGGCCTAACCAAACGATGCAGCGAACGCCTACCCGCCGTTCGCCCCAAATTTCCCATGACTAAACCATACCACGTCCGATCAACGCTCGCTCCCGGTAGGCGTCGCTGATCTTGTTCTCGTTAGGTCTTATGCGTCACGTTATAGCTCCAGTACTCGGCTTCGTTGCTGCCGCGTCGGCGGCACTCGCCAGTCCCCCGCCACCGGACGAGCATGCCCTCGCAAAAGCCGAAGCGGTCGCCATACATCACCTACATCCAGACTATCCGCTCGAGGCACGCCGCCTTCACCTTTCAGGTCGGGGCATCGTCCTTGGCATCGTCGATGCGAAGACGGGTCAACTCAAATCGGTGAAGATGGAGCGAAGCACGGGGCACACTATCCTCGACGAGGCAGTTCTGCGCGCTTTTCGGCAGTGGACTTTCAGGCCAGGCACGATTCGGCAGTTTCGTATTCCCGTCACGTATACAATGATTGCTCCGCCGCGATGAAAGACCTAACCATGCGATGGAGCGAACGGCGGACCGCCGCACGCTCCACATTTTGAGATGACTTCAATACTGGCACTCCGAGCGACGCGCGCCCTCGCCCGCCGTCGCTCATCTTATTCTCGTTAGATGATAAAGCCCTCTCTCCAGAAACTTACGGTCGCGGCATTCTGCATCTTCTCCACGGCATGTTCCGCGCTGACGGTCGTTCGTCCCTTGTCGCGAGCCGACGCGGTTCGTATCGCGGACGCTGAAGCACGGCGTTACACGCATGCTTCCATACGGGAGTACATGCATTCCCCGGTCCTTTACGCCGCAGAGCGCGGCGCGTGGTACGTCGGTTACCGCAGGCCCGGGCAGAAATTCGTGGATTTTGGCATCGACGTCGATGACAAGACAAGAAAAGCGCGCGTGCTTATGTACTAGCCATGCGATCATCTAACCATGCGATGGAGCGAACGCCGGACCGCTGTACGCTCCACTTTTTGAGATGACTTCCACACTTCCACTCCGATCGACACGCGCCCTCGTCCGCCGTCGCTCATCTTATTCTCGTTAGGCCTATGAAACGCCTTACCCTTTTCCTCAGTGTGCTCACCATCCTGGCGGCCAGCAGAGCGGACGCGAAGCCAACTCGTACGTTGATGCACACATTTCGAGATGGCTCCGCCATCATCTTCGTCGCGATCGTCGACAAGACCCCGGCACCGCAAGGCGTCGTGAAATCCAGCGACCCTGCGCGGCAACGCACGTTCAGCGTTTCGCGCCAGCAGTTTGAGGAGATGTGGCGGACTCTAGAGTCACTGCCGCAGAAATACGCTGGAGGCGAAGGCGCGTCTCGAAGCTTCGATGCGGTCAGCAACTTTATCTTCTCCGTGGGATATATGCCGAACGGAAAGAAGACCAACTACGTCATCCCGAAGAGCAGCGCTTTCAGTCCCGTGGTCGCACTGGCACGGCAGCTTGAGGCCTATGCTCATTGATCTTTTGGCCGGCCACGCAAATGGCCTAACCAAGCGATTGAGCGAACGGCGGACCGCTGTACGCTCTACTTTTTGAGATGATTTCCACACTTACACTCCGAGCGACGGGCGGCCTCGTCCGCCGTCGCTCATCTTGTTCTCGTTAGATGGCAGAGCCACTCGCCATTTTCAGACGCAGACGCCGTGTGGCCGCGACAGGAATGCTTGTTTTCGGACTATGTATCGTAGCGGCTTTGACTGCTCGTTTCTTCCCACCGGTATCGCCGTGGTTCTTTGTCGCGCTTGGAATCGTATTATCCGCGATCGGTGCTTGGCAGTATCGTTGTCCCTTCTGCAATCGCTTTCCTGAAGCGGACATACCCACTTATCATCCGGAAATTTGCAACCAGTGTGGGGAACGACTCCGATGAATTCACGCCAACCATCTAACCAATCGCTGCAGCTAACCGCTGGCCGCTCCGATGCCCCGCTTTACATTATGAAAACGCCACCATTTCAATTCATGCTCGCTCCCGCCAGCGGTAGCTGAGCTCTTTCTCGTTAGATCTATGCGAAAGCTCCTTGCGATTGTCGTCGCCATTGCGAGTTGCCAGCTGGTGAGCGCTGCGGACGTTGGACTGGAGGTCCTCGCTCCGATCTCGCGGGAGGACGTTCGCCAGATCACCCAGATCGTTAAGCATTTCACTTCTTCAGAGATTACGCTCATCAGGGCGGAGCAGTCGCCCAAACCGCCATTCGAGACCTACGCGGATAAGGTCTTTGTTTTTGTTGGACCAGAGCAGGAGCGAGGCAAGATGTATCGCCTGCAAAAGGCAAATGGGGCGTGGCACATAATGGAGCTCCCAAAGATCTAACCAAACGATGCAGCGAACGTCTGGCAGGCTCGGTTCCTCACTTTCCATGAAATTCCATCCTCAACCCGCAGCAACGCGCCACCTCGCCAGCCGTCGCTGATCTTATTCTCGTTAGGCGCCTGAGTGAATACGAAATGGCGAGTTGTGATCGCGATAGTGGCTGGCCTCTTGTTTCTTTCGCTGATCCCCATGCAGCGCGTGGTTGTCCCAGCCTGGTCTGTTCAGATTGTCGGCACCGACTCGCGCCCCGTAGCGGGCGTCAATGTGAGCGAGGTGTGGCAGGACTACACCCTGGAGTCGCAGTCTCATGAAGAGACGACGGTTACACCCAGCGACGGTCGTGTCTTTTTTCCTGAGCGCCGCATTTCTGCCCCACCGGTAATGCGCGTCGTGGGGGCTATCCGAAACATTCTGAGTACCGGGGTTCACTCCAGCTTTGGCCCTTCATCTTGGTTAGTCGTCTGGGGCGGGGATGATCTCGCAGGCTCTGCTTCATACATTCCTGGACAGTCACCGCCAGATCATGTCACTGTTGAGAAGCGACGCCACGGCCCCTAACCAAACGATGCAGCGAACGGCTGGCAGCTTTGGCTCCTCACTTCCCATGAAATTCCACCCTCAAACCGCAGCCACGCGCCATCTCGCCAGCCGTCGCTGATCTTATTCTCGTTAGGCGCATGAGGATATTTTCTCCAGTCGCAGTTTCTTGGAACATGTTTCAGCGCACGCTCATTTACATTGCTGCGGCCGGTCTTTCGTTGCTCGCTTTGCAATGGCTCTATGTGTTCGTCCTCACCGATTACCGCAGCCATCATCGCCCCATCATGATCCCTCTCGCATTGGTCACTTTGGCTCTCGCATTCGGTTTGTTGCGGCTCTCGTTCGTGGCAGTCGTTCTTCTCCTTGCGTTGGCTGCCGTCGTGGGCGCTGGCGCTTTCTACATTCAGATTTCCGCTGCGGGCTTTCAACCGTTCCTTGCTACTGTCGTTGTCGGCTCCATCCTGTATTTGTGTGCTCTTGTTCCACGTCTCACGCAAAGCGCCTAACCATGCGATGGAGCGAACCGCCGCCCGCCGCGCGTTTACTTCCCGCATGGCTAGAGCCTCTTCACTGCGGTCGATGCGCGCTCTCCGCGGCGGTCGCTCATCTTGTTCTCGTTAGGCGTATGAGACCGCCCGCTCTCACACTGCTCTTACTGCTGCTTACGTTTCGCAGCGAAGTGTCGAGCGCGTTCCCTACGCCAACACCTCCTAATGGCCTGAACCGGGCTGGGGTGCGCGCATACTACAAAGGCCAGGCAGATGCGCGGCGCGATATCCGCCATCATCATATTGCGATCGCGTCGTCAGTCGGGCCCGGTTATCCCTCGCCCGCTTTTGAGACGCTACTCCTCCACCGCTACAAGATTTACATTATCATCGTTTGGACAGATGAAATGACCGATGAAGATTACGGCTACCGCACCGGCTACAACGATGTCTCGATTCCCGAGATTGAGCGACGCTACGGAAAGGGCGTTCTCGACCGCGCTCATGCTGAGTCCGAAAAGAAAGCAGGTGCGCGTTGACGCAAACGCCTAACCAAGCGATGCAGCGAACGCCTACCCCGTCGTTTGCCCCACGTTTTCCATGACTAAACCATCCTACTTCCGATCCACGCTCGCCCTCGGTAGGCGTCGCTGATCTTGTTCTCGTTAGATCATGGCGAGCCGCGACGAGTTAATCCGCATGCTCCACCATGTGCAGTATGAAATTCGCCATTGTATGCTGATCCCAGAATGGCGTGATGACGCGCACATTTTGAAGGAAGCCGTTTTCCTTTCTTTCTTCGTTCATGCTCGTGCGCTGATTCATTTCTTTCAGAGGAAACAGAGCAGATGGCCAGACGATGTGTTCTCGTCGGATTTTGGGTTCACGCCGGCCTCCCTTTCGCTCCCGTCAGACGTGGACACACGCTTCGGAAAGGACATGATGCACATTACTTGGCAGCGACTAAGGCACACCCCAGAATCCAAGCCTTGGCCTATCCACGAGACCTACTCGGCGATCAAGCCGACAGCTACCGCTTTCGTGGACTATGTCGTTGACACGTTCTTGCCTGAATTGCCCGAGGACGAACAAGGGTTCTGGCGAGACCTTCAGCGCGTGTTGCACGAAACGGACGCACAGATGATTGTCGCGAAGGAATGATCTAACCAAGCGATGGAGCCAACGCCGCCCGATGTGCTTATGAGCTTGTTCACAGTTCCACCCACAGCTTGCAGCCAGCCGCGTCCTCAGCGGCGTGGCTCATCTTGTTCTCGTTAGATGTCATCACCCTCGTGAGCACGATGCGGTTCCTAAAAGACAGCTACCTCACGATCTACGTTGCATTTTTCCGGTTTTGTCAGGGCAACTGGTCCTTGGAGACCAATATGTATAAGGGTGTTGTCGGGATATGTTTGTTCCATTGCTTTATCCTGCTTGGTGCGGTTGCTTGGCTGGCATATTTTACGGGGACCCGACTTCCTGATATTGCTCGACTCACCTTTTATGCGATTTTTTTCCTCTTCTACTTCGTTCACTGTTATGTGCTCATTCGCCGCAGACATGGCATCGCATTCGAGCAGACTTTCCGCACGTTCGCGCGTCGCCGGCGGACGTATTTACTCACTGCGGCTTGGCTACTCATTGCCGCAAGTGGCGCGTTCGTATACGGATCGGCTTTCTACCTCCGCCCTTACATTGCTAGCCACCAATGACATCTAACCATGCGATGGAGCGAACTCCGAAAGCGTTCGGAGTCGCTCATCTTGGTCTCGTTAGGCCGGTAGTCATGCAGCTATCGGAATTCGTCACGTTTGCATGTCTAATAGTCGCTACTTTGATGAGCGGCGGCTGCGATCGCGCTGTTCGGCGTGAGCCGAAGGAAACGGTGTTTCGAATCGTCGCTACGGATACTGGATTCGAAGCTCCCGACGCGGTTCCCATCGGATTGCGGCATATCCTATTCGAAAATCACGGGTCTAAGATTCACGAGGCAATGCTCGTAAAGCTTCCGACCAGAATGAGTGCGGCCAATTTTCAGGAGCAGGTAAGGCGCGGAATACTTTTTCCCAAGGGAGTGCTGGATTATTCCGGTCCCGGGCTGATGTCACCTGGTGAGACAGTGGAAATGTGGCTCAAAGTTGATCCGGGCGAGTATGTTCTTATCTGCTGGAACCATTTGAGGTCGGAACCGGTCCATGCTTTTTCCGTGCGATCTCCGATAGTGGAGGATTCACCACCTAGCGCGAATGTAGTGCTAAGGCTCATGGATTATCGCTTTGAATTTGAGGGTAAGTTGCACAAGGGCGAACAGGTTATTCGAGTAGAAACGCGGGGGCCCTCTATGCACGAAGCAGACCTATTTCGTCTGCATGCTGGCAAGACGGTGGCTGATATAAGGCGGTGGCGGAAAGAAGATCTTCAGGTCGCGCCAGTAGATGCCCTGGGAGGACCGCTGGACAGCCACGATATCGGCCGCGTTGTGTGGCTGCGCAGGAACTTCACCGCCGGCCGCTATGTCCTTCATTGCGCAGTGCCAATTACGACTACCCCAGAAACAACCGCTCAGGAGACCACTCATGCTGATCTCGGGATGGTGCAGGAATTCGAGATTACAGAGTAAACCGACCCGAAAGGTAGCAATACAATAATGACAACAGGCCTAACCATGCGATGGAGCCAACTCCGAAAGCGTTCGGAGTCGCTCATCTTGGGTCTCGTTAGATTAGACGCGCCGCAGAATCCCCATCGGGGTTAGCCGGACGAGGAACATCGCGATCTTCATAACGATTCCGGGAACGACGAGCGGCTTATTGCGCTCGATCCCGGTGAGCCCGGCGCGGACGACATCTTCCACCGGTAGGTGCATGAAGGATGGGCTGGGATACGGCTGCTTCACGATGCTGCGGCGCGCGACGGAGCTAAACTCCGTATCGACGGGGCCGGGACAAAGCGCGCTCACGACGATCCCTTGTTTCCGCACTTCGCCGCGGATGCCGTCGGAAAAACTCGTGACGTACGCTTTGCTCGCAGCGTAAACGGCCATTTTGCGAATCGGCAGAAATCCCGCGCTCGAGCTGACGTTCAGGATTGCGCCGCGTTTCTTCTCGATCATCGCGGGGAGCAGCGCGCGGGTCAGCATCGTGGGCGCGGCGATGTTTACAGCGAGCATTTGGTGGAGACGCGCCGGCTCAGCCGTAACGAACGTGCCGCGATCGCCGAGGCCGGCATTGTTGATCAGGAAATCGATTGCGATGCCTTCGCGGTTGAGCCACTCGCATAACTCTTCGACTTCGCGCGGTTGCGACAGGTCGACGGCGCGGCAGTGAATGTTGAGGTTCGGATCCTTTTTTGTGAGTTCATCGCGCAGTTCTTCCAGCCGATCCAAACGCCGCGCGACGAGCACAAGGCCACCGGCGCGCCCTGCGAGTTGGCAGGCAAACTCACGCCCGATCCCAGCAGAGGCGCCAGTAATCAGGGCACAGCAGCCAGTCACGTCGAACCCATTCATGATTTTCGAAGAATCGGTTCCAATGTTCGCCAGACGAGGTCCGCGATGATCCGGTGTCCGGCCGCGTTCGGATGAATCAGATCCGCTTGATTTAGTTCGCGCTGGCCGCCGACGCCTTCCAGTAGGAAAGGGACAAGGGCCGCGTTGTTGTCTCGCGCGAGCTCGGCATAGACACGCTGGAATCCGGCCGCGTATTCGGGTCCGAGGTTCGGCGGCACCTGCATCCCGGCGAGAACAATTTTCACGCTCGAGTTTTTCGCTTTCGCCTTGTCGATGATCGCCTGGAGATTTGCTTTCATCGATTTCAAGTCGAGGCCGCGCAAGCCATCGTTCGCGCCGAGCTCGATGACAAGAACGTCGATCGGCCGCTGAAGGAGCCAATCGATTCGGCGCAAGCCACCGGCGCTCGTGTCGCCACTCAAACCTGCGTTCTGAACTTCGAAGGGTAACCCCGCGACGCGAATTTTCTCCGCGACCAGTGCCGGGAACGCTTCCGTCGGTTGCACTCCAAATCCCGCCGTGAGGCTGTCACCGAGAAACACGAGCGACTTTCCCGGCGTCTCCGCGGCGCGGGCATCAGGCAGTCCGCCACCGGACAAAAAAAGCGAAACGCCCAGAGCAATTGCGAGAATTGCTGGCATTGTCTTCTTCCTGTTCGCGTGAGCAAAAACCGATTCCATTTTCAATGAGCGCCCTTTCGATCCTCGACGTTCAGCATTTGACGAAAACCTACGACACGGGCGCGGGCAAGTTGACCGTCCTCAAGGACATTTCGTTCATCCTTCCCGCGGGAAGCACGTGCGCGATCCTGGGCCCGTCCGGCAGTGGCAAGACGACTTTACTCGGGCTTTGCGCGGGACTCGACCGGCCAACGTCGGGCTCGGTTTTGTTGAACGGCATCACGCTCGGCGAAGCAGACGAAGACGAGCGGGCCCGCATCCGGAACGAGCATGTCGGTTTCGTTTTTCAAAACTTCCAGCTCATCCCGACGCTGACGGCGCTGGAAAATGCCACGGTCCCAATGGAATTGCGCGGCGACCGGAGCGCGCGTCAGCTTGGCTTGGACTTGTTAGGCCGGGTCGGGCTGGGGGAACGGGTCGATCATTATCCAGCGCAGCTTTCCGGCGGCGAACAACAGCGCGTGGCGCTCGCTCGCGCTTTCATTAATCGCCCAAAGATTCTGTTCGCGGATGAGCCAACCGGAAATCTCGACGCAGAAACGAGCAGTTCGGTGATTGAGGTGATGTTGGAATTGAATCGCAGCGCCGGCACCGCGCTCGTTCTCGTTACCCACGATCCCGATGTCGCGCGCCTCACCGAACGAACGATCAGGCTGCGGAATGGCGAAATGGTATGACGCGCGGAATTCGATTGGCTGGGGAGCGCACGCGCCCTCGCGTGCTGGCGAAGGCGCCTCGCCTTCACGGACTTTTTGCAGTCCGTCCGCGTCCGGGCGCAGTCTCAGCTTACGGGGAGGAGTTCGTTGCAGCGAGGCGCCGCAACCAGCACGCGAGGGCGCGTGCGCTCCCCAGATCGATGCAAGCGGCGCATTTACGCGAATCATGAGCACTTCATTCATCTGGAAAATGGCGTGGCGCGATAGCCGGTCGAGCCGGCGACGGCTGCTATTGTTTTCGATTTCAATCACGCTTGGGATCGCGGCGCTGGTGAGCATCGGCTCGTTTCGCCACAGCCTGGCGCGAGCGATCGATGATCAGGCCCGCAGTTTGATCGGGGCCGATCTCGTCGTCGAATCGACGCGCGCATTTCGGCCCCAAGACGAAGAGCTGCTTCACTCGTTAGGCGAACCGCAGGCGCGAGAAGTCCGCTTCGCGACGATGGCGTCGTTTCCGAAAAGCAGCGGGACGCGCCTCGCGAGCGTCCGCGCCCTCGGCGGCGACTTTCCATTTTACGGACCGATGGAAACGACGCCACCGACGGCTGCCCGCGAATTTCGCAACGGCGGACAGGCGGTTCTCGAAGAAAGTTTGCTCCTTCAATTCCACGCCCAGGTCGGCGACCCGATCAAGATCGGCGACTTAGAATTCACGATTGCCGGTTCGATTAAGAAAATGCCGGGTGAAGCATCGGCGGCCGGATCGCTCGCGCCGCGGGTTTACATTCCGCTTCAGAATCTGGCCGAAACTCACTTGCTCAAGCCGGGCAGCGTCGCGCGGTATCGCGCCTACGTGAAATTTCCGGACAACACCGACGTCGAATCGCGGATCGAAATTGTCGGCCCGCAGATCAAGCGGCTGGGGATGGATTACGACACGGTGGCGAAACGGAAACGCGACCTCGGAGCTTCGCTCGAGAATCTGTATCGTTTTCTCAACCTCGTCGGATTCATTTCGCTGTTGCTCGGAGCAGTCGGAGTCGCGAGCGCGATCCAGGCGCATCTGCAACAGAAAACGAAGACTGGCGCGATCCTGCGCTGCCTCGGGATGTCGGCGGCGGGAACCGTTTTCATTTATCTCGTGCAAACGGCGGCGATGGGACTCTTCGGCGCCGGCGTCGGCGCGATCCTCGGAATGGCGATGCAGCGAGTTTTCCCGCGCATTCTCATGTCGTTCCTGCCGCTCGCCATTTCGACTTCGATCGCGTGGCGTCCGATTTTCGCCGGCGTTTTCATCGGGTTTGCGATTTGCATTTTGTTCGCCTTGCCGCCGCTCCTGCGTTTCCGCCGGCTCTCGCCGCTGCGCGTTTTTCGCGCTGCCATGGAAGTCGAACCGCCGTCACGAAAACGCGATCCGCTGCTGTGGGCGATCTACGCCACCATCGTCGCCGGCATCACGGCCTTCTCGATTTGGCAGACAGCCACGCTCAGACACGGCCTCGTTTTCGCCGCCGTTCTTTTCCTCGCGGTTGGCATTTTTGCCGGCGTGGCGAAACTCGTGATGGCGAGCATCCGCAAATTCTTTCCGCACGGCTGGAGTTTCGTTTTGCGGCAGGGACTGGCGAATCTTTACCGGCCGAATAATCGGACGCTGCTGCTGACCCTGTCGTTAGGCCTGGGAACGTTCCTTCTTCTGAATCTCTACCTGACGCGGCAGGTTCTGCTTTCGCAGTTCACTTCGATCGGAACGGACAATCAGCCGAACATTTTCTTCTTCGACATTCAACCGGATCAAAGAGCGGGCGTTGCCGAAATCGTTCGCGCTTCCGGAATGCCGGTGATCCAGGAAGCGCCGATCGTCACGATGCGTCTCGCCGAAGTGAAGAACAGGCGGACGAGCGAACTGCTTCTCGATCCGCATCGGAAAACTCCGGAGTGGGAACTGGAGCGCGAATATCGAACGACTTATCGCGAACAGTTGACGGACACCGAAAAAATTACCGCCGGCCAATGGATCGGCCGGGTCGATTACCATCCGGGCGACCCGGTGCCGATCTCGTTCGACGAGGAGATCGCGAAAGATCTCGGAGTCAAAATCGGCGACGAGCTGGTCTTCGACGTTCAGGGCGTCTCGATCAAAACAAAACTCGCCAGCACGCGCGCGATCGATTGGAAACGGTTCCAGACGAACTTCTTCGTGGTGTTTCCGGCGGGCGTTCTCGAAAACGCGCCGACGTTTTATGTCCTGGTCAGCCGGGTCCCGACGCCGGCGGACTCAGCGAAATTGCAGAGCGCGATCGTGGCGAAATTTGCAAACGTAGCCGCGATCGACCTGACGTCGGTTATCCAGACTGTCGATTCGATCCTCAGTAAAGTTGCGTTGGTCATTCGGGTGATGTCGCTCTTCACGGTCGGCGCGGGCGTGATTGTGCTGGCGAGCACGATCTGGAGCGGGCGATATCAGCGACTCCAGGAAAGTATTTTGTTGCGCACGCTCGGAGCGTCGCGCGCCCAAATCTGGAAAATCCTTTGTGCCGAATATTTTCTGCTCGGTCTCTTCGCGAGTGTGACTGGAATTGCGCTCGCGGTCGCGGCGAGCTGGGGACTGGCGAAGTTCGTTTTCAAACTTGGTTACGCGCCGTCGATCTGGCCGCTGTTCGTCGCGGCGGCGGCGGTCAGCGCATTGACGGTCGCCGTGGGGTTAATCGCGAGCCGCGGCGTAGGCAGCGCGCCGCCGCTGGAAATCCTGCGGAGTGAGGCGGAGTAGTTGGAGCGACGCCGCTTTGAAAGCCCGGCCTCGCCCTTTCGGGCTGCGTTACGGGTCGGCGTAAGAACGCTCAGCTGCTGACACGCGTGACACGGCGACAGAGCGCCGTCGCTACAACAGACTAGCGCCGGGTCGTCGGCTCCAGCGATTGCAATTCGCTCTTGCTGAGCGGCCGCCAATGGCCGCGCGGAAGATCACCAAGGCGCAGACGGCCGATGCGAATTCGGATGAGCCGATTCACTTCGTAACCGACTTCGTAAAACATCCGGCGAATCTGGCGATTGATTCCCTGGCGCAAGATAACGCGTAACCGCGTCGGTTTGATTGAATGCAGAGAATCAATCCGCGCGCGTTGGCCATCGAGCATCACGCCCTTATGTAATTTCGGTGCGAGAGCCGGGTCCCACGGACGATCGATCGTGATCTCGTATTCCTTCTCGATCTTGTAACGCGGATGAGTCAGACGCTGGGCCAGATCACCGTCGTTGGTGAGAAGAAGAAGGCCTTCCGTTTGGGCGTCGAGCCGGCCGACGTTGAAGAGGCGCGGCAAATGGGGCGGAAGCAGGTCGAAAATCGTGTCGCGCGCATTTGGATCGCTTCGCGTCGAAACAAAACCAGCCGGCTTATGCAGCATGATATCGAGCCGGCGCTCGCTGTGGATGAGTTTGCCGTCGACTTTGACGTGGTCGAGGTCTCCCGGCTGCGCGCTGAAATCGGTGCAGACCCGGCCGTTGATCGTTACGCGCCCGGCTGCGATCAATTCATCGCAATGCCGCCGCGAGCCGAGGCCGGCTGCGGCAAGAAAACGGTTGAGACGCATCGGGAGTGACCAGTGATCAGTGACCAATGATCAGTTTTGCTCTCCGGCCGATCACTGGTCACTGGCCACTGATCACTTTCTTACACGTCGGGCTTGGTTTTCGGCAGGCCGAGGACTTTCTGACCTTCCTTGAATTGGCCGCGCTTCTTCAACAGCTCGACGCGCTCGAAACGTTTCAGAACGTTCCGCTTCGCGGTGATGGTGCTGGCTCCTTTAAGACTGCGATGTTGCGACATAAAAATTGATCCGGGTTTCTTCGGAATTGAGAGCCGGCAGGTTACAACGGTCGGCTCTTTTTTCAACCCCTCATCTCAAAGCTCCAAGCACCAAGATCCAAGTCGCTCAGTTTGTTGTTTGGAGCTTGATGTTTCTCTGGAGCTTGGAGCTTGGTGCTTGGAGCTTTCGACGAATTACCTCCCGCGATGCTCCGGAAAAAGCGCCAGGATGCTTTCCTCCGTCGCTTCGCAAACTCCGCGCTCGGTGATGAGCCCGGTCACGAATTTGCGCGGGGTAACGTCGAATCCGAAATTTGCCGCCGGACTGTGCTCGGGAGTGACGCGAACTTCGACGTGCGCGCCGCCGTGAAACCCATCGGCGTGGCTCACTTCTTCGGAACCGCGTTCCTCGATCGGGATCTCGTTAAGGCCATCCCGAATGTTCCAATCGAAGGAGGACGACGGCAACGCGACGTAAAACGGAACGCCGTTATCTTTCGCCGCGAGCGCCTTGAGATAAGTGCCGATTTTGTTCGCGACATCGCCGGTGTAAGTCGTCCGATCGGTCCCGACCATGACGGCGTCCACTTTGCCGCGTTGCATCAAATGCCCGCCGGTGTTGTCGGCGATGACAGTATGCGGCACGCCGTGTTGACCGAGTTCCCACGCGGTGAGTTTCGAGCCCTGGCTGCGCGGCCGTGTTTCGTCGACCCAAACATGAACCGGAATCCCGGCGTCGTGCGCCGCATAAATCGGCGAAGTCGCCGAGCCGTAATCGACGAACGCAAGCCAGCCCGCGTTGCAATGGGTGAGGATGTTGACGGGCCCGCTTTTTTTCTCGCTCAGTTTCCGGATCAATTCGACGCCGTGCTCGCCAATGCGGCGGCAATATTCGGCGTCTTCGTCGGCGATCTGTTGCGCGGTTTGAAACGCCACGCGCTGGCGCTCTTCCGCGGTTTTCGCGCCGCCGATATTTCGCAGTTGCCGATCGATTGCCCAAGCCAGGTTCACCGCAGTTGGTCGCGTTGCCTTCAGTCGGTCGGCGGCTGCGTTCAGATCGGACTCGAAGGTGGCGAGATACATTCCATAACCCGCGGCCGCCCCGATTAAACCAGCGCCGCGAACATGCATCTCGCGAATCGCGGCGGCCATTTCCGCGACCGTCCGCACTTCTTCAATCACGAACTGATGCGGCAGGCGGCGCTGATCGATAAGCTGGATCACGCGCTCCTCGCCGCGTTTCGGCCAGATGGTCCGGTAATGTTGGCCTTGGACGTTCACGAATCTTTTTACAACTGGTTGCTCAGGATCACCCGCGATCCGCAGGTCGTAACCTGATGATAGATGTGGACGCGGTCAGTGATCAATTGGCGCCAATGCGCGACGCGTTTTTCATCGATGATCAAATAGAGCGGATCGGATCGGTCCCAGGCGTCGAGGAGAAAATGTTCGTCGAGATATTTGCGGCGGGCGGTGTCGTCGCGCTCGAAGAAACCGGGCGGCTGACCGACGAAGAAGAATTTTTTCTCCAGATAGAAACTAAGACTGCTCCCGTCGCGTAACGACCCTTCGAAAATGACTTCGCCGCTGCGGCCGAGCCGTGGGTTCAGATATTTGGCGGCATCGGCCAGGGAAAAAAATGACGCCACTCGCGCGCGACCTTCAACCAGACAACAGCCGGCGGGCACCATGGCCGCGAGCGCGAGAACGAGAGTGATTTCACCGCGCTGGCGGATGGCGAAAAAGGCGCCAACCGCGAAGATGAGAAACGATACGATGACGAACTGGGCCAAAGGACGCAGCGAAAGCGCTATCTCGGCGTCGGTCGGCATTCCAAGAATCGCGGGACGAAAATAGATAACCCCGGCAGCCGCGAGGCCGGCCGCGAGAGAAAGCCCGATCCCCACAGCTCGAAGTGGGCGCGAAGTCCGTTCCCATGCGCACGCGGCGAAAAGGGCGAACGCACAAAGAAGCGCGGTCGAAGCTTCGTCTCCAAAAATAAGCGCGATTCCCAGCGTGACCATCAGCCAGCAAATCGGGAGGCGATCGGCGAATGTTACCTCGTCGGGACGCAGAATTTTTCGCGGCGCGAAAAGCAAACCGGGCAGAACAAGAAAGATTGCTGGAAACCAGCGCGCGAGGTGGAGAAGGAACAATTCCCAACGCGGCAAAGCGAGCGCGGCGTCTGCCCTGGTTGCGAAGCGGGAAAGAAAACCGGGGAACTGGCTTTCCATGAAAGCGAACCACGGAGCGACGATCAGAACCAAGAGAAGAAGATTTGTCCAATGAAGCAACGGTCGAAAGCGGAGCCGCGCTTCGCGGAATAGAATCGTGAGACAAATTACGGTGCCCGCGAGCACGAGAAGCGGCGCGGCGCCTTTCGTTAGAAACGCCAGAGCGACGCCGAACCAAAAACCGGCGAACCAAAGACGGCGAAACTTTTGGTGTTGATAGCCGCGCACCACGCAGTAAATCGAAGCGCAGACAAAAAGCCCGCAGATCGCGTCGCGCGCGACCATTCGCCCGACCAAGAACACGCCGGTGGAACAAAGGTAGATCAGGCCCGCGGCGAATCCGCGCCAATAACCCGCCAGGCGTTCGGCGATCAGAAACGTAAGCGCGACTGTGCCGATGGTGGCGAGTGCGTTCGGCAGTCGCGCAGCCGCCGCGCTAATCCCAAATGCTTTGCAGGAAAGCGTGACCGCCCAATACGCGAGCGGCGGTGTATCGAGGACCGGCGCGCCGTCGTTCGTTGGCACGAGCCAGTTTCCTGAGATCACCATTTCGCGCGCGGCGCCGGCAAACTGGCCTTCCACGCCGTCGAACAGATCGCCCCAGGCGGTGGTCCCGATGTGGAGGAGCGCGGCGAGGGCGAGCAGAAACGCGAGGAGCGCGTGCCGCGTCGGCGGCGGATTCAGGATTTGCGGTGAGAGAAAAGTCTCCTCGAGTGAAAACGTGCGAGCGCCGGCGACCATTTTCGTCAGGCCGCTTCGATCCGGTAACGGTCCCAATCTTCCGGCACGCGCAGGAGGTTTGCGTCCGGCATTTGGATAATGGCAAGCATCTGGCGGCATTCCGCGATGAGGGTTTCATCCGATGGCCGGATAATTTTGAATGCGCACCAGAACCGGACGCGTTCGAGGCGATCGAGCCACCCTTCGATCGTGAGCTTATCGCCGAGCTTCGCCGCGCGCCGATAATCGATCTCGGTTCGAACCACTACGGGATATTTTTGCGTTTCCGCCATCGCGGCGAGTCCGAGTCCGAGTTCCTCGGCGAGAAGGGTGCGCGCGACTTCGATGAAACGCAGGTAAGCGATGTTGTGGACGACCGCGGCGCAGTCTGTGTCGAAAAACATGACCTGCACTTCGGTGCGAATCCGCGGCGCGTTTTCTTTCAACATCGCAAAGAGCATTTCCGAACGAGCGCGCAAAGCAATGGATTTATGGTAGGGACGCCGCGCTGCGGCGTCCGTGATCCAGCTATTGATGCGATGAATTGCGGACGCCGCAGCGCGGCGTCCCTGCCATCAGTTTTCGAACGATGAGGCAGCAATTGGACCGCGAGGCGTCTGCCAGCGATCGAGCTGGGTTGAAACGGCGGAGACGACTTCTTCGACGCTGACGGCGTTCATGCAGCGAAAGTCAATCGGGCATTCGCGCAGAAAACAGGGGCTGCATTCCACCTGGCGCCGAATGATTCGGTGACCGCTGCCGAGCGGACCGGTGAGCCGCGGCTCGGTCGAGCCAAAAACCGCGACGACCGGAACGCCGAGAAGCGTGGCGAGATGCATGGTGCCGGTGTCGTTCGTGAGAAGCAGCGCGCATTCGCCCAGTTCGGTGGCGAGCTCCTCGAGCGTGGTCTGGCCGATGCGATTCACGCAATGCGCGCCGAGTGCGGCTCCAATCGCGGCGCCGCGCTCCTGGTCCGCGGCTGTGCCGAAGAGAACCCATTGGACTGGCCGTTGCTGAGCGATCGCAAGCGCGACTTCGGCGAAACGCTCCGGCAGCCAACGCTTGGCGGGCCCGTATTCGGCGCCGGGACAAAGTCCGAGCTTTGCGGGCGCGCCATTCGTTTTAATGCGGGGAAGAAACTTTCGTACTTCCGGCAGCGCCTGAGGTCCGCCGAGCTCGCGCGCCATTCGCAAATAACGATAAACCTGATGCTGGATCGGACCCCATCGTTGTTCTTCGGCGACGATCTGGTTCAAGAGCCAGCGACGATTATGACCGGGAAAACCGACCCGGCGTGGAATGCCGGCGAACCAAACTTCGAGCGCGGCGCGAAGCGAGCCCGGGAAAAGGATCGCGACGTCGAACGCAGCCTGGGCACGGATTTTTTTCACAACCGAAAAGAGAGATCGCGATTCCAACGCCAGCACTTCGTCGACTTCCGGAACGAGCTTCCAGACCGGGGCGATCTTTTCCGGCGCGACGACTACGACATGTGCATCGGGCCGCCCTGCTTTGATGGCTCGAACGGCGGGCACGCTAATGACGCTATCGCCGAGCCAGTTCGCGGCGCGGATCAAAATCCGGAAGGGCTTGAGCTTTGCATCCGGCGGCAGATAAACGCCGCGCTTGTAATGGGTGAGAAGGAAATTCGGTTTCGGCGTTTTCCAGCGGTTGTGGACCCAAAACCAATCCTCGGGCGCCCTCCGAATTTCCTGCTCGATCATTTCATTCGCTTCGAACGTGACCGAGTTCACTGAGAGGCCGGTCGAATCGGTGAGGGGAGTAAAGACGAGCCGCCAGCGCGCCGGTCCGACTGTGTAAACCGCTAAGGCGATTACCGCCGCGCCCGTTCTCTTTGCCAGGAGAGCCGACAGCGGAGAAGTGGAGGCCAGCCTGCCGAAGAATGGCGTCCAGAGACCATGATCGCCCGCGTGTTGATCGCCCAGGATCCCGATGAGGCCGCCGGACCGTAACAATTCGATCGGCTTGTGGAACCCTTCGCTCCGATCGAACAACTCAGCGCCGGTGCGCGCACGTTTCCGATTTACGTCCCGATCCAGGTAACGGTTCCTCAGTTTTTGATAGACCGTTCCGACCCTGGCGTAATGAAAGTAATGCGGCACCAGCGGCCCGGTAACTTCCCAATTGCCGATATGACTCAAAAGCACGATCACGGGCCGGCGGGCGCGCAAATGTTTATGAACGGCGTCCGCATTTTCCGCTTCGACATATCGCCCCAGTTTTTCCGGAGACATCGACCCGAGCTTCGTGCCGCAGAGGAAATTGGCGCCGGTCCTTTGGAAATGGCGCCGGCAAATTCGGCGCAATTCTCGCGGCGATTTTTCGTTCGCGAAGGCGGCCTCGAGATTGCGCCGGGCGAGCCGGCGATACTGCGGCAGGAGGAGCCAGCCGGTGAAGCCCATGAAATTCCCGAGAACAAACAAAACG
The DNA here is from genome assembly GCA_035644055.1 of Chthoniobacterales bacterium. GTDB lineage: Bacteria > Verrucomicrobiota > Verrucomicrobiia > Chthoniobacterales > UBA10450 > AV80. The sequence goes on from DASQPH010000151.1 coordinate 20,793, forward strand.
CGCAGGGGAAGCGCGCTGGCGATTGCCGTCCCGGCGCGATAGAAAAGGTAAATGCAGAAATCGAGCATGCGGGAGCTACGAGCCGGCGAACTCGCGCCGAAGGGTAAATTTGCCTGCGGAACGCTTCAATCAATATAATGTCGTTTGTGTTGCGGCCGCGCTCCCATTCTTTGCCATCCGGTTTTGCGCAGTTAATCGCGCAGAGATTCGGCCGCGGGCCGTTTCTGGTTGTCGGGAGTGAGCGCGAGGAATTGCAGCGAGAACTCGCGGCGGCGGAGGTGAACGCTTCGGTCTTCGCTTCTCTCGATGAGTTCGGGGCAATTTTCGCTCAAAATGGCGTGAGCGCGCGGGCCAGTCTCGCGATTTGGTTTTATCCGCGAGACAGCGCGAGCGACGATCGCGCCGTCGCGACCCTGGCGGCGGCCGCCGAAAGCGTGTTGGTCGTGCCTGAACCCGGCGATGACAGCGCGTCGCGGCGGCCGGAATTGGTGCGGCGTTTTGCAGAACAAGGTTTTCTTCCCGATTACAGTTGCGATCTGGGAATGCTCGAGCCCGGCGGGCTGCGTTTGATTCGCGCCGTTCCGGAATCCGCCCAGGCGCTGGTTCCCGCGGTTGAATCGGCCGTGGCGCGTCTTCAGCGACAGGTCACCGGTTTAGAGCGCAGCCTGCGGACGCGCATGGCCGAACTCGAAGCGGCCGACCATCACATTTCGAAGCTCGAAGAGAAGCTGCTCAAATGGAAGGAAGCTCGGAAGCAGCTGAAAGAATTGAAGGCCGAGAAGCAGGCGCTCCGCAAATCGCCGGAGCGCAAGGTCGGGCAAGTTCTGCTCGCCCCATATTTGTTGCCGCAGCGATTGGTGCGCGGAATTCGCAAACGCCTGCCGCGTGCGAAAAAATCCCGGACGCCGGCAAATGAATATCAGAGTTGGTTCGAGGCGCATCGGACGAAACCGTCCGAATTGGATCGCTTGCGCAACGAAAGCCGCGCTTTCAAATACCGGCCCTGCCTTACCATAGTCACGCCGGTATTCGACACGCCTGTGGCCTGGCTGGAGGATTGCGTCGAGTCTGTCCGCAATCAGGTTTACGAAGAATGGCAGTTGATCCTCATCGACGACAATTCCACCGATGCGGACTTGTTGAAGTTCCTGCCAGAGCTGGCGGCGCGCGATGAGCGAATTATTTTGACGAGAAGCGACAGGCGCGGCGGTATTTCGGCTGCGTCGAATCGCGGGCTGGAAATGGCGGAAGGCGAATGGATCGGTTTGCTCGATCATGACGATCTGCTCGAGCCCGACGCGCTTTTTCAACACGTGAAATGGCTCCAGGACCATCCGGATGCCGACCTCATTTATTCGGACGAAGATAAATTGACCGAGGACGGCCTCGACGCGCCGATCTTCAAGCCGGATTGGTCGCCGGATTATTTTCTTTCCTGCAACTACATTTGTCACTTCACGATCATCCGCGCAGAGGTGCTGAAGCAGGTGGGCGGGTTTCGTTCTGAATTCGACGGCGCCCAGGATTACGACCTGTTCCTGCGAATCATCGAACGGACCAGCCGGATCGATCACGTTCCGCGGGTCCTGTATCACTGGCGACGGAGCGAGGCTTCGACCGCCGACAACATCCGACGCAAGCCCGGTTCCCTCGAAACCGGCCGGCTGGCGCTGGAAGCACACCTCGAACGCCAAAAGATGCGCGGACACGTCACCGTCGACTGGCGGACGCACGCTTATTGGATCAAGCGGGACCTGGCCGAAGCGAAGCCGATCTCGATCATCATTCCGGTGCGCGATCACATCGAGTTGCTCAGACATTGCGTCGAGAGCATCGAGAAAGAAACGATCTACGCGCCCTACGAAATCGTTATCGTCGACAACGACAGCCAGACTGACGAGGCGCGCGCTTTTCTCTCCTCGACGAAACACCGCGTCCTGAACTGCAGCGGTCCATTCAACTTTTCCGCGATCAACAATTTCGCCGCCGAGCAAACCGGCAATCCGTGGCTGCTCTTTTTGAATAACGACACGGAGGTGATTGACGGCGATTGGCTCACCATCATGGCGGAGCACATTCAGCGACCGGAGGTGGGCGCGGTCGGCCCGCGGCTCCTTTATCCAGACGACACGGTGCAGCACGGGGGCATCGTCGTGGGCGTGGGCGGGATCGCTGAGCACGCGTTTCGTGGTTTTCCCGCGGAAGCGCCCGGCGTTTGCCGCCAATTGCAGGTGACGCGCAATTACAGCGCGGTCACCGGCGCATGTCTGCTCACTCGCCGCGACGTCTTCAACAAGGTCCGCGGATTCGATGAAGAACGGCTGCCGGTGACCTTCAGCGACGTCGATTTGTGCCTGAAAATTCGCCGCGCTGGTTACCTCGTCGTTTACACTCCGTTCGCCCGGCTTTATCACCACGAATCCAGCAGTCGTCGCCGGACCGTCGAGCCGATGGAAACCGGCGTGATGCGGGAACGCTGGGCCGGAATTCTTGACGACGACCCCTATTACAACCCAAATCTTTCTCGCGACCGCGCCGATTTCTCGTTAGGCAAATGACGAGCTAGATTTTTCCCATGGCGAAAAACAAAAAAGAGCTTTGGCGGGGCCTCAGCGCCGAAGCACAGAAGGCGCTCGTGATGCGCGACTACGCACCGGCGAAGGGTGGCGACGAATCAATCCCGGGCGTCGAGATTTTTCCGCGAAAGATCCATCACCAGCGGCATCGAGGCGTATTCGGTGAGTTCGCCCGGCGCGATGAGGGCGTTCTCGAGCGGATCGGGTTTTGGCCGGCGCAATGGGCCACCGCACGGACGTTCGCGCAAACCGCAAAAGGGTTCCACGTTCATCCGCCAAGCATTCCGACGGGGACGAAACCCGAGAAATGGATGCGCCGGCTCTTTGTTGAGGAGCCGAAAAATTACGCGCTGCGGCGTTACGCCCACGAACAATGGGACGTGATGTTTTTCGTCCAAGGCGTTGCGGAAATGATTTTGCACGATGTGCGGGCCGGATTGCCGGCGCGGACGATGCGTTTCTTCGTGGACGGCGACAATCACCCGGGCGGAAACAATGTGGGAATCGTCGTGCCGCCCGGCGTCGCGCACGCCATTCGGGTGGAAGGATCCGAAGACGTGATCATGGTTTACGGAACGAGCACGTCGTTCCAGCCCGAGTTTGAAGGACGCATCGCGAGCGACATCGAGACGGCGACGCTGCCGGACGATTGGGCGAAGTTCTTGGGTAGGGGCGATTGACCCAATCGCCCGCGTGGCGTGCCCGATGAAGCGAAGCTTCAACCCGGCCGAACCGGAATTGATGGACCGGCCGCAACCGGTCACCGCCGAGCTGGAAGCCGACCTGCACAATCTTCGGCAACTGAATCGCTACTTCGGCAGTTACCGGCTTATCGAGCGTTTTCTCCGGCGTTGGGTTCGGCCGCGGAGCCGAATGCGAATTCTCGATTTGGCGACCGGCTCTGGCGATATCCCGCGGCTGGTGGTTGATTACGCGCGAACCGTCGGCGCTGAGGTCAGTGTCGATGCCGTCGATCAGCAACCGTCTACGCTGGAAATCGCGCGCCGATTGAGCATCGATTATCCGGAGATTGAATTTGTCGAAGGCGATGTCCTGGCGTTTGACCGCGAACCGTACGATGTCGTTCTCTGTTCGCTCGCACTCCATCATTTCGCCGAGTCCGACGCGGTGAAGTTGCTTCAGCGCTGCCGCGAACTTTCGAAGCGGTACGTCCTCGTCGCCGATCTTCAGCGCGGCTGGTTCGCGACCACCGGCGTTTTCCTGCTCACGGCTCTATTTTTCCGCGAACCCATGACGCGAACCGACGCGCGCCTTTCAGCCGAGCGCGCGTTTTCCTTCGCGGAATTCAATTCGCTCGCCCGGCGCGCCGGCTGGAAAAATTTCGGCCACGCCAAATTCGCGTTCGCTCGCCAGGCGATCTGGATGGAGCAGGCATCGGTTGTCTGATTTCATCTCGGATCTCGGGCCTTTTTCCTCTGGAAAAAGCTTCCTTCCCCAGCTAAAAACCACGCGTTCCCTTATGACGTCCTTTTTCAATCCGCCGTTCAACGACTCCGACTGGTTCCACAAAGACGGGGCCGCCCGGTGGGAGTTTGGCCTTGCAGTCTGCCTTTGGTTCCTTTCTTGGGATGAAGGCGAACATGTCCTGCGTCGGCGGAGAGGACCGAGAAAGCTCTCGCCCCGATTTCGTCGAACAGAAGCGTTACCGCGTCTCCCTCCCGGCGAACTATGTTAGACGTTGAATTATTCGCCGGCGGAGGTGGAATGGCGGTTGGGCTACGGGCCGCGGGATTCTATCCAGCGACTCTGTACGAGCGCGATCAGCAATCATGCGCGACTCTGCGATATAACCTTGGTGCGGCAAAACCGACATTGATCGGGACGGTTAATGAACAGCACATTGAAAAATTTCTGTGGGACTCCTCGAACGAAGAAGTTCGGTTGCTAGCAGCGGGAACGCCGTGTCAGCCATTTAGCTTGGGAGGGAGTCACAAGGCACATGACGATCCGCGGAATCTTTTTCCAGACTTGCTACGGGTCGTGCGGTTGACGAGACCGCGCGCTGTCTTGGTCGAAAACGTACGCGGTCTTATTAGACCGTTATTCCGTTCATATTTCGAATATGTGTTACGGCAACTCGAATGCCCTTCCATCGCACCACGTCCTGGCGAGCGATGGTTCAGTCACGACGTGCGAATCCGAGAATGCCAGGTGTCGCTGGGTTACGAGCCAGAGTACCGTGTAGAGTATCACTCGCTCGATGCAGCTGACTTCGGTGTTCCGCAGCGCCGATTTCGTGTATTTATCGTTGCACTGAGAAGAGAATTTGGCGCGTTCGACTTTCCAAAGCCAACTCACTCGCGAGTCGCGCTGGTTGCCAGCAAGCAAACCGGAGAATACTGGGATTTGCACGGGGTCCCAAAACGTCAACGCGAGCACGTTGAAGCAGCTCTTCCACTCAACGGTACATCTTCGACGGTGCCTTGGATTACGGTGCGACAAGCATTAAACGACCTGCCTAAGCCAACCAACCAAGAAAGCAACGCGTGGATGAACCATTGGATTATCGACGGCGCGCGTACGTACGGCGGCCACAGTGGCAGTTCATTAGATTGGCCGTCGAAGACCATTAAGGCCGGTGTACATGGCGTTCCCGGCGGCGAAAACACACTGGTCGACTCTACTGGAAGATTCCGCTATTACACGCTGCGAGAGGCTGCACGACTACAGACTTTTCCAGATAATCATTTTTTCTCTGGCGCTCGAATCCACGTGACGCGGCAAATTGGGAACGCAGTTCCCTGTGTTCTAGCCACAATACTAGGTAGAGCTTTACATCCACTTATCAGTCGCAATCCCAAGGATAACTATGTGACCAATGCCAACACACACTAACGATTTTGATCTCAGCCCTCATCCTCGCATTTTGCCGATGCTTGGTGAAATCACTCTTGCACCTTGGCGGTGCCTTGCAGAGCTGATTGACAATTCTGTAGATGCTTTCTTATCGGCGCGACGTACTGGTGCAGGACTAACTCATCCTGAAGTCAGCATTTCTATTCCGACGGCCGACGTCGCTAGCGCAAAGCTAACTCTTCGCGATAACGCGCCAGGCATGACGATCGAACGATTGGAAAACGCGATGCGCGCAGGTTGGACCGGAAACGATCCGATTAACAACTTGGGCATGTTTGGAATGGGATTCAATATAGCCACAGCACGGCTCGGAACGCTTACGCGTGTCTGGTCCACGATCGCGGGAGATGGCGAATGGATAGGACTCGAAATCGACTTCGACACATTGATGCGCCAGCGACATTTCCGGACGCCAATCCTACATCGCGCTAAAGCAGATCCTTCGGAGCACGGCACCGAGGTTTCCGTTGAACGCCTGAAACCCGAGCAAAGGCAATGGCTCACTCGAGCAGCAAATCTATCGAAGATACGACGCGACCTGGCGCAAGCGTATTCCGCAATGCTTCGACCGAACGGAGTGCCGATTGCTTTTGGTTTGATGATTAATGGTCAAGCTGTCCGAGGTCGCGATCATTGTGTTTGGGGAGACGGACCAGACGAACGCATTGTACACACAAACCGTTACGGACCAATCAATGCATTCCAACGAGTGGATGTCCGTCTCGATGATCGCCTTTTCTGTACGCGTTGCTGGCAATGGCTCGCCGCCCAAGAGGAATCTTGCCCAGCTTGCAACACCACTGAAGGCGTTGTCTCGCGTACACGACATGTGCATGGCTGGCTAGGTATTCAACGTTACGTGAGCGCCACTGAATACGGTATCGACCTAATTAGGCACGGTCGAAAAATCGAGTATGCCAGCCGGGATCTGTTCAAGTGGACGGGCGATACAAGCGTAGAGGAAGAAGAATACCCAATTGATGATCCGCGACATCGAGGCCGCATCGTAGGTGAAATCCACATAGACCATTGCCGCGTTACATATACGAAAGACCGCTTCGATCGAAACGACCCGGCTTGGGAAGAGATGGTCTCGATTGTTCGTGGTGAAGGACCTCTGCGACCCGATAAAGCTGCGGGACTAGGCTTCGGCCAGAATAATTCACCGTTATCTCTCTTGTTCCAAGCATTTCGGCGATCGACGCCGAAACCCAAAGCGGCAGGCTGCTACGCGCGATTGCTGATCGTACCGGATAATGAACGCGCAGAGGAGATGGCGAAACGTTTCTATGCAGCTGACCCTGAGTACAGAACAGACGTAAAGTGGTGGGAACTAGTTCAAGAAGCGGATCGAGAACTTCTTCAAAGCCAGCAACAGCCCGGAGGTGGAACTGGCGGAATTCCTGGACTCGTCGGGGGTCCCAGTGAGGACGACCAAGCTCAGTCGCCTGAACCGCCCGTCCCTGCTTCCACGCCGCCACCGGCACGAACGCCGCTGCAGGCGCTGTCGCGTGAGTATCGTGACGAGGTAACAAATCAACGGTGGGAGGTGCAGGCGTTTGCCGTTGAAGCTTCGGATCCAATTATATCCGAGCAGTCGGTTCCTTGGCTACTCCGTGCAACGGCTGCGGGAGTACACGAGTTTTACGTCGACGCGCAACATGTGATCTTTGATTCGGCTACGATGACGCCTCTTGATGGACTGCTTGCGGAACTAAGTTGGGCCGCAATGGACTTCATCCGTGGTACTAATACTCAAGCTCGCTTCGCAGGTATCTTGGCCGGGTTAAGAGACCGCTACGCAACCGCAACTAAGCTTGATGAAATCGCATTGTCTGCGGACGCAGTTTCGACCCTATCTGATATTGCTCGCGCGGTCGCAAACGCGCTCTCGTCAGCAGATTCCGCTTCGCTTTTTGAGGAACTCCCACTTGCAGACCGTGAAGCCATCTTACAGAAAATGGCAAGTCGTGCCGTCAGTGAGCCGCAACGTGTTCTCGCTCAAGGCCGCTTTCTTGAGTTCGCGCCGCGAAGAGCGCTTCTAACATTCTTCCAAAAGCATCCAGAACTATTCTTCGACGGTAATTACTGGGATGAACAATATGCTGGCCTGGATTTTGGAAGTGCGTCGGCCACGGAAGAAGCACGGGCAAGGCTAGTCGCGTACTACTTTACATTGCTCGCTGATGCCGCATGGCTTGCGGAAAACGAGCCTGCGGATCTCGCCGATGCAAGCCGCGTTCGCTTATTGCGGGCTGCCCTTGCGCTGGACCTTCTGGCGCCGACTTCTCCCGCTATACCTACAACTTGATTAACTCCTCCTCAGGCTTTCTAGATCATCGGCGGTTGCTTCAAGGCCCATGGCAAGCTTTTGAACGTGACGTCGCCCGGCTGCTCCTGGCGAATGGCTTTGATGATGTACGCATCGTTGCCGGAACCGGTGATCGAGGCGCGGACGTACTTGGCGTAAAGGCCGGCAAACTATGGATTTTTCAATGCAAGCACACGACGAGCACGCCGCCGCCATCCGCTGCTGTTCGAGAAGTCGTAGAAGCAGGGAAATTTTACGGCGCAGACCGTCTAGTGATCGCTTCGTCGCGTCCTGCCGGAGAGTCATTGCTTCGCGAAAAGACGCGCTACGAACGACTCGGCCTCACGATTGAGCTTGCACAACCGGAAGACCTATTAGTTATGATGCGCGCGACACCGGAATATTCGTTGCATCGGAGAACTTTGCGTCCATATCAGGAGGACGCTTCATCTCGGGTCCGAGCCGCGCTTCTGGACACCGGTCGCGCGCAAGCCGTTCTCGCGACAGGTCTCGGTAAAACCGTTATTATCGCGGAAGTGTGTGCAGACCTTCTCCGTGACGGTCTCGTTCCTCATGACAGAATTCTAGTCTTAGCTCATGTCAAAGAACTAGTTCATCAGCTTCAACAGAACTTTTGGTATCAATTACCGAAGTGGGTACCCACGCATAGATTAGCGGAAGGTGAGATTCCAACGTACTGGGACGGCATCACCTTCGCTACAATACAGAGTGCTAAGTCGCGTCTAAATCAGCTTCCCGAGTTTGGGCTTATTCTTGTCGACGAAGCACACCACATCGGCGCCGAGAGTTTTCGCGAAGTTCTCACAGACCTAAGCCCACAACTCACCGGAGGAGTGACGGCGACTCCTTGGCGCGGCGATGGGTATGATATCGATGAATTAATTGGTCCCGCCGTAGTGAAGATCGGCATTGCGGAAGGTTTACAGCGCGGATTCCTTGCCGAGATCGACTATCGGTTGCTTGGAGACAATCTTGATTGGTCGTTTGTGCAGGAAGCCTCGCGTTTCGGTTACTCTCTTGCTCAGCTAAACCGAAAGCTGATCATTCCGACGCGCGACGAGCAAGCGGTCAGGATCGTTAAAGACGTTTTCGAAAACGAGCGCAGACATACTGCAATTGCTTACAGCCCAACGACAGTTCACGCGACAAGCTTTGCTGCTATGCTGCGTCGGTACGGATTCAGAGCGGAAGTGATGTCCAACGAAACTCCGCCGCGCGAGCGAGATGTACTAATGTCTCGATTCCGCGCCGGGCAATTAGATGTGCTGACGACGGTAGACCTATTCAACGAAGGTGTGGATGTGCCAGATGTAGATCTCCTCATTTTTATGCGAGCGACACACAGCCGCCGCATTTTTGTTCAGCAGCTCGGCCGCGGGTTGCGCGTTCGCGCAGGAAAAGACAAAGTCGTCGTCCTTGACTTCGTCACCGATCTTCGACGGATGGCCGAAGTCATTCAGCTCGACGCGGCAATGCGTGGCGCGTCCGTGGAACAACTTGGTCTTGGGGGGCGCCTGATTGAATTTAGCAATCGGTCGGCCGGAAGTTTCCTTCGTGAGTGGATTCTCGACCAAGCCTCACTGTCCGATCGTGAGGATGACGCAACATTGCGAATTCCGCACTTCGATTTTCCGGAGCCAGCACCTCCCGGTGGTGTGCAATGAGTGTTCCAGACAATATTCGAGAGCAGTTACGCTGTAGGCTCTACGAACTCGCCGACGAGAAGAACTGGATGTCACTGTCTGTCGCGGAGAAGTCGGCCACGTATGATGCATGGACGCGCGATCCTGCTGTCGGGGGGGTTCTTTCGCGATTCATTCGAGTCAGCGATGTCCGACTTTACCTTAAGGATTCGCTCCTCAAAGACTATGCTCGTCAGAAGCAGGCCGATGACACGCTAGTTAATCATGTGCTTGGAGTTAGTGGCGCGGAAGTCCTTCGTGCAGATATAAAACCACACGGCCGCGTATTAGCAGATGGACGCGTATTTGCCTGGGGAAGAGCGAACGCTTGGAAAACAATACTCATGGCAACGTACGAACGCGCGCACAATGAGCCAGGTGGAAAGGCTTTTGGGGTCGTTCTGACAAATGCTTTTGGTCAGTTTCATCAGCCTTCAGTTCGAACACTGATTGAAACAGCTGCGAGCAAGTTGGGGATTGAGCGCGTCGTATGGCTAGAGCGTTGATTCGACGTGATCCGCTCACGATCAGTGAAAGATCGACGCGAATGTCACGCGTCCGGTCAACCGGCAATCGCTCGACCGAGGTTATAGTCGAAACTCTCTTGCGGGCAGCGAAAATTGCCGGCTGGCGGAAGCATCCACAGGACATCCCCGGGCGGCCGGACTTCTACTTTCCCAAGAATAAACTCGCCGTCTTTGTCGACGGATGTTTTTGGCATGCGTGCCCTCGATGCGCGCGGCGGATACCGAGCACACGCCGCCAGTTTTGGAAGACAAAGCTGCTCGGGAATCAGCGACGTGACAATCGTCTACGTCGATTGCTTGTGCGTCGCGGCTTCAAAACAATGCGACTCTGGGAACACGAGTTACGCGGAGCTCACTGGCTGGGTCGATTACAGCGTCGGCTCGCGGAAGATCCGACAGTATAGACTGATCAAGTGCACATAACGCGAGAGGAGGAGATCGCCGTCTTGTACGCATTGCATTGCCATGGGGGAACGGCATCGAAATCACAAGTAGTTGAATTAATCCTACGCAACAAACTGCTTCAGCCGCGCGTGGACGACGAAGAAATCGTGGCTACCGGAGAGCGAAGAATCGTAAATCGAATTGCTTGGCTGCGTCAGAACTTAAAACAAAAAGGCGATCTAATGATGCCGCGTCGCGGCGTGTGGCAGTCGACACCAGCTGGCAGGCGACGGCTTTTTCGCTTCGCTGAACGGCTACACGATGATGCAGATGATGACTTGGGAATTCTCGATCAGGAGTTTTTTGAGCGCCTAACGCCGAATTTTCTAGCAAGGCTGCGCGCATTAGCACCGCATGCTCCACAAATCTAACGGGACCTAGTTTCGGCGCGGATCGGCAGAGAGATCGACGAGCGTGCGCCTTCAAATGCTGTTCTGTCAACGCATCAGTCAATCACACATCCATCTTGCATGGTTGCCGCACGAATTCAATCCAAGACAAACCCACTTTTGATTGTCCTTCAAGATGCCGATGCCACCTGATCTAACGCAGTTGCTTGGCAACAGCGTTAGTGGATCATCGCAGGGTGCAGATTTTTTCCACGGTGCGGGAGGCAGTGTCGCACTCTCGCGAGAGTGATAAGCGCAGAGTTCTGGTGCCGACTATGGGCGCGCTCCATCGCGGCCATGGTGAATTGATTCGCGTCGCGCGCGAGGCGGCCGGGAAGAAGGGCGAAGTTGCGGTGAGCATTTTCGTGAATCCGCTCCAGTTCGCACCCGGTGGCGATTACGAAAAATATCCGCGACCGGAAAGGGAGGACGATGAATTCTGCCGCGATGCCGGAGCAGACATTCTGTTCCGCCCGAACGTCGAGGAAATGTATCCCGCGGATTTCTCGATTTCGGTCGACGAAAATTCGCTCGCCATGACGCTCGAAGGCCGATCACGACCCGGCCATTTCCGCGGCGTGTGCACTGTCGTGGCGAAGTTGTTCCATTTGCTGGCGCCGAACGCGGCGGTCTTTGGCGAAAAGGATTTCCAGCAGCTGGCCATCATTCGGCGAATGGTGCGGGACTTGAATTTTCCGGTCGAAATTATCGGGGTGCCGACGGTGCGGGAAGGGGATGGACTCGCGAGCAGTTCGCGGAACAAATACCTGACGGCGGATGAGCGCGCGCAGGCGCCGACGTTGCAACGCGCGCTACAGGAAGCGCGGCGGTTGTTCACCGAAGGAGAACGATCCGCGGAAGCGATTCAAACCGCGGCGCGCAACGTGATCACGACCGCACCGCTGGCGCGGATCGATTATCTCGAAGTCGTCAATGCCGACACGCTTCAAACCGTCAGTGTAGCGGACGCAAATTCGCTCATCGCGGTGGCCGCGTTTTTCGGGCAGACTCGACTGATCGACAACCTCCGCCTCTCGTGAAGCAATACGATTTCGTCGTGATCGGCAGCGGGATCGCCGGACTGACTTTTGCGCTCAAAGCCGCGAAACACGGCTCGGTCGCCGTGATCACGAAGCGTAAGGGTGTCGATTCCAACACCGCGGTCGCCCAGGGCGGGATTGCCTGCGTGACCAGCGACGAAGATTCATTCGAACTGCATGTCGCCGATACGCTCGAGGCTGGGGCCGGCCTTTGCGACGAAGCGGCCGTGCGGACGATTGTGATGGAAGGACCGAAACGGGTCGCGGAGCTGGTCGAGCTCGGGTTGCACTTCGACGATCGCGAGATCGGCGGGCATCGCGAGCCGGATCTGGGACGAGAGGGTGGTCATTCGAAACGGCGGGTGCTGCATGTGCAGGACGTGACCGGCCTGGAAGTGGAGAAAACGTTGCTGCGCGAGCTGGCGCGTGCGCCGCAAGTGGAGCTGCTGGAAAATCACATGGCGCTCGACCTGATCACAGCGGGCAAGCTCGGATTCGCGACCGAAGATCGTTGCCTGGGTGTCTACGTTCTCGATGAACGCAGCGGCGAAGTGGAAACGATCCGCACAGATCGGCTGGTGCTGGCGACCGGCGGTTGCGGCAAAGTTTATCTTTACACAACGAATCCCGATATCGCGACCGGCGACGGGGTCGCCATGGCGTGGCGCGCGGGCGCAGTCATCGCGAATATGGAATTCATCCAGTTCCATCCTACCTGCCTGTTCCATCCGCTCGCGAAATCGTTTTTGATTTCCGAGGCCGTGCGCGGCGAGGGCGGCATTTTGCGGAACGATCGCGGCGAAGATTTCATGGCGCAATATCATCCGCAGCGCTCGCTCGCTCCGCGGGACATCGTCGCCCGCGCGATCGACGCCGAGATGAAGCGGCTCGGTTCGAAATGCGTGTTTCTCGACATCACCCATCGATCGCCCGAGTTCCTGCGGGAACGTTTTCCACACATCTACGAAACGTGCCTGCGCTTCGGAACCGATATGGCGAAGCAGCCGATCCCCGTCGTGCCGGCCGCCCATTATCAATGCGGCGGCGTGAAGACGGACGTAAATGGCGCGACGTCGTTACCCGGCCTGTACGCGATTGGCGAGGTCGCGTCGACCGGTTTGCACGGAGCGAATCGGCTCGCGAGCAATTCGTTGCTCGAAGGCCTGGTCATGGCGCATCGGGCCTGCGACGCCTTGCTCCGCGAACAGCCGGCGTCGCGCGTAGCACGTGAGATTGCGTTACCGGAATGGGAGTCTGGTGACGTTCAGAACGTCGACGAGCTGGTCGTGATCTATCACAATTGGGATGAAATCCGGCGCCTGATGTGGGATTACGTCGGCATCGTTCGCACCGACAAGCGCCTCCAGCGCGCGGCCGCCCGTTTGCGCAATCTCCAGCGCGAGATCCGCGAGTTTTACTGGAATTTCAAAGTCTCGGTAGATTTGCTTGAGCTCCGCAATTTGGCCACGGTCGCGGCGCTCATTGTCGATTCGGCGCTGAACCGAAAAGAGAGTCGTGGCCTTCATTTCACCCTGGATTATCCGGAGCTTTCCGACACGCGCTTCAAGCGTGACACGCTGATCAGCCGCAATTGACGATGGCTTGGTTACTGCTAAATAATGCGCCGGAAACGCCGGTCGGCCACGGCCTTGCGAAAGGGCTTGCCGAATCCCCAGCTTTCCCGGTAAAAGTCGTGCGCCCACTGCCTTAATGAGAAACTTTCTTGTCCTGCCCCTCGTTCTGCTGACTGCGATCGCAGTCCGGGCCCAGTCGCCGTACGAGAGCAGTGCCGACTTTGCCAAGTATGCAATGAAGCTGCGCGAACAGGCGCTGCTCAAAGTCGAGCCCCAGGTTTTTGTCCCGACGACCTCCAAGGCAAGCATGACGCGATTTCCTTGGAAAACGAATATCGTCACGACCGTTTTCTGGATCGGAGAAGCAGCCGGCGGCAACAACCCGGTGCCGAATGTCAAAAGCTCCTGGGACGCGAACTGGACCTCGAACTACGGTGGCTTCGACACCCCCGATGCCGGCTCGCGGAAGAACTACACCCCGGTTTCGTTCGTTCCGCGGCAGAACCCATTTTATTGCGCGCTCCCTTACAACGACGTGACCCACGGGCAATTCAAGCCCGAGGCGGCCCTGGTCATTCCGTGGTTTAAGCAGGCTTACAGCGAGCCCGGCCGTTCCGTCTGCAAAGACCGGTGGATCGCCATCCGCAAAGGGAACAAGACCGCGTATGCGCAGTGGGAAGACTGCGGGCCATTTCGGACCGACCATTTCCAGTACGTTTTCCAAAACGAACGGCCCAAGCCGAACCTCAATCGCGGCGCCGGCCTCGATGTTTCACCGGCGGTTCGCGATTACCTCGGTCTCTCGCCGACGGACGTGACTGACTGGCAATTTGTCGAAGTGCGTGACGTTCCACCCGGCCCGTGGCGGAATTACGGCGACAATAACCATTTCGTGATCGCCAAGCGCCAGGCCGAGCAGCGCCTCGTCCAGGAAGCGACGGACAAGAAAAAGAAAGAGTAGCGCGGCTAAACGCCGAGCCGTCTGCTCAGTCCGCCGAGCGATTCCTTCAACGCGTCCGCTTGTCCGACGAGCGGCTCGTAACGTTTCCGTTCGGTGACGCAAAACGCCGCCAGCGGCTCGAACGCGACCGAGATCTCCTTGTAAAACAGATCAATCGCGTGCCGCATCTGTTGTTCGATCGCGTGGATGAGTTCGTCGCGCTTCTTCTCCATTTCCGTGGCGTAAGCAGTGAGAATTCTGCGGCGTTGGGTAAACGCGACGATCGTGCCGAAGATTGCTGCTGATGCTGCGAGAATCCCAGTCACATCGGCGACCGACGCACTGCTCATCGCCACAATTACGGTGATGATTCCACCGGCTGCTGCGATGCCCGCCGGCAAACGCAACCACGCCGCTGTCTCCCGGAACATCTTCGCCAGTTGTTCCTCGACGGCTTTGCCGGCCACGCGTTCCACGAGCGTCAGCTCGATTGATTGCAGCAGCTCGCGCCGTTGCCGCGCGAAATCCGGGATTGTCTTCTTCATCCGGTTCTTTCCCTCGGATGCGAACTGGGCCTCGATCGCGTCCTGCAATTGTGGCCAAAGACTGCGCAGGTCCGTTTCCAGCAATTGCACGGCGTTCTCCACTTGCGGCTCCACAGTTTGTCGCAGCTTCGCTTCCACTTCGGATTGAAAATCGTGCTGCCACTGCTCGCGGCTCCAGATCAGCCGCCACGTTTTCCAAAAGCTCAGCTTCTCTTCGAGCAATTGCGTTCCCTGGCGGGCGCACTCGCGGCACGCTTGCTCCACCCCACGCAGAAATCCGGCGACCTGCCGCAGCGTTTGATCTTTGCGGACCCCTAGAAATTCCTGCACCCGCCGGAGCTGTTTTTCATCGCGCGTGATCGTCTCCATCGATCCGTGAATTTCATCCGCGATTTCATTCAGGATCACGCCGGCCGTTGTCGCGGTTGATTGCAACTTGAGAAAACGCACGCCGGACTCGGTCACCATGCGGTTGACCTGTTCTTCGAGCGGCCCGAACCCGCTTTCGCGCCACAATTCTTCCCTCGGCATCCCGGTCTTTTTGATAAGCAAAGCCTTGCGCGCCGAGACTGCGAATACTGGCGGAGCGAACCCGAGCTTCTGCTTCGCCGTGTCTTGAAGGTGCCGGTAGATTATTTCGATCTCGGAACTGTTGCGGAGGTCGGCCTGTTGAAGAACGAAGACGATGTTCTTTAGCCATTTCTTTTGCACGAGATCGAGCAGTTGCCACCCCGATTGCGACCATGGATTCGTGACCGAAAAAACGAACAGCACCACATCCGCCCGTGGAACGAATCCTTCGGTGATCGTCTGGTGCTCCGCGACCATCGTGTTGGTTCCCGGAGTATCAACGATGTTGAAATTCTCGAGGAACGGAATCGGAAGATAGCGCTCCGTGAGTTGCCCGGAAACTTCGACGGATTTGTCCTCGGCCCCGTGGCGAAAAATGTAAACGCGGTCCGTTGCCGGCAGAACATCGACTTTCGCGAAGTCCTGGCCGAAAAGCGCATTCAGCAGCGACGATTTTCCCGCTTTCACTTCGCCGACAACGACGAAGAGGAGCGGCTCGCGAACGTCCGTCAGCAAAGCGTGAAGCGTGTCGAGCGTCGCGGGCTCACGGCGCATTTCCGCCGCGAGCCGCAGCAGTCTTCCGAGCGCAGTTTCGAGCTCGGTCCGAACCTGCAGGTAATTATCGGCGATCATGCCGGCCGCCCTGGCTTCAAGGCGTGCTTGTTGGGACAGGCGGAGACGCGCTCGGCGTGGCGCTCGGCAAAGCGACCGCGCGCGGAACGGCTGGCGACGGCGTCGGCTTCGGCGGAATCGGCGTCGCCATGGCCAGAAGCTCCGTCACCGTGACCGATTTGAATCCTTTCTTCATCAATTGGTCGAACGTCGCGGGCATCGCTTCGATCGTCGGCGGATGAATATCGTGCGACAGGACGATCGAGCCGGCATGCGTCTCCTTGAGAATGCGCGCGGTCACGACGCTCGGTCCCGGTCGTTTCCAATCGAGCGGATCGACGTCCCAAATAATGATCCGATAACCGAACTCCTCGTGAATCCATTTCTTTTGGCGCGCCGTGATCGATCCGTAGGGCGGCCGCAATAACGTCGGCCGCTTTCCGATCGCAGCTGCGATCGCGTCGTCCGTTTTCTGTAACTCGCGCCGCACCGCTTCGTCCGACATTTTTCCAAGATTCGGATGCGACCACGAATGGTTTCCAATCTCGTGCCCTTCACGGACCGCGCGTTTCAGGATATCCGGATGATCCGCCGCATTCTGTCCGACGACGAAAAATGTCGCCTTGAGATGCCGCGCCGCGAGCAAATCCAGAAGTTTGGGCGTTAATGTCGCGTTCGGACCATCGTCAAACGTCAGCGCAATGTAGGGCCCATCAACGTGGACCGAATTGAACGTGATCGGCGGCTCGGTCGGAGTCGGTGTCGCTCTTGGTTTAACCGGAGACGCGCTTGGTTTTTCCGCGGACGGAGCCGGCTTCGGTTCCTGTGAATAAGAAACCGGCGCAATCAAAAAAATGATCGCGCCAAGAGCGATGAACCTTCGAGAAAGCATGGAGAAGAGAGCGCGCGAAAAAACCTGCGTCTATCTAGCAGACGCCATCTGCAACGCAAGCCAGGGGCAATCTCGCGTCGCGACGGGACCGGACCGGCTCGCGAAAACGAATCATTAACCAACCGATGTTTCCCGACATATTCGCAACCTTGGCAGTTATCCTGCTAAAATGAGGGACATGACTCACTCCGCCTGAGCGAAGTGGCGCCGGGTTGCGCAGTGAGGCCCGGCCGCTGCGTCGGTTTTTTGGCTTCTCCTTAAATGAAAATTTTGCTTGTCGAAGATCATCCCGGCAGCCGCCGCAATTTGCAGCGGCTTATCGCCAAGCGCGGTCATGACGTGACCGCCGTCAGCAGCGCCGAGGAAGCCGAAGCCGAGCTCGCCGCGCAGAGCTTCCCCTTCCTGATCCTCGACTGGATGTTGCCCGGAAAAAGCGGCGTCGATCTTTGCCGCGAACTGCGGACGCGCCCTGACGGCGACGCGATGTTTATCCTCCTGGTCACGGCGAAAGCCGACACGGAAGACCTGGAGCAGGCGCTGGAAGCAGGCGCCAACGATTATCTCACCAAACCGCTCGACCTCGGCCTGCTGAGCGTCCGGATTTCCGTCGCCGAGCGCCAGATCCGCGAGCTTGCGGAACGCAATCAGGCGCGGGCGGCGCTAATCGAATCCGCGCGGACAATGACGAACATCCTCGAGAAGACCACCGACGGATTTTTCGCGGTCGATTCGGATTGGAAACTGACCTACATCAACGCGGAAGCCGAGAAGATGGTCCGGTGCAAACGCGAAGACGTCCTCGGCCATGTCCTTTGGGAACAGTTCCCGTGGCTCATCGGATCGATTTTCCAGACCAATTTTGAACGAGTGATGGCGGAGCGCGTCGGGATCGAATTCGAAGCGGCGGACGCGACTGGCAAGATTTGGTATGACGTTCACGCCTATCGCAGCAACGGCGGGATTTCGGTTTTTATCCGGGACGTTAGTGAGCGCAAGAAATCCGAAACAGAACGGCTCACGACCAGCAAACTCGAATCTCTCGGCACGCTGGCCGGCGGAATCGCGCACGATCTGAACAACATTCTCACCGTCATTTCCGGAAACATAGGGCTGGCGCAGATCGAAGCGCCGGCGGATTCCGGCAGCCTCCTCGGATTTCTTTCGAAAGCCGGCCAGGCCGCGCAACACGCCGCCCATTTGTCCAGTCAGCTGCTCACCTTTTCAAAAGGCGGCGCGCCTTTGAAGAAAATGGTTTCGATCGGTGAGCTGCTCGAGCACTCCGCCGAGTTTGCGCTTTACGGCTCGAATTTGCGGACCGACTTCGACATTACCGTCGATCTCTGGAAAGCGGAGGTGGACGCGGGCCAGATCGAGCAGGTGGTCAACGCGCTGATGTTGAATGCGCGCGAAGCGATGCCGCAGGGCGGAACGATTCGCGTCCGCGCCCGCAACGTTGTCTTCGAGGAAAACGTGAACCAGCCGCTGCCGCCCGGGCGTTATCTCAAGGTCACGATAACCGATCGCGGCACTGGAATTACCGACGATTTGCGCACGAAGATTTTCGATCCGTACTTCACGACGAAACCGACTGCGACCGGTCTCGGCCTGGCTATCAGCTACTCGATCGTGAAGAAACACGGCGGTCTGCTTCTGCTGGAAAATACGTCCGGCGAGGGATCGGTCTTTTCATTCTATTTGCGCGCGACAGACAACGCCAATGGCGCCCGAGCGGGACGCGGCGCCGGCCGTCCGTTTCATTACAATCACCAGCGCATTCTCATCATGGACGATGAGGAAGCGATCCGCGAGCTGACTTCGCAACTTCTCGGAACCCTCGGCTACGAAGTCACCGCGGTGCCTGATGGGCTAGAGGCGGTTCGGATTTACGAGCGCGCTCTTCGCAAGGGCGAACATTTCCAGGCGGTCATTCTCGACGCAACGGTGCGCGGCGGAATGGGCGGCGTGGCGACGATTGAGCGGCTCCGCTCGATGGATCCGAAAGTGAACGCGATCATTTGCAGCGGTTATTCTGACGAAGCCGCGCTCTCGGAATTTCTCGCCTACGGATTTCGCGGCGCGCTGCCGAAACCGTTTACGCGCTCCGAATTAGCTGACGCACTTCAGCGCGCGTTCGAAGTCAAGAACGCAAACTAGCTAGCCTTTTCGCAGCTTTTCGAGTTGGGCGATAAAAGCTTGCGGACCGCCCGCCTGATACCCAAGGGCGCCAAGGGGCTTACCGTTGCTGTCGAAAACAACGACCGTCGGAAAACCCTGAATTCCGTACTTCACCGCCAGTTTCTCATTCTGCGCCGTTACTTCCGGGGGCATCTTTTTCATCCGCGGAAAATCCAGCTCGAGCAGCACGAGATTCTTGTTTGCATAGTCTTTGAACTCGGGCTTCGAAAAAACTTCTTTGTCGAGCATGATGCACCAGCCGCACCAATCCGAGCCGGTAAAATCCATCAGCAACAGGCGATTCTTCGCCTGCGCTTCTTTTTGAGCCTGCTCGAGGCTGGTCAACCAGCCGGGCTTCGCCGCCGCGACCTGGGTCTCCGGCTTTTTTTCCGGCTGCTTCTCGGCTGTTTCCTTTTTCGAACAGGAAACCGCCAACAGCGTCGCGACCACCAGCATCAAGCGGAGGAATTTCACGCTGCGAACTTCCCGCAGCTTGGCTTCGTCCGCAAGCCGCCGCTCTTTCTGTACAAAGCTAGCCCGGCGCATAACACGCCGGGCTAAAAAACTTAACCGAAAGATTTATTTAAGGTGTCCGGAGACCAGTTTGGTCATCTCGAACATGCTGACCTGGCTCTTGCCGTTGAACACCGGCTTGAGCGAATCGTCCGCGTTGATCATGGTCCGCTTTTTCTTATCCTGGCAACCGTTCTTCTTGATGTAGTCCCAGAGCTTCTTGGTGAGCTCGGAACGTGGGAGCGGTTTCGAACCGACGATCGCGGCGAGTTTATCGTCGGGCTGCACCGGTCTCATGAAGGCGGCGTTCGGTTTACGTTTTGAAGCTGTCTTTTTGGCTTTGGTTTTCGGCATAGAGGTTGACTAATCCTTCACTCGTAAGAGGGCAATAACAAATTTCTCGAAAATTTTTCGCGGCTCATTGTGAACGCCGGACCGCGATCGCGGCTATGTCGTCCGGCGGTTCTTTTCCATTGTTCTGAATTCCAGCCGTGTCGAGGACGCGATCGAGCAACACTTGCGCGCTTTCTGCCATTGGCTGAAGCGATTCCGACAGACGCTTCGCCGAGAGCAACGGATTCTCTCCGTGCTCCGATCCATAAATTCCGTCGGTATAGAGCAGGAATGCATCGCCCGGTTCCAGGTCCGCGGTCGCTTCGACAAATTCCGAACGTTCCAACAGCCCGAGCGGCGGAGCGGACGACGGAATCGATTCGCTCCGTCCGCCGGCCCGCGCCACGAGCAACGGCGGATGACCCGCGCCGACCACGCTCACCCGGCCGCTCGCCGAATCGAGCGCCACGCACATTGCCGTCATGAACGAGCGCGCACCGAAAATACTTCGAAAATCGTTGTTCACTGTTTCCATGATCTTGGCCGGATCGTTGTTCTCCGCGGTGCCGTGATGAAAGAGCAATTTCGCCAGCGTCGTCAGGAGCGCGGCCGAGGCGCCGTGCCCGGTCGCATCGACAATCCAAAAGAGGGTCCGGCCGTCTGCCATCCGCAGCCATCCGTAAATATCGCCGCCGACCTGGATCACCGGCCGATAACACGCCGCGATTTCCCAGCCCGGCAACACCGGCGGTTTTAGCGGAATGAGCGATTGCTGAGTGAGCCGCGCCGCTTCCAGGTCGCGCTCCAGATTGTGCCGCCACGCCTCGAGCTCATCGTTCTGTTTCTGCAACTGGCTCCGCATCGAACGCAGTCGCAATTGCGTATCGATCCGCGCTCGCAGCACCGCGTCGTTGATCGGCTTCGTCACGAAATCGTCCGCGCCCGCTTCCAGACAAAGAACTTCGCTTTCTTCACCGCCGTGACCGGTGAGCATGATCGCCGGTATTTGGGCGACGATCGCGTTGCCATCACGGCGCAGTTGCTTCAGCACCTCCGCGCCGTTCATCCCCGGCATGTCGTAGTCGAGGAGCAACAACGACGGCGCGTCGTCGTGCAGCTGCTTCAACGCCTCGATCCCGTCCGGCGCTTCCGTGCAGGTGAATCCGGCGCGCGTCAGGATCCGCGTGAGCAATTTGCGGCTCGTTGCGTCGTCGTCCGCCACCAGGATTCGTTCGCCGGAATTTTTCGCCATGCCTTTTCTTTTGATTCGGAACCAGCTTGCCCCGGAACTGTATTTTTTCTCAAGCGATCAAAGTTCGACATTGGCCTTTGGTCCCATGTATTTAGCGATTGTCAGAGGCTCGAGATTGAATTACAACGGATACAATGTCGTCGAAATCGCTTATGAAACTTTCGCTCTCGTTTTCGCTTCTCGGTGCCTTTGCTTTGCTGACCGCCTGCGAGGACGAACCGCCCGTGCGCCCGACGCGCCATCCCTCTCGTTATCCTGCGGCGACGCCCTCTCCCTATCCGCCACCGCAGCAACCGTACGATCCGAACGCCGGCCCGCCGCCACCGACGACAAATCCGCCGCCGGAAACGGCCCCGCAGCCGACCGCCGCCACGGTGAACAAACCAACCAAGGGCGATTTGCCTTACGGGATTCCGGTTCCGAATAAACCCGGATTCGTGACCAGCCCGTACGCGCCGAATTCTGGTTACGTCGATGTCCGCGGTTTCCCGCCGGGAACCGAGGTCAAGGATCCGTACACGCAAAAAATCTTCCTCGTTCCCTGACGCGTTGGTAGGGACGGCGCGCTGCGCCGTCCGCGACTGTCGGCGGCGTGATGGACACCGCAGCGCGGCGTCCCTACCTAGGCTGCGCTGGACAACGCTGCCGATTGTCCCGATGCTGAGCGTCGCTCGTTGCCGTTTTTCTGCGCGCGCGACGGCGTGAGTCGAACCGAATTAATAGAGTCACATGGAATTTCGCATTAAACGCGCGCCCCGGATCGAATCCGAGATCACCGTGCCGGGCGACAAGAGCATTTCGCATCGCGCGGTCATCATCGGCTCGCTGACGAACGGCGCCTGCGTCCTGCGCGGTTTTCTCCCGAGCGACGATTGTCTGCGCACCGTCCAGGCGATGCGGTCGCTCGGAATCAAGATCGAGCACCCGGAGCCGGACATGCTGATCGTTCACGGGAAAAAACGGCTGCTCACCGCGCCGTTGGGCGAGATCGATTGCGGGAATTCGGCGACGACAATGCGGCTGCTCGCGGGACTTTTGGCGGGCCAGAATTTCGACAGCGTCCTCGTCGGCGGCGCGACCCTTTCCGCGCGTCCAATGGACCGCGTGATTTTGCCGCTGCGGAAGATGGGCGCGAACATCATGGCGCAAGGGCCCAACGAAACTGCGCCGGTAAAAATTCACGGCGTGAAGTTGAAGGGCGCCGGCCATGTTCTGCCAATCGCAAGCGCGCAGGTGAAGAGCGCGCTCCTCCTCGCCGGCCTTTTCTCGAAGGGAAAAACGACCGTCCGCGAACCGTCGCCCAGCCGCAATCACACCGAGCTGATGCTCAACTATTTTCTGGTCCGGACAGCGCGCGAAGAAGACGACGCGATCAGCATTTTCGGCGATCAAGTTCCGGAATCGCGCGATTTCACAATCCCGGGCGACATTTCTTCGGCCGCGTTTTGGCTTGTCGCCGCCGCGGCGCAACCGGGTGGTCATCTTCTCGTGCGCGACGTCGGCCTTAACGAAACGCGCACCGCGGTGCTCGGCGTTCTGGTCCGGATGGGCGCGCAAGTTCGCGAAGCGGTCGACGACGTCGAACAAATGGAGCACAGCGGGACGGTGGAAGTCACTGGCGCGCCACTGAAAGCAACGGTCATTCAAGGGAAAGAAATCCCGCAGTTGATCGATGAGCTGCCGATCCTGGCGGTGGCGGGCGCGCTCGCCAGCGGCACGACAATTATTCGCCAGGCTGAGGAATTGCGAGTGAAGGAAACCGACCGCATCGCCGCGATCGCGCACAATTTGCGAGCGATGGGAGCGGAAGTGGTCGAGCAAAAAGACGGGCTCGAGATCCATGGCCGGGGCGAGTTGCGCGGCGCGCGGGTGGCGAGCTTCGGTGATCACAGGATTGCGATGGCGTTCGCGGTGGCCGGCATGTTCGCGGATGGCGAGACGATCGTTCAGGACGTGGAATGCGTCCGCGAATCGTATCCGGGTTTCGAGAAAACGCTCGATGAATTCGTGAGCGCGAAGCGGGTCCGCGTCACCACGCCGGTCATCAGTTCGCTGACGCCGGCGAAAGTCGACGAGGAATGAACGCGCGCGAGAGCGCTCATCGGGTTGTCGCAATCGACGGGCCGGCGGCCTCGGGAAAAAGCAGCGTGGCGCGGGCGCTCGCGAAACAGATCGGGTTCGATTACGTGAACTCCGGCGCCATGTATCGCGCCATGACCTGGCACATCCTCAATCATGGGGTGCCGCCCGGAGACGCGGCCGCGATCATTCGCCTGGTGGAAGATACGCGGATCGATTGCACGCTCGACCGCGACGGTTCCCACATCCTCATCGATGGAACGGATCCGAGCCCGCATCTCTGCGAGGATCAGGTGAACGATAATGTCTCGCTCGTGAGCAGCGTTCCGCGTCTCCGCGAAATCCTCGTCGAAAAAATGCGCGGCTATGCGGTCGACCACGATATCGTCATGGAAGGCCGCGACATCGGCTCGGTCGTTTTTCCAGACACGCCCTACAAGTTTTACATCGACGCTTCGCCCGATGTCCGGCTGCGCCGCCGGCAGGCGCAGGGTCTGCGCGATCAGATCGCCGCGCGGGACCGGGCCGATTCCTCGCGCCGCGCCTCGCCCCTCATCATCGCCGAGGACGCGCATGTCATCGACAGCTCGAACCTGACCATCGAAGGCGTCGTCGGGGAAATCATTGGCCGCTTAAAGCTGAAGGGGCTTCGTTAGGCCGTTTTGAATCCATATTACTGGGTCGGCTATCATCTAACTAGAATTCTGGGCCGGATCTTCTTTCGGCTTCGCGTGATTCATCGAGAGCGGATGCTGAATCACGGTCCGGTGATCCTGGCGGCGAACCACCAAAGCTTCGCCGATCCGCCGCTCGTGGGCAGTGTTTCCGATCGCGCCGTGTATTTCCTCGCGCGGCGTTCCCTTCTAAAGGGCTGGTTCATGGGCTGGATCCTGCCGAAGTTGAACGTGATTCCGGTGGATTCGGAGACCGGGCGCGATCGCACGGCCTTAAAAGCGTTGATCCGAATTCTTCGAGCGGGCCAGGGGACGGTGGTTTTTCCCGAGGGCCAGCGAACCTCCGATGGGAAACTGCAGCCGGCACAGCCCGGACTCGGCTTGGTCATCGCCAAAACGCTGGCGCCTGTCGTGCCGATGCGAATCTTTGGCGCTTACGACGCGTGGCCAATCCATGAAAAATGGCCGCGAACCGGCCGAATTACGATCGTGGTTGGGGAACCGATTTTTTTCACGCAGGGAGATGTCGCCGCCGGCGGCAAAGAAGTTTACCAGCGATTGAGCCAGCGCGTGATGGACGCAATCGCGGCCTTGCGAACGGAATGACGCGCTTGCGTTAAATTGCCGCGCGGCGGACGATGCGCGGTGCCAACGCCAGACGATCCATCCCGCGCCCCGCGCTCCGGGCTCGTGTTGATGCTCGTCATCGCAGTCGCGGTCGCACTGGTGGCTGTCTATGCGAACGTGCAGAAAGCGCGGCGCGATAAGATCGAGAAAGTCACCATCATTCCGATTTCAGAGTCGCCCACGGCATCGCCATCTCCGCACGACTAATTCGAATAACCCAGGCGTATTAAGGTCTAACCACAACATGAAGAAGTTTTCCGTTTTCCCGTTGATCGCGGCCCTGGCGGTTTTTGTTTCCTGTCAAAAGCAACCGACCGAAGAGGAACGAAAAGCCGAAGTCGAACGCCAGGTGCAGGACCGGCTCGCGGCGGAACGCCTGGCTGCGGACAAGGATCGTGTCGCGAAACAACAGGCAGAACTCGAAGCGCGCGAGAAAGCCCTCGCTGATCGAGAAGCCGTCGCGGCGGCCAGCCCGACGCCCGTTGTCGAAGAACCAGCCGCTCCGCCAACGGAAGAAGTTGTCACCGAACGAAGCGATGGAGGAAGCCGTTCCGAAACGCGTTCGACTGCGACCTATGGAATGTTTTACGAGAAGCTCGATCCCTACGGGGAATGGCGAGAAACGAAGGACTACGGTTACGTTTTCCAGCCGCGCGAAGCGGAGAGCTCGCGCGATTGGCGGCCGTACACGGAAGGCCACTGGGTTTACAGCGATGCCGGTTGGACGTGGATCACGGACGAATCGTTCGGGTGGGCGACCTATCACTACGGGCGCTGGGTAAGGTTGCGCCGCGTCGGCTGGGTTTGGGTGCCGGGAGAAGAATGGGCGCCGGCCTGGGTCTCGTGGCGTTCGAGCAAGGATTACGTTGGCTGGGCGCCGTTGCCGCCGGAAGCGCGCTTCGATCGCAAGAGCGGCATCCAGAATTGGGCCGATAGCTACTACGACATCGGCCCGGACCAATACTCGTTCGTGCCCTCCAACGAATTTGGCGCCGAACATGTGCGGCGCGCGGTTGTTCCCGCCGAACGCAACATCAACATCGTCATCGAAACGACAAACGTCACCCGCATCACGTTCTCGAACACGACGGTCGTCAATGAAGGACCGAGCTACGATGAATTACGTTCGCGCGGCCAGCGGCCGATCGAGCGTTATCGGCTCCGGCGCGAGCGAAACTTCGAAGGGCCGCCGCGCGTGCAGGGGAACGAGCTGCAAATTTCCGTCCCCGTCCTGAGTGAAGTCCGAAATATTTTCCGGCCGCGTCGCGTGAAGGAACGCGTGACGGAAGTGAACGTCGACAACGGCTGGACCTCCGTTTCCGATCGATCCGCGGCCGAGCGCGCGCGCACGAAGATCAAGACGGAAGCGACGCCGCCGCCAAATGCGCCACCGAAGAGATTCGTGCCGCCGTCGGAAGCCGGTCCAACTTCTGCAGCGTCGACGACACCAGAGGCGACCGCTGCCGCCACGGCCACAATCGCCCCCGCTGGCAGCGCAACGCCACCTTCAGCCGCTTCTGCGACGACAAGCCCCGCCGCTTCCCCGTCACCGCGTGCGCGCAGATCGCCGAGCGTTGCGCCGACGATGGCTCCGTCGCCAGCAGCATCGCCCACTGCGGCTGAGACTACCGCGGCCAGCCCTACACCTGCGGTTTCAATGACGCCGAGAACTCGTCCGTCGCCGTCGATTCCGGTTCGGATTAGCCCAACGCCGGCGGCGAAAGCGTCAGTGCCGATGGTTCCGCGTCGAACTGCGCCGCCGGCCTTGAACACGCCTGTGCCAACTATGACGCCGTCGGCTGCAACGGAACCTTCGTCGAAACCATTGCCGACCTTTACACCGGTCAAGCGTCCGCCAATTTCGCCCCGTCCAACGCTTCCGACCCCGAGCGTTGCACCTGAAACGTCCGATACCGCGCGACCGCCGATGCCAAAGGACGTTCCACGGCGAACGATGCCGCCGCGCATGACTCCTCCGCCGGTGGCGACACCCCCGGCACAAGCCCAGACACCGGCGACCGCACAATCCCCGCCTGCGGACGAGCGGCAAAAAAATCGCAAGTCGCCTCGGCCCGGTCCCACTGAGAGCGGAACGCCGACACCAGCGCCCTCGACGCCGCCTAACTAAATCATTTCGGCACGCGGTCGTTCATAAGCGACCGTGCGTAGGCGAGCGTATCGATCGCGTCGACTGTTTTATCGCGCCGGATCGCTTTGATCCGCGGGAAACGCAGCGCGAGACCGCTCTCATGCCGGGTGCTCGGCTGAATGGAATCGAACGCGATCTCCAAAACGGTGTCCGGTTTCACTTCGCGATAACGGCCGTGATTCGCGATGGTTTGCTTTTTGAAATGCTCGGTCAACTCGGCGATCTCGACATCGGTCAATCCGCTGTAGGCCTTGCCGATGGTCAGCAATTCGCCAGTCGTTTCGTCGCGGACGGCGAACGTGTAATCGCTCAGGACATGATTGCGCTTGCCGTGACCAAGTTCCGCCGCGATGACGACGACGTCGAGTGTCGCCAGCTCTTTTTTGAGCTTGAACCAGAACATTCCACGGCGGCCGGGCGAATAAATGCTTTCGGGATCCTTCACCATTAAGCCTTCGTTGAATCGGCGGCGCGCCTGTTGAAAGGCGGTTTCGATTTCGTCGGCGGAATGGGCCGGATAAATTTCGGCGAGCTGGAAACCGGTCGGCAGTTTCAGGCCGCGTAATGCTTCGCGTCGTTCCCGCAACGGCCGGCGCAAAAAAGATTCGCCGTTAAGCCAAAGTAAATCGAACGCGACGAAAACGACCGGCACGTCGGCGGACGCGGTCGCGAACAAATCGGCGCCTTCATGTTTTCGGCCCAATCGTTTTTGCAGGTCGAAAAAGGTCAGTTTTTTCCCGTGCTCGAACGCCATGATTTCCCCGTCGAGAATTACTTCGGCGTCGAATTGGCGAGCGTGATCGGCCAGCTCGGGGAATTGGTCAGTCATCCGCCGCAGGTCGCGCGAAAATATTTCCACGCGATTGTTGCCGCGATGCAGTTGCGCGCGAATGCCGTCAAACTTGTCTTCGACGTAAACAACCGGTGCGCTTTCGAACCGCGACCAAATCGCTTCCGCTGTCGGCTCGGGACTCGCGAGCATGCTTTTGATTGGACGAAACAACGAAAGCTCGGCTCGATGCAGCTCGCCTTTCGATGCGAGAACAGCGACTGCGCCGAGATCGCCGAGCAGCATGTTCGCTTCCTTTACTTCATCCAACGGCGCGGCGAAGGCGGCGGCAATCGCTTCCTCGACGAGTCCTTCTCGCAATCCAATCCGCAGGTCGCCGGTGAGAATTTTCACGACGTACTGGCCTTCGCGCGCCGACAACCGAGCGAAGCGTTTCTGAAGAAGTTCCGTTTTGCCTAATGGTCCGCGCGTTTTGTGAAGCGCTTCGAAAAGCTTTCGCGATTCCGCGAGCGAAAACGGTTCCGGCGCCGTCCGGCCTTCGAGCGAATCGAGCGCTGTCTTGCCCGCATCGCCATGCGACATCGCGATTTGGCGAAACTCGGGCTCGGCAAGTTTCGCCGCAGCCATCAGCGCGCGGTGGATCACCGCCCAACCCGCCTGAACCGTGCGCAGATCGTTTTGCGAAAACGGTTTTCCGGTGAAGTAAGTCGTCGCGATCGCGAGCTCTTCAGGGTTCAGCCCTCGCAAATATTCTGAAAGCAGCCGTATCTTTTCCAACTTCGCCGGCGTCGCGGCGATCGCTTCTCCGACTTCCCCAAACGCGTGAAACTCAGATTGGGGACCGCACGCGCCTCGCGTGCTGGCGAAGGCGCCCTCGCCTTCGCGAACTTCCTCCCCGCTTTGCCGCGACGGCGCGGCAAAGGGCACGCGAGGGCGCGTGCGCTGCCCGGACTGGAGACTCAGCTCCATCTGGTTCTCTTGGCTCAACGCCCACGCTTCGAGGCCGCGCTCTCGCAAATCCCGCGCGAACTCCGCCGCGAATCCATGCAATGTCAGCACGCGCTCCGGTTGCACCAGCTCGACGTAACGTAACAGGTCCGTGTAATCCGCGTGATCGGACAATGGAAACGCGGCGTCGACCTGATACCGATAAATCGCATTCGGATCGACCGCCCATCCGCTGATCATCGCCACGCGTTTGTTTTTGATTTTTTCAAGCATGCGCGAGCGGTTCACGCTCGGCGGACAAATCAGGACTTTGCCGGCGACCTGATTTGCGTTGTAGCGTTCGTAGTCGCAAAACGATTGGCCGAACTGCTCGTAAATGCGCGTCATCTGGTGGACGGAGCCGTGCAGCATCGGCTTGAGGCCGGCGTCAGAAAGCGCGCAAAGAATCTCCTGCGCTTTGCCTAACGAATAGCCGAGCAGGACCGGAACCGCGTCGGTGTCGAGAGCGTCACGGCAAAAAGCCACGATTTGCCCGACGGTTTGTTCGGTGGGTGGGAAACGATAACGCGGCAGACCGAACGTGGTCTCCATGACCAGAGTTTGCGCCTGTCGCCATTCCGCCGGCTCGGCCGAACGTCCCGGCCGCAACTTGAAGTCGCCGGTGTAAAGGAGCGAGCCGTCCTTCGTTTCCAGGAAAAATTGCGCCGACCCAAAGATGTGGCCCGCCGGAATCAGCGTGATGTCGAGGCTGCGAATCGTTTGTTTCTCGCCGAAATTTAGAACGTGCTCACGGCGTTCGCCCGGCATCCGCGCCTGCATCAGACGCGCTGTGCGTTCGGACACGATGATTTCGTCGTGCGGCGCGATGTGATCGCTGTGGGCGTGAGAGACGAAGGCGAATGGCTTCGCATCCCACGGATCGAGCCAGATGTCTTCATTCGGCAGATAAACGCCGCGTTCGTATCGCACTTCAATCACATCCGAAATCTACCCGGCTACGTCCGCTTTGACATCTCGCGCCTGTTCCCGTTTGCTTAGTCCGTGAAAACGATGGCGGTTTCCATCCTCGCGATTCTCCTGGCTACGAACGCCTGGGCGGCGGGCCAACCGCCGGCGAAAGTTCTGACGAAGGTCGACAAGCTCCCGGTGGCGCTGAACGACGATTTCCAGTTCCGGAAAACCAAACTGTTTTACCTGGACCCGAATCCTCCCAAGGCGAAAAAATCTATTACCCAGGCTCTCTCCGGCGCAGTTAATCCGAATAATCCAACCGCGGGGATCGCCGAAGCGTCCCTTGGCTTCGAGCGCACCTATCGGCTCTACGGCGCGGTCTCCCAGGCGGACAAGAACCAGCGTTACGGCAACTACCTCGATTTTTTCTGGCGCGTAAAACGACCGGCGAACGTCACGGTGCGCCTGGAATATCGCCAGGAAAAGCTGCGCTCGTTCGTCCAGGCTCGTGAGGTTTCCTACTCGAACGCGACGAAAAACAACAAAACGGAATTCGCCATTATCGGCGACGATTATTTCCAGGACGGCCGGGTCACGGCCTGGCGTTGTTTGTTGATCGAGAACGGCAAGATCGTGGCGGAGAACCGGTCTTACCTTTGGGAATAGCTACCCCGGTTGACATTACCCCCCGTAACCCTGTAATTTTCCATCGCAGTGCAGTCGTCAATCCAGGTCGGGGTAAACGGCGATGCCGTTTGGGTGAAGGTCGAGGGCAAGGGAAGCTTCCTCAACAGCGGCAACCTCAAGGAGTTTACCCGGGAGATGGTCAATCGTGGCTACCGCGAGTTCGTGGTGGATCTCGAGAACTGCGTCATGATGGATTCCACGTTCATGGGCACGATGGCAGGCGTGGCGTTGCGCCTGAAAGAATTAGGGCACGGACATCTGCACGTCGTTCATTGTGGCGAGCGCAGCCGAAATCTGCTGATGGGCCTCGGGCTCGATCAGATTTTCGACATTCACAGCAACGGCAATGCTGCTCCGCAATGCGAGTTGCTCCAGCGTGACAAGGCCAACGGATCGGTGGCGGAACAAAAAAAGCAAGTCAACGCCGACATGCTCCATGCGCACGAAGCACTCTGCGAAGCCGCGCCGGAGAACATCTCTCGTTTCAAAGACGTCCTCGATTATCTGAAACAAGACCTCCACCACGAGACGCCGTCGAACTGATCCCCTCCGCGGCGCATGTGGCCAATCGTTTTCCTCGGCCTGCTCATCGCGTCGCTCGCGGCCTGGGCCTTCACCTGGTGGCAGCAGCGCGTTCGCATTCGCCAGCTCGAACGCTCGAAGGAAGAAATTCAGATCGAGGAAACGCTCGTCTTCGATTTTCTCCACGGGCTAGGGGAAGCGTTTACCGAAACGATCCGCGCGGCGGATCTGCATCGGTTGATTGTGGAAGGCGCGGCCCGCGTCCTCGATGCCCAGGGCGGCGCGCTTTACATGATGGAGCGCGCCGGCGGAAAACTTGCGCCGGCTTTTATTTCAAAGGGTTGCCCGCCGTTCATCGATGTGCCGACGCCCATCCTGCAACAGGCGGCCTCGAATCCGGCGGCGCTGGAAAGTTATCTGCGGCTGCACGCGATTGCGCCGGGCGAGGGAATCATTGGGCGCGTCTGGCAAACGCGCGAGCCGGTATTGCTCACTGATCTGGCGAATGCGCCGGAGCTGGCGGGACTGCGCGGGACGTCGTTAGGCGCTGCTTCGGTGATGGTAACTCCGCTGCTCTATGGAAAGCAAAACATGGGCGTGCTCGCGCTCGGCAACGGCCCATCGCATCCGTCATTCACCCAAAGCGATTTCGTTGTCTTCAAATCGATCGCGGAGCAATCGGCGTTCGCGCTCTACAACGCGATCATCTACTCGGAAGCAAACGAAAAGAAGCGGCTCGATCACGACCTCGAAATCGCGCGCGACATCCAGCGCATCCTCTTGCCGAGCGAAGCGCCGGTCATCCCGGGATTTGAAATCAGCGGCATCAATATTCCCGCGCGCCACGTCAGCGGCGATTACTTCGATTACCTGGAGGTCGACAACGCCAGGCTCGGCGTCGCGATCGCGGACGTTTCCGGCAAAGGCGTGCCGGCCTCGATCATCATGGCGATTTGCCGGAGCGTGTTGCGCAGCCAGGCGACCGGTAATCCGTCGCCGGCCGACGTCTTGCAAAAGGTGAACCGCCAGCTCTATCCCGACATCAAGGAAGACATGTTCATCAGCATGGCCTACGCGATTCTCGACCACGCGGACGGCACGGTGACGCTCTCCCGCGCCGGGCACGACGCGCCGATTCTTTTCAATTCCGAAACGAAAACTGCGGTGCCGGTGAAGCCGCCGGGAATGGTCGTCGGAATTGACAGTGGAAGCGTGTTCGATAGGATTACGGGCGACTTTCCCCTCTCGCTCAAACGGAACGATTGCCTGCTTTTTTACACCGATGGCGTCACCGAAGCGCTGGACGCGAACGGAGACGAGTTTGGCCCGGACCGGATGATCGAATGCGTGCGAACGAGCGCGCCGGAGGGGGCACCTGCGATTATCACGCGGATCATTGACGAGCTTCGCGACTTCGTGGGAGCGCAGCCGCAAAACGACGACATCACTTTGATTGCTATTCGCAAGACATGAAAAAAATTCCGGTAACTGAACCCGAAGCGGAGGAAAAAGATTCGCCGGCGCCACCCGAGAACGCGCAGCCGGAGGACGATACCGACGGTTTGCAGGCGGACCTGGATCGGTTCCGCGATCTCGCGCTCCGCAGCCAGGCCGACTTCGAAAATTACAAAAAGCGCGCCGCTCGCGAAAAAGAGGAAGCGATCAAATACGCCAACAGCTCGTTGCTCGAGAAACTGATCGCCATTGTCGATAATTTCGAGCTCGGCCTGGAAGCAGCCCGCGCCGAAGGCGAGAAGTCGCCGGTCTTTTCGGGAATGAGCATGGTGTTCAAGCAGCTCCTGGATTTTCTCGCGGACAGCGGTCTCCAACCGATCGACGCGGCCGGGCGAAAGTTCGATCCGAACCTGCATGAAGCGATCGCGCACGAGCCCAGCGATAAAGTTGCGGAAGGCACCGTCATTCGCCAGATGCGCCGCGGTTATAAGCTCAAGGATCGACTTCTGCGGCCGTCGAGCGTTGTCGTTTCGAGTGGGCCGGCGGAATAAATCGTAATCGTGCTCGTGCTCCTGCTCGTGATCGACCTTTGCTTTCTGGCGTTTTGAATTCGAGCATGAGCACGAGCACGAGCACGAGCACGATTACGAATTGAAGACCATGCCGACTGAAAAGCGCGATTACTACGAAGTGCTCTCCGTCTCGCGCACCGCGAGCGAGGAGGAAGTGAAGCGTTCGTACCGCAAGCTCGCGGTCAAATACCATCCCGACAAAAATCCGGACGACCCGCACGCGGAAGAAAAGTTCAAGGAACTCGGCGAAGCCTACGACGTCCTCATGGATGCCGATAAGCGTGCGGCCTACGATCGGTTCGGCCACGCTGCCTTCACTCAGGGCATGGGACGTGGCGGCGGGTTTCACGATCCATTCGATATTTTCCGGGAAGTTTTCAGCGGCGCCGGCGGCGGAATTTTCGAAAGTTTTTTTGGTGGCGGCGCCACGACCGATCGCGAAGGCCGGCAGCGCGGTTCGGATTTGCGTTACGACATGCAAATCACGCTCGAAGAAGCGGCCTTCGGCGTCGACAAAGAAATCGAAGTCCGAAAGCTCGACACCTGCGCGAAGTGCGCCGGCAAAGGCGCCGAGCCCGGCTCGCGCACGATCAATTGCCCGAGCTGCGGCGGCCGCGGCCAGGTCATCAGCTCGCGCGGTTTTTTCCAGGTGTCGCAAACCTGTCCGCGTTGCCGCGGTGTCGGTCAGATCATCGAGAAACCGTGTCGCGCCTGCGATGGGGAAGGGCGCGCCGAAAACACCAGCCGCATCCAGTTGAAAATCCCAGCCGGGATCGCGGACGGATCGCGTTTGCGCTCATCCGGCAACGGCGAAGCGGGAATCCGGGGCGGGCCCGCCGGCGATCTCTACGTCGTCATCCACATCAAGGAGCACCCGATTTTTCAGCGCGAAGACGACAACCTCTATTGCGAAGTGCCGATTTCGTTTACTCTCGCGGCGCTTGGCGGCGAAATTCCCGTGCCGACTCTCGAGGGCAAAGCCAACCTCAAGATCCCAGCCGGAACCCAAAGCGGCCAGGTTTTCAAACTTCGCGGGAAAGGTGTCGCCAATGTGAATGCGCGCGATCGCGGTGATCTCTTCGCGCGGTTGCTGGTCGAGGTGCCGTCGCGCCTCAACCATGAGCAACGTCAGAAGCTGGAGGAATTCGCTTCGCTCTGCGGCGAGGAAAACACGCCCCTGCATAAAAGCTTCTTCGAGCGTGCCCGCGAATTTTTTCGCTGATTTGAACCGCGGATTACGCGGAGGACGCGGATGGACGAAGATCAGATCTGAATCTTCATCCGTTTAAATCCGTGTCATCCGCGGTTATTCTTTTCCGATGCACCGTTTTTATCTCGCGCCGGAACGATGGAACGCCGGTGCGCTCATCTTGACCGGCCCCGAAGCGCACCACTGCCGAAATGTCCTGCGTCTTGACTGCGGCGATAAGGTCGTGGTCTTCGACGGCCGCGGCCGGGAGTTGACGGGCGAAATCGTCTCCGCGGATTCCACCGACATTCAGCTCCGCAAAATTCACCAAGCCCAGACACCGCCCCTGCGCTGCCAGATCACGCTGGGCCAGGCGATTCCGAAAGGGAAAAACATGGACCTCATCGTGCAGAAAGCCGTCGAGATTGGCGCCGCCGAAATCGCGCCGATCACTTCCGATCGCACGGTTGTTCGTCTCGACGAGGAAAGCGCGGCGTCGAAGCAAGCGAAATGGCAAACCGTTGCGATCGAAGCGGCGAAGCAATCTGGCCAAAACTGGCTGCCGCAGGTTCACGTTCCGCAAACGATGTCGCAGTTCTTTCAGCATCCCCGTCGCTTCGATCTTCAACTGATCGGCTCGCTCCAATCCGACGCCGTCCATCTCAAGAAAATCCTGGCGGAATATTTCGCCGAACATGGCGATCGACCATCGACCGTTCTGATGCTGGTCGGTCCCGAAGGCGATTTCACTCCCGCCGAACTGTCGCTCGCGCGCAGCCACGGCTGTCGCCCGATCACGTTGGGCCCGATCGTTCTTCGCGTTGAAACCGCGTCAATCTACTGCCTGAGCATTCTCTCCTACGAATTGCTCGTTTAACTACTTCCCAACGTAACTCACCCGCCAGATCGTTTTGTTCGCGTCCTCGCTGAAGAGAAGACTGCCATCTTTCGCGACGGCAATCCCAACCGGCCGGCTCCACACATTTCCATCCGGCGTCACGAAACCGGTCACGAAATCTTCGTAATCGCGGCGCGGTTTGCCGGTAGCTTTATCGAACGGCACCCGCACAATTTTGTAACCCGTCCGCTTCGCGCGGTTCCACGATCCGTGAAACGCGGCGAAAATATCGCCCTTGTATTCGGCCGGAAATTGCGAGCCATCGTAAAAGCAAAGATTCAAGGTCGCGGAATGACTCTGGACCAACACATCGGGCACCAGAACTTTGGCGGCTAATTCCGGATGCTTTCCCTTGTGCCGCGGATCCTGGTGATTCCCCATGTAGAACCACGGCCAGCCGTAGAATCCGCTGCGCTCGACGTGGCTGATGTAATCCGGCACCAGATCATCGCCGAGCTCATCGCGTTCGTTCGTGCTCATCCAAAGCTCGTTCGTTCCTGGACGAAACTTGATCCCGACCGCATTCCGGATTCCCCAGGCGAAGACACTTTGGCCGGTCCCGTCCGGACTGAACTCAAAGATCCGCGCGCGATCCGCTTCCGCCGCGTTGTCCGATACATTCGAAAACGAACCGATCGAAACGTACATCTTCTTTCCGTCCGGCGAGAACGCGACGTCGCGCGTCCAATGCCCGCCGCCGCGCAGCAATCCGCCGCCGGAAAGCTCGGCGCTTAGTTTTTCAACCGGACCGCGCGCCTTGGTATCGCCGTTGTGATACGGAAACCGGACGATGCCATTTGTATTCGCGATGTAGAGAAACTGCGGGTCGGGTCCAGGTGGGTAGAACGCGAGTCCGAATGGCTTGTTCAGGCCGGAACTTGCGAACGTTTCCGTTAGATCTGGTTTTCCGTCGCCGTCGCTATCGCGCAAAACTTTGATGCTGCCCTGATTGCTCTCGGTCACGAAGATATCGCCGTTCGGAGCAGCGACGAGATAGCGCGGATACGAAAACCC
Source organism: Chthoniobacterales bacterium (assembly GCA_035644055.1). Taxonomy (GTDB): domain Bacteria; phylum Verrucomicrobiota; class Verrucomicrobiia; order Chthoniobacterales; family UBA10450; genus AV80. The sequence continues at coordinate 56,621 of DASQPH010000151.1, forward strand.
GCTCGCGTATTGCTCAATCTTGAAGCCAGGCGGCACTTTCGGTTGCGCGCCGGCCGGCGGACGAACTTCGCGCGGGCCGTTGTCGACCGATTCGGTCGCGAACGGCGCGGGCAAATCCTCAACCGTGAATTTGTGCCGAACACCGGGCGCGTCGGCTTTCCAATCGGCGTTCGTCGGAGCGATTGGTGTTTCGGAAAACAGCGTGCTCGCCCCTGTGAGGACGATGAGCGCAACCAAGGAAGGGCGCTTTCCAAACCGCCCTCTGAATCCGTCGGCGGTTTGTAAACCGCCGCTCCTTGACGTCGATCTGTTATTCACGCGGCTAATATCTATACGACTCGGGAAGCGAGAACGCGTTTTGCAAAATCCCGAGCCGCGGCGCGGCGTCTTCCGCGATAATCACTTCAACGACATCGAACCGAAACAGGATGTCCGGATCATCGAGCAATCGCAGCCACGCCAAACCGCCGCGCGCGATTCGGTTCCGCTTTTCGCGATTCACCGCCTCCAGCGGCCGGCCGAAATCTTCGCGCGTCCGCGTTTTCACTTCGACGAACACGAGCGTGTCGCGATCCCGGCAGATGACGTCGATCTCACCGCCGGTCCGGCCCTTGAAATTACGATACAGAATTTTGTAACCGTTCCTCTTCAGGAACTGGCAGGCCAGGTTCTCCCCGCGTTTGCCAAGCCGCAGATGTCGGGGCGGCGAAGTCGAAGAGCGGCTGCGCCACCGGCTCGAAAGATCGGCGATGTATCGGACAAGGCCCGTGCTCATGGAGTTTCAGGAGGTGGAGTTCGGTGCCGTAACCTTTGTGTTGGCTGAAGCAATACTCCGGGAAACGGGCGCAGAAGTCGCGCATAATCGCATCGCGCGTCACTTTCGCGATCACACTCGCGGCCGCGATCGTGAGGCTGTAGCAATCGCCGTCGATGATCGCCGTTTGCGGAAACGGGAAGGGGAACACGGGCAACCCGTCGATGAGGACGTGTTCCGGCTGAATAACCAAAGCGGCGATGGCCGCGCGCATCGCTTTGTGGGTCGCGCGCAGAATATTGATCGTGTCGATCTCGATGGAATCAACGATGCCGACCGCCCACGCAATGGCATCGTTCGCGATCAGATCGTGATAAATCTCTTCGCGTTTCTCCGGCAACAGCTGCTTCGAATCGTTCAGCTTTTTGTGCCGGAATTTTTCCGGAAGAATAACCGCTGCTGCTACGACAGGGCCGGCCAGTGCGCCGCGCCCCGCTTCATCAATGCCGGCGATCGTGGAAATTCCGAGCGCACGCAATTTGCGTTCATGCCGGAATCCGCAGCGGCGATACATCCCGGGGGGAAAATACTGAAAAGCTGAAAAACTGAAATGCCGAAATGATTTCAGCTTTTCCGCGTTTGTCTTTACTCGCGGACCGCGGTCGCTTCCTTGCCCTTGCGGGTGCGGAGATAATTCAGCTTCGCGCGACGGGCGCGGCCTTCCTTCTCCACTTCGACTTTAGCGATGCGCGGGGAATGAACCGGGAACACGCGTTCGACGCCTTCGCCATAGGAAATTCGGCGAACGGTAAAAGTCTCGTTCAATCCGCGCCCTTTGCGTCCGATCACGATGCCAGCAAAAATCTGGATCCGTTCCTTGTCGCCCTCCACCACCCGGGTGTGCACGCGAACGCCGTCGCCGATCTTGAACTTCGTGGCGTCGGTCTTGAACTGTTCCTTTTCAATAGCGTCGATGATCCTGTTCATAATACGTCCTCCAAGGGGGTCGCTGGCGGGGCGGAACTGTTAATCGGGCGACGGCAAATTGCAAATTTCATTCCTGCTCATGATCCTGATCCTGCTCCTGATCTTGCGGGAAAGATCAGGATCATGAGCACGATCAGGATTAGGAGCATGAGGCTGTCGCCGGTCTGGTTGAGCTTTTAGGACCGCTCTCTATACTCCACAGCTCACACTGCGCCCGTAGCTCAACTGGATAGAGTGACAGCCTCCGAAGCTGTAGGTTGCGCGTTCGAGCCGCGCCGGGCGCATCTTCGAAAGCTCCAAATTCCAAGCTCCAAGCACCAAAAAGAATTCGGCCAGCGACGGCGCCCTTGGAGCTTAATGTTTGGAGCTTCTCTGGAGCTTGGTGCTTGGGATTTGGAGCTTTCGGCACTCGCGTTACGCGAGTGCTTCCAGCCGCCCGAGCAAATCCTTCTTGCTCGTCATCCCGATCACCTGGTCGCGGAGCTGGCCGTTCTTGAAAAAGAGGAGCGCGGGGATCGCGCGCACATTGTACTTCATCGAGAGACTCTGGTTCTCGTCGACGTTAACCTTCGCTACTTTCACTGAGCCGGCTTTTTCCTTCGCGATCTCATCGATGAGCGGCGCGATCATTTTGCACGGGCCGCACCATTCGGCCCAGAAATCCACCAGGACCGGCTGCGCGCTTTGGGTCACTTCCTTGTCAAAATTTGAATCGTCGAGGTTGAGCGGATTATCCATCCCTTACGATACGACGTAATTCCAAATTTGAATTAGAAAAATGAGCGCGGAAATCCCGAGAACCGCCCAGCAAAGCGGGCGCGGGATGGTGTCGAGCGGCGCCAGTGGCTTTGAAGTGATGATGACCGGCGCGGCCTGGACACCGGTCGCCGGCGGATGAACCAGCAATGGCTGGGTTTTCGTCATGTTAATGGCCGGCGCGGGCGTTGCAGCGGGCTTCGGCAGAATGCTAATGCGCGCGGTTTCCTTTTTCGGACCGCGATGGACCGATGGGATTTCAGTCGGCGGAACAGCTGCAATTTCGTCTCTATCCCCCGGCGGCTTTGGCAGCGGTTGGAGAAGCGGCGAAGTGGCCGGGGTGATCGCCGGCGGACGGCGCAAAATCGTGGGCGTGGGCGTGTCCGCGGTCGTTTCGGCGGCCGGCAGCGGCGTAATTGTTGGCGGCCGGCGGATCGGTGTCACCGGTGTGCGAGTCGGCAGGACAATGCGCGTGGTTTCGCCTTTAGCGATGCTTGGAGCAGAGCCCGCCTGCTCTGGCCGTGGGGGCAGCGCGATCCGAACAGTTTCTTTTTTTGGTTCAGCCATGAACGATCAGCGTGCGTAAAGAAAATCGCACAAACGTCCGGCTGCTGTCACTTGTTAAATTGAAATGGTAGGGACGGCGCGCTGCGCCGTCCGAAGCCGTCTTCGAATTGCTCCGCGGACGCCGCAGCGCGGCGTCCCTACCTTACGCGAGCAGATCGTAACCGCGACTGCCGGTGATGCGGCGCGTCGTAAACTCTCCAACGGCCGCCGGTTCGACAAGAATCACCCGTGTGTCGATATCGGGGGCGTCTGCTTGCGTGCGCGCGACGAGCGGCTGATCGACGAGCAATCGCAACTCACGGCCCACTTTTTCGGCTGCAACCTCGCGGGCGATCCGTTGCTGCAACGTCATCGCGTGCCGGTAGCGCTCGTTCTTGGTTCGCGCCGGAATCTGCTCCGGCATCTTCGCCGCCCGCGACCCTTCCTCCTGCGAGTATTTGAAAACGCCGAGCCGCTCGAACCGCGTCCGCTCGATGAATTCCAGCAATGACGCGAACGCATCCTCGCTTTCGCCGGGGAACCCCACGATGAAGGTCGTCCGCAACGCAACGCCCGGAATTCCAGCGCGCAAACGCGTAATTAATTCCTCGATATGCGCCCGACTCGTCTCCCGCCGCATCCGCGCAAGCATTCCTTCTTCGATGTGTTGCAGCGGCATGTCGATGTAGCGCGCGACTTTGTCGCAATCCGCGATCGTCGCGATCAGCTCATCGCTCCAATGGGCCGGATGGGTGTAGAGAAGGCGCACCCAAAATTCGCCTTCGATTTTTTGAATCTCGCGCAGCAGCGCGGAAAGCGTCGGCCCGCGCGAGGAATCCACCGGCTGGCGTGGCCCGGCTTTTTCGGACCACAAATCCATTCCGTAATAAGTCGTGTCCTGGCTGATCAGATTGATCTCCTTCACGCCTTCGGCCACGAGCGCGCGAATTTCGGCGAGAACCGAAGACGGCTGCCGGCTGCGATGCCGTCCGCGCATTTGCGGGATGACGCAGAAGCTGCACGGATGATTGCATCCTTCCGCGATTTTCAGATACGCGCTGTGCGCAGGCGTTAAACGGAACCGCGGCGTGTCGTAATTTGGAATGTAAGTCGGCCGCTCGGTGACGAAGGAATAACCGCGATCGTCTCCCGCGCGCAGGACGCGCTCAACGATCGGTCCCAGCTCGCTCACTTGATCGAGGCCGACGAACGCGTCCACTTCCGGCAACGCCTCGCGCAGCTCGCGCGAGAAGCGTTGCGACATGCAGCCGCTCACGATCAGTTTTTGTCCCGCGCGTTTGCCCAGTCCGCGCTGTTGGTGCGCTTCGAGAATCGCCTCGATCGATTCTTCCTTGGCTGAATCGATGAACGCGCAGGTGTTCACCACCAGCACATCGGCGTCGTCCGCGCTCGCCGTGATTTGCATTCCGCTCTTCAAAACGCTGCCGAGCATGATCTCGGCATCGACGAGGTTCTTCGCACAACCGAGGCTGATCATGCCGACCTTTGGTCGTCCCGGTAGCGGCGATCTATGACCGCCGTTCTCCGTTTCCACGTTGGTTCTTCGGCGGTCATAGACCGCCGCTACAGAAGATGGCGTTACGCGACTCGTCGACATTCGAAATGGTTTAACTAGCGCGGCCGAGCGGTTGCGGTCGGGCTCAAGCGCGGGGACGGCGTGGGACGTGGCGGACGAGGCGAGCGTTTTGGTGAAGGACTCGGCGTAGGAATTTGAGCGGCATCTTGCGGATGCACCGGTTCGGCGCGGCGCACTTCGGGTTCCGCCGGCGGCGCGACAAGCACCGCTGGAGTAATCGTCGGAACAACTGTTTCTGTAGCGGTCGGCGCCTCGGTTGGCGCGGGCGGCGGCGTTGTGCTTTCCACTGGTTGCGCATGCGGCGCGATGATCTTGTCGGAAGCCGTCGCGGTCGCGATCGGCGAAGTGCCGGGTGGCGGCGTCGGCCGTGGCTTGAGCCGCTGCATTTGGAGAAGCCATTTCATCACCGTGAATCCGACGACGAGGACGATGATGCCGATGATCAGCGGCACAAACGAACTGCGACCGCCGCCACTGCTCACCGGCACACTTCGTCGTCGTACTTTTACCGGCCGGATCGGCTCGGGTTCCGCCGCTTCCTGCAAATAGGAATAGCCGTCGGTCGTCAACGTCTCCGAGGTTTCGAACGCTTCCAGGTACGGCGAAACATCGACGTCGAGGAACTTGCCGTAAATCAGGAGGAACCCTTTCGCGTAAGTGAGGCTCGGGAACTGCGAAAAATCTTCGTTCTCGATTTCCCGGAGCTGGGCGGGACGGATCTTCGTCATCCGGCCTGCTTCGTCGAGGGTGAGGCCGCGGGCGAGGCGCGCCTCCTGTAATTTTTTGCCAAGACCTTCCATGAAAATTGAGAAACGTTGCGCCGGCTAAACCGCGGCGTCGAGGTCGACGAGAATCTCGCGCGGCTTCGCGCCCTCGCCCGGCCCCAATATGCCGCGCTGTTCCAGAATATCAACGATCCGCGCCGCCCGCGTATAACCGAGCCGGAGCCGCCGCTGGAGCAACGAAGTCGAGGCGCGTTTTTCCTGCCGGATAATCTC